>CAIYBL010000001.1 GCA_903924485.1 uncultured Actinomycetes bacterium
TCATAAATGATTCCCCCTTATTTCGCTGAAGATGTGTAAGGAAGTAACGCTACTTCACGGCTGTTCTTGACTGCAGTTGCGATCGAGCGTTGGTGCTGAGTGCATGCACCAGTAACGCGGCGAGCGCGGATTTTGCCGCGGTCAGAGATGTACTTGCGAAGGGTCGCGATATCTTTGTAATCGATATAGGTGACCTTCTGCTGACAGAAGCTGCAAGGCTTCTTTTTAAACTTTTTGTTCAGGGCAGCGGCTTTTGCGCCCTTATTCTTTGGCTCGCGTAGAGCCTTATTATTTCTTGCTCCCATTGTGGTGCTCCTTTTCGGGCCCTAGTTTTTAAAGCTAGGAATGGATGGATAGGTTGATTTAAAACGGAGGCTCGTCGGTTGTTGAGGTTCCCCAACCACCGCCAGCTGCTGGTGTTGACGATGCTGCAGCCCATGGATCTTCGGTAAATGATTCGCTCGCAGCTGGTGCTGAGAATCCGCCACTTGTACCGGCAGCGCGCTGAGTCTTTGTGACCTTAGCTGTTGCGTTACGTAGTGATGGACCGACTTCATCTACTTCTACCTCAAAGACTGTGCGCTTTTCGCCCTCTTTAGTTTCGTAAGAACGTTGCTTCAATCGACCAGAAAGGATGACGCGCATTCCTTTAGTCAGTGACTCTGCAACATTTTCAGCTGCTTGACGCCAGATCTGACACTGTAGAAAAAGACTCTCGCCATCTTTCCACTCATTAGTTTGCTTATCTAAATAGCGAGGTGTTGACGCAACACGAAACTTTGCAACGGCCGCACCTGACGGTGTGAAACGTAGCTCCGGATCGTCAACTAAGTTGCCAATCATTGTGATTGTTGTATCTCCTGCTGCCATTTTATTTCCTCATCTCTCTACTCGTGGAGTCCGTGCTTATTTTTCTGGGCGTATAACTTTGGTGCGCAGAATCGCTTCATTCAAATTGAGTTGACGATCTAACTCTTTGATTGCAGCTGGTTCGCAGTTCATATCGATAACTGCGTAGATACCTTCGCCTTTTTTCATGATTTCGAAAGACATACGGCGACGGCCCCACAAGTCGAGCTTGTTGACGGTTCCACCGCTATCTTTAATAATCTTTAAGTATGTTTCAAGGCTTGGAGTGACTGTACGTTCTTCAAGTTCTGGATCAAGAATGACCATAAGTTCGTAGTGACGCATGCGTTAACCCGACCTCCTCTGGACTAAGACGGCCACGGTATTTCCGTGACAGGAGGGTTAGTGCTTTCCTGTACTGACAATAATTGCCGGTTCAAGAGGGTTAAGGGTAGGGCTTGGAGGCCTCAAAGAGTAAATCGGCGATGGAGCCTTGTGGATTTCGGGCCTGTAAGGCCCGTTTTCCCAGTATCCCGATGAAGTACAAGGTTGTGGCGATACGCAGAAGCGTCAGTATGGCATAGCCCCCGGCGGGCAGGCCGAAGTGCGCCTTTGTAACTAGGGCAAGGTGTTGCCAGATTGCGATGTGATAAATAATTTCACCACCTTGCCACATCCAAAAGGACGGGAGATCTTTGGCGCTAGTCAGGGCAATAACTGCAAGTGGTGTTAACCAAAGAACATATTGCGGCGAGTACACCTTGCTCGCAACCATTACGGTCGCAAGCACGATGAATGCAATTGAGGCCAGCGTTGGCGTGGTCCTTATTTCAAAGAGGAAAACTGAAATCGCGGTCAAACCAATCAACAATAGAAGCACTGATAAATAATTTAAGTTAGTCAGTCCTAGACCAAGTTGGCTGAACGCCAACCACAGTGAACCCCAATCAGCACCACGATCTAAATTGAGTTTATAGA
>CAIYBL010000002.1 GCA_903924485.1 uncultured Actinomycetes bacterium
GCCAAGGAGCACGCCACGGAACTTCTGGCAATGCGGGGATAAGAAGACTCTGGGTTTTTGATGGTAGGTTGGTCTTCCATGGGCCAGACACATGTGACGAAACACTTATTTGTAACCGGAGGCGTGGCTTCAAGCCTCGGAAAAGGTCTCACCGCATCAAGTTTGGGAAGATTACTCCGATCTCGTGGGCTGCGCGTAACTATGCAGAAGTTGGATCCGTATCTCAACGTCGATCCAGGCACGATGAATCCTTTTCAGCACGGCGAGGTTTTTGTTACCGACGATGGCGCCGAGACCGATTTAGATATTGGCCACTATGAGCGTTTTCTTGATACGAATTTGCATGGTTCGGCAAATGTGACAACTGGTCAAGTGTATTCCCGTGTGATCGCACGTGAGCGTCGTGGGGAGTACCTAGGTGAGACCGTTCAGGTTATTCCTCATATAACCAACGAAATTAAAGAACGTATTCGAGCAATGGCTTCACCTGACATAGACATCGTTATCACTGAAGTTGGTGGAACCGTTGGCGATATTGAATCGCAACCATTTTTAGAGGCAGCAAGGCAGATCCGCCAAGAAGTGGGTCGCGAGAATGTTTTCTATGTTCACGTTTCACTTGTGCCCTACATCGGCCCATCAGGTGAGTTGAAAACTAAACCAACACAACACAGCGTGCAGGCACTTCGAAGTATCGGAATCGCACCTGATGCAATCGTGATTCGCTCTGACCGAGAAATCCCGGCCGCTGTCAAAAAGAAGATTTCGTTAATGTGCGACGTTGATCTGGAGGCGGTAGTTGCCGCCGTTGATGCACCTTCTATTTACGACATTCCAAAAGTTCTCCACTCCGAGGGCCTGGATGCATATGTAGTGCGTCGACTAGGTCTTCCATTCAAGGATGTTGATTGGACTGAGTGGGAGGGCCTTCTCCAGAAAGTTCATCATCCTGCTCACCACGTGAAGGTAGCCCTGGTCGGAAAATATATTGATCTACCGGATGCTTATCTTTCTGTTACTGAAGCACTTCGAGCCGGTGGCTTCGGAAATAATGCCAAGGTAGAAATTAAATGGGTCGCAAGTGATGAATGTGAAACTCCTGCGGGCGCACTTGCTCAACTTGGCGATGTAGATGCTATTTGCGTCCCAGGAGGATTTGGCGTGCGCGGTATTGAAGGAAAAGTTGGAGCTCTTACATTTGCTCGCGAAAACAAAATACCAACGTTGGGCCTATGTTTAGGATTGCAATGTATGGTGATTGAGGGAGCGCGAAATTTAGCGGGGATCCTGGATGCAAACTCGGCAGAGTTTGAACCTGATACCAAGTCCCCAGTCATCTCTACGATGCAGGGTCAGCATGCGATTGTTGCGGGTGAGGCGGATATGGGTGGTTCTATGAGGTTAGGTCTCTACCTTGCTCAGTTGGAACCAGGTTCTATTGTTGCCAAAACTTATGGTGCGTTGGAAGTTTCTGAAAGGCATCGACATAGATACGAAGTCAATAATGGATATCGCAAACAGCTATCAGACGCGGGCTTGAGATTTAGCGGTATGTTCGTCGAGAGAGATTTAGTCGAATTCGTCGAACTACCAGAAGAAGTACATCCTTACTACGTCGGTACCCAGGCACATCCTGAGTTTCGCTCGCGACCAACGAGACCCCATCCTTTGTTTTTCGGGTTAATAGAGGCAGCCCTCAAGGCGCAGAAGGTCTAGTACCTCAATACTTTCGAGTATCCTTTCAAATACTTAACCCAAGCGTGCCTATAGGAGTCGTCATGATCGTTGGTGTCCCAAAAGAGATCAAGAGTCAAGAATCCAGAATTGCTATCACCCCAGAAGGAGTAAGCGAATTCGTTCATGCAGGTCACACCGTTCTTATCGAGGCGGGTGCAGGGCTCGGATCTTCTATTACGGATGCTGACTTTGTCGCCCAAGGTGCGCAGATTCTTCAGGGTTCTGATTTAGTGTGGCAACAGGCTGACCTCATTCTTAAAGTGAAGGAACCTATTGCGAGTGAATATCCCAAAATGCGCAAAGGACAAATACTTTTTACTTACCTGCATCTTGCCGCTTCTAAGGAATGCACGGACGCCCTGATAGCAAGTGGAATAACCGCCATTGCCTATGAGACAGTTGAACTTAACGGTCAACTGCCACTGTTGGCTCCAATGAGCGAGGTTGCTGGTCGCATGGCCACGCAGGTCGGCGCAACTGCCCTTCAAAAGCCACACGGCGGAAGAGGGGTCTTACTTGGAGGCGTTCCAGGTGTTGCACCAGGCAAGGTAGTCGTCATTGGTGGTGGCGTTGCCGGACTTAACGCAGCGGTTATAGCTGTAGGCATGGGAGCAGATGTAACAGTGGTGGATCGAAGCATTTCGCGTTTGCAGTTTATCGATACTACTTATGGTGGACGAATTAAAACATTGGCCGCCTCTCGTCATGCCATCGCCCGCGAAGTTTCAAATGCCGATCTCGTCGTTGGCGCGGTTCTCGTGCACGGCGCGAAAGCACCAAAGTTAGTGAGCAACGAACAGGTCAAAGGCATGAAACCTGGTTCGGTTCTCGTTGATATCGCAATTGACCAAGGTGGGTGCTTCGAAGATTCCCGTGCAACCACCCATGGCGAACCAACATTCATGGTCCATGGAAGTATTTTCTACTGTGTAGCTAATATGCCTGGCGCAGTCCCAGTTGCTTCAACATACGCTCTCACGAATGCGACACTGCCTTATGCATTGTCGCTAGCGGCACACGGCTGGGTTGATGCCCTCAAAGCCGATCCCGCGCTGGCTCGAGGACTGAATGTTCATGACGGAAAAGTTTATTATGAAGCGGTAGCAGTCGCTCATAATTACCCAACGCATTCGATTGCTTCCTAGCTGATTGATCCTATGGATTTCGCGATAGAGCAGAGAAACTTTCTCGATCATCTTCGTGTTGAACGAGGTCTTGCTGAAAATACGTTATCAGCATACGAACGAGATCTTCGAGTTTTCGCGCAATTCCTCAAGGATTCCCACTTCCTCCTTGAGGCAGTGGGGGAGTCAGCAATCCTTTCGTATCGAGGAGTGCTTGTTGAACGAGGTTATTCGCAAGCAAGCATCTCTCGAATGATTTCGGCTTTGCGAGGTTTCTTTAGGTACCTGTCAAGGGAGAAGGGATTCATTGATCCGACTACGGATCTGGAGAAGTTTTCTGCTTCTCGTCGCCTACCGAAGGCGTTAACAATTTCCGAGATGCTCGCTCTCATTGATGCTGCATTTAAACCAGGGCAACCGGTGACGTTGAGAGATCGAGCGCTTTTGGAAGTGTTGTATGGCAGTGGGGCTCGAGTCAGTGAGATCGTCGGGCTCGATATTGCAGATATACATAAATTTAAAAGCCAAGAGCATGACGTTGAAACAGTTAAGTTACGCGGCAAGGGAGGTAAAGAAAGAATTGTCCCTCTGGGTTCTTTTGCTAGCGCTGCGATTGCCGATTATTTAACACGAATAAGGCCTGATTTAGCGAAGAAATCCGCGAAGGCATCGAGTGCGTTATTTCTCAACCAACGGGGAACGCGATTGAGTCGTCAATCTGCCTGGGCAATCGTGTTAGAAGCAGCAAAGTCAGCGGGCGTAGAGAGTCACGTTTCACCCCACGTATTTCGGCACTCGTATGCAACGCATCTATTAGATGGGGGCGCCGACATTCGTGTTGTTCAAGAACTACTCGGCCATGCATCAGTCACGACCACACAGATTTATACGTTGATCACTATCGACAAGGTTCGCGAAACCTATAGCACTGCCCATCCGCGGGCTAGAAAATAGAAGTTACTGACCTCGAAGACGTCGGGCGAGAATACTTTGATCACCTTTGGCTTGAAGGTCTGCAATTATTACAGCGATTGACTCGCGAACGATTCTTCCGCGATCGGCGGCAAGACCCAAATCTCCTCGCAAAATTAAGCGAGCTTGATCCAGATCGAATAACTCTTCAGGGGAGAGGTACACCGTGATTTTTTCATCATGCTTTTCGCGACCCGAAGGGGAGTGTTCAACACTGGTAACACGACGGCGTTGAGTGGTGCGTACCCCTTTCTTTTGTGATGGCGCGGGAGTCTGGACATGAGATACCGGGGCTAGAGGTGAAGAGTCAGGAAGGGAATCCCTTACCGCCGAGAGAGAAGGAGTTGTGGAACGAAATAGTTCATCGGCCCCTGGCAAACTTGCTCTGCGACTCATCGTGCTCCTCCTATTGCAATGAGTTCACGTGCAAGGCGACGATATGACGCAGCTCCACCTGAACTTCCTGCGTATGTTGTGATTGGCTCGCCCGCGACTGTGGTTTCTGGAAAGCGGACGGTTTGTGCAATAACAGTTTCAAAAACGGATTCAGGGAATGCTTCAAGAATGCGCTCAAGCACCTCTCGACTATGTAGCGTTTTCTTGTCGTACATCGTCGCAAGAATGCCGATCAACTTCAGGGAAGGATTGAGATTAAGGCGAACCTTCTCCAGGTTCTCTTGAAGTTGAGCAAATCCGCGTAAGGCAAAAAACTCACATTGAAGAGGGACGATCACGCCGTCGGCTGCAGTGAGAGCATTGAGGGTTAACAGGCCCAAAGTAGGTTGGCAATCAATCAAAATAATGTCGTAGTAATCCTTAACCGTGGCCAGAGTTCGTTTGAGGAAGTTCTCTCGGCCCATCTCGTTGACGAGAGTTACTTCAGCAGTTGCCAACTCCTTGTTGGCCGGCAAAAGATCCATACCAGGCACGGAGGTCTTGAGAATTATCTTCTCAATATCTGAAAGCGGGTCCATGAGGACTTGATAAACCGTCTCTTCAAGTTGAAGCTCGTGAGCATTAACTCCAAGCCCCACTGAAAGGGCGCCCTGAGGGTCGAAATCAACAAGCAGGACTCGACGCCCAAGTTCAGCGAGAGATGCACCTAAGTTGATCGTCGTGGTGGTTTTACCCACGCCGCCCTTTTGATTAACAATGGGAATAATGATCGCGTTGCCATGCTCGGTTGGAGGCGCAGGAACTGGCCAATCCTTTGGTTTACGCTTGAGCAAGGTGGAGGTTGTTGCCACATCGCTATCAAATGTCGATTTAACGCTCAATCGAGAAGCCTCTCTGCCGCTTTATGGCTGGACTCTACGCAAACGAGTAACTGATGCGCAAGTGCGCGACGAAGGTCGGATTGTGAAGTACGGTTTGCACGTGGAAATTACCGAGAAAGAGCCAGTCGCCGAAGTTTCGGGGGCTTTTTCCGTCCACCTAGATAACTTCGATGGACCATTTGATCTGCTCCTACAGCTTATTTCGCGCCACCGCATGGATATCACTGAGGTCGCCCTCAGCGCAGTGACCGATGAATTCATCTCATTCATTCGCAGATTAGAAGCATCCGGAGAGGGTTGGAAACTCGATCAAGCCACGGAATTTCTTGTCGTCGCGGCCACATTGCTCGACCTCAAAGCTGCCCGTTTATTGCCGAGTGGGGAAGTTGAAGATGAGACCGATCTCGCCCTGCTGGAGGCTCGAGATCTGCTCTTTGCCCGATTGCTTCAATATCGAGCTTTCAAAGAAATCGCCTCCACTTTCCAAGAGCGCATTCTTTTGGAGGATAAAGCCTTCGCACGCGTTGTAGCGCTGGATTCAGCGCTAGCTGCCCTATTGCCTGAGGTACTCATAGGAGTGGGCCCAGAGCGCTTTGCAGCCATAGCTGAGCGAGTCTTGACCCCCAAGATCACTCCCGCAGTCGCGGTTGAGCACCTGCATATGCCCCTTGTTAGCGTCGCTGAAGAGGCAAAATGGGTAGTAGAAGCTCTTCGCAAATCCAAGTCAATGAGTTTTCGCCATCTGGTGGCAGATGCCCAAAGCACGCTCGTGATCGTTGCACGGTTCTTGGCTCTGCTGGATCTCTACCGCCAGGGCGCCCTGCGCTTTGACCAAGTCGTTGCCCTTGGGGAGTTGCAGATCAGTTGGACCGGTACCGAAGCAGGCGACGTGAGTGCCGGCGAGGAATTTGATCTACCTGCGGCTATTATCGAAACAGAGGAGCCTACAAATGTCTAATCCTGAACTTGATCGTTCCATAGAGGCGATTCTCATGGTCGTCGATGAGCCGGTAACTGAGCTCACCTTGGCACAGGTACTCGAGAGGACAATCGATGAGATCGTTGAAGCAATCGAACGTCTCTCCCAAGGCTATGAAGAAAATGGCTTCACATTGCGCCAAGTCAATGGGGGATGGCGCTTCTATAGTCGCCCGGAGTACTCCAGCGCCGTTGAGAAGTTTGTCCTCGATGGTCAACAATCACGTCTGACCCAGGCTGCACTTGAGACCTTGGCTGTAATTGCCTATCGCCAGCCAGTCTCACGGGCCAGAGTTTCTGCTATCCGCGGGGTAAATGTAGAAGCGGTTATGAAAACTCTCGTCACGCGGGGGCTGGTAGAGGAGAGTGGAATTGAGCATGAGAGTGGAGCGATTCTCTACAAGACCACGAGCTATTTCCTAGAAAGACTCGGACTCAACGCCTTGGGAGACCTTCCTGCACTGGCTCCCTACCTTCCAGATCTTGACCGACTCGATGAAATCTTGGGCTCCTTAACCGATTAAAGCAATTTTAGTAGGAGCATTTTTCGCGGTAGAGTCTCCTCCTGCACCTTACGTAAGGCCTATTTAGGACGGACCCCATGGCGCTCGTACGCTTAAACAAGATCATTGCCGACGCAGGAATCACTAGCCGCCGGGGAGCCGATGAGCTCATCCACGAAGGACGTGTCAGCGTCAATGGCGACGTCGTACGGGAGATGGGCTCAAAATTTGACCCAGAAATATCTCAAGTAATGGTTGATGGTGAGACAATTAAGTCCAGTTTGACTAAGACTTATCTTGCACTTCATAAGCCTAGAGGCGTTGTGTCTACC
>CAIYBL010000003.1 GCA_903924485.1 uncultured Actinomycetes bacterium
GGAATTCAAACCTGACTTAGCAATACTGGATGTAAAGATGCCTGTGCTAGATGGAATATCTGCCGCAGAAGTAATTATTTCTATCGCCCCTGTATTGATGCTGACCGCTTTTAGTCAAAAGGAATTAGTGGATCGCGCACGCGATGCAGGCGTAATGGCCTACGTGGTGAAACCTTTCTCGATTAGCGACCTGGTTCCTGCTATGGAAATTGCCATGAGCCGGCATAGGCAGATGACCTCGCTGGCTGCAGAAGTCGCAGATTTACATGAACGGCTCGAGACTCGAAAGTTGATCGACCGCGCCAAAGGGATCCTCATGGCAGCCCTGAATCTGAGCGAACCGGATGCTTTTTCCTGGATCCAAAGGGCGGCGATGGATAGGCGTTTAAGCATGAAAGAGGTAGCCCTTGCCGTTATTTCGCCCTCTGCCGTTCCTGAAAGATAAATCTAGGTTACAACTTCGTTATATCCCCGGAAATGAGTGCTTTGGGCTTGTCCACAGGGTGATGTGCCCGATAACCTGACGCCCTCCCTGTCCCGGGACATAAGTAACAGGAAGGCACTACATGAAGAAGAGTTTTCGTGCTGTAAGCATCATCGCCGCAGTGGCAATGATCACTACAGGACTCGTAGCAACTTCTGCTGTGACTAACGCAGCAACAGTTCTCACAATCTCGACCGACCTCCCACTTCAGGGATCATCGTTCGACTCAAATGATTCAACAAACAAGGCAATTGCTTTGTACTTGAAGCAGATCAACTACAAGGCTGGAAAGTTCACAGTTAAGTTGAAGATCTACGACGATGCAACAGCTGCCAAGGGTGGTTGGGATGATGCAAAGTGCGCAGCTAATGCACAAGCACACGTAGCTAACAAGAGTGAAGTTGCCGTTATGGGTACATACAACTCAGGTTGCGCGAAGATCATCGTTCCGATTCTTAACCAAGCACCAGGTGGAGCTATGACAATGGTTTCTGACGCCAACACAAACCCAGGACTTACAAAGTCATGGAACCCAGGCGAGCCAGATGTTTACTACCCAACAGGCGTACGTAACTATGCACGTGTTTGCACAACTGACGATGTTCAGGGCGCAGCTGCTGCACAGTTCGCGAAGTCAATTGGCATCAAGAGTGTTTATGTTTTGAACGATACTCAGACCTACGGTCAAGGTGTTGCACAGGCATTTACAACTGAAGCCAAGAAGCAAGGACTTAACGTTCTTTCAAGTGGCGCATACGGCGAAGGCTGGGATGCAAAGCAGACTGACTTCACAGCGCTTTTCACAAAGATCGCTGCATTGAAGCCAGACATGCTCTACATCGGCGGTATCTTCGATAACGGCGGCGCTCAGCTTGTTAAGGATAAGTTCAAGGTCCTTGGAAATAACACCGCTGTAAAGATGATGGCACCAGATGGATTTACTGGATACCCAGACTTCAACTCAATGCCAGAAGCAGATGGTGCCTACCTCTCCTTCGCAGGTCTTTCAACAGAACTTCTTCTTAAGAATGCACCAAACGGCGCAGGCGCGAAGTTCGTTAAGGCCTACAAGGCCACATACAAGAAGGATCCAGTCGGGTCTTATCCAATCTACGGCGTTGCAGCAGTTCAGGTCATCTTGGCCGCTATTGCAAAGTCAAACGGAACACGTAAGGGCGTTACAAACGCAATCTTCTCCGGTTCCGGAATTACTATCCCAGCAGCTGCATCTGTGCTTGGAAAGGCGCTGACAATCAGCACCTTGACAGGTGACACATTGGCTAAGGATGTAACGATTGAAATCGTTAAGGGCGGACAAGAGACAACCTTGAAGGCACAAACCGTCAAGTAGTTCGTTTCTCAAGAAGTATGAAGACATCGGGGTGGGCAAATGCCCACCCCGATGTTCTTTAAGAACATGACTTCCTGTATTACCCAGACTTCTTGTATTACTATGAGCCACTTACTGAAAGAGTTTTGAGAGGGTGCGCGTGTCACTATTTACTGGGGGCTATCAAGCCCGACAAGATCGCAAACGGTATCTCGAACGAGGCCTTAGCATCATCGCCACGTTCGGAATTCTCTATTGGTTGGGAATTAACTTTCATAAATCCCCATCTCAATTTTTTCAGTCATCCTTGATTGGACTGAGTAATGGCGTGCTCTACGCCCTCATTGCCCTCGGATACACGCTCGTATACGGCATTATCGAACTCATCAATTTTGCACACGGTGATCTCTTTATGTTGAGCGCAGTTTTTTCAGCGAACTTCATTGCAGTCTGGTTCCATAAAGAGCATTCGGGCCCTGCGGCATGGGGCGTATTTCTTATGTGTCTTCTCACGGTCATGCTTTTTGCTGCCACCATCAACGTGGGAATTGAGAGATTTGCCTATCGACGTCTGCGGCGAGCGCCGAAACTTGCACCTCTGATTACTGCGGTCGGAGTCTCCTTTGTCTTGCAATTTATCGGTCTTCGCTGGAATGGATCTGGCCCCAAGACGTGGAACACCGTTCTACCAGCTGGTGGCTTTCATATTTCTGGTGTAAATATCGAATACACGACCTTAATTTCCTTCGCAGTAACGGCACCATTGTTACTGCTGATGTCCTGGATTGTTACACGAACACGTCAAGGAAAAGCGATGCGTGCAACTGCGCAAGATCAAGATGCCGCGCGTCTCATGGGAATCAACGTCAATCGTACGATTTCCTTCACATTCGCATTAGGTGGAGCACTTGCTGGCGCCGCTGGAATCCTATTCCAGCAAACCCGTGGCCTCACCAGCTATAACTTAGGTTTTCAGCTGGGTCTCATCGCATTCACCTCAGCAGTCATGGGCGGTATTGGAAATCTGCAAGGTGCTGTTCTAGGTGCACTTCTTATTGGATTAATCCAAGGTCTTAATGATGGTTTGCCAATCGGATTGGGCCAACAATGGTCGCAAACTGTGGTTTTCTCCATCTTGATTCTCCTTATGGCTTTTAGACCTACCGGCCTGCTGGGCAAACCAGTTACAGAGAAAGTCTGATGATGATACTTAAGAGAAAATCCAAAGACTCAAAGACTCCGAAGCAGAGCGCTAGCCATAAGAAATGGACTATCGGCTTTTTGATCGCTGCCGCATGTATTTGGACCTTCTACACCTACATCATGATGCGTCTACCCGATGGGCTACAGACGCTTTTCCAGACATGGTTGCCACCAACGACCGTCAACGAAGCGATGGTATGGGTTATTTGCGCTATCGGACTCAACATCGTTGTTGGGTATGCGGGACTTCTTGATTTAGGTTTCGTGGCATTCTGGGCAATTGGTGGCTACAGCGCAGGTTGGTTTATGTCGGCTTTTTTCCGCCAAGTCAATGTCCATATCTTTGCTCCACACCAAACGCTTAAGACTCCTGGTATTCACGTTACTTTCTGGGCGGTCTTATTTATCGGTGGAATCATCTGTGCGATCTTCGGGATGATCATTGGCGCACCTACTCTTCGTCTTAAGAGTGACTATTTGGCTTTGGTAACTATGGGTTTCGGAGAAATTATTCCGCAGGTTTTCACCAATGGCGAGAATCTTGGTGGATTCAATCTATCTAACGGAACGAAGGGAATTTCGCCAGTAGATAACATTGGCGTTCCTGGAAAAGTACTTGGACCCTTTGACTTCAGTTGGAAATTTGCAATCTTCGTACTCCTCACCGCTGTGATGGTTTTTGTTTCATTGCGTTTGCGTAAGGGTCGCCTTGGACGTGCATGGCTTGCCATTCGCGAAGATGAACTAGCAGCAAGCATGATGGGTGTTCCACTTATGACGACCAAGCTTGCGGCCTATGCAGTCGGCGCATTCAGTGGCGGTGTTGGCGGTGTTGCTTTTGCTACGCACGTAAACGGAGTGTTCGCTGATCGTTTCAATTTCTCGATCTCGATTATTTTGCTTGCGATGGTTGTTCTGGGCGGTATGGGAAATGTCTGGGGAGTTATGGTCGGCGCACTTCTGGTCGCATGGATTAACTCCACGGGTCTTCCCGCATTTGGTGACCTGGTCAATAGCACATTCAATACCTCGATAAATTTCCCTTCGTATAACTTCCTTCTCTTTGGAGGCGTCCTCATCTTGATGATGCTCTACAAGCGAGAAGGCATGATCCCTGAGTCGCGCCTGAAAGCAATTTTGCATGAAGCCGATGACACCTCTGCAAACATTGGCGGTACTCATTAATGACAAACGCACTTTTAGCTAAAGACATCACTGTTAAGTTTGGCGGACTTACCGCCGTTAACAATGTGACCTTTGATATCCCACAGGGGAAGATTGTCAGCCTTATCGGTCCAAATGGTGCGGGTAAGACAACCTTCTTCAACGTTCTTACGGGTCTGTACAAGCCAACCAGTGGAAATGTTTTCTTTGGAGATTTAGATATCACAGCTCGTCCACCTCACAAGATTGCGGCGGGTGGTTTGGCGCGTACTTTCCAAAACATTCGTCTCTTTGGGCTGATGACTGCAGAAGAGAATGTCATGGTCGCCATGCATTCTCAACTGAAGTCAGGGATCCTTGCAACGATTTTTGGAACACCTAATCAGCGCCGTGAAGAACATGAGTCTCGTGAGCGTGCTCGCGAACTTCTGGACTTTGTGGGAATCGGCAAATGGGCAGGGGAGTATGCACGAAATCTTTCATACGGTGATCAACGCCGTCTTGAGGTGGCTCGCGCTCTTGCCCTCAAACCAAAAGTTCTTCTCCTTGACGAGCCAACTGCAGGTATGAACCCTCAGGAATCACTTACTTTCATTAACTTCGTCTACAAGTTGCGTGATGAACAAGATGTTTCCATTTTGCTTATCGAACACGATATGAGCGTTGTTATGACTGTATCCGAGCGCGTGACAGTACTGGATCAAGGCGAGAAGATTGCTGAAGGAACACCTGCTGAAATTAAATCCAACCAACGTGTGATCGAGGCTTACCTCGGCAAAGCAAAGGGAGAGAAGGCATGAGCGCTCTTCTTGAAGTTAAAGATCTGCAAGTTGCATACGGTTCGATTCTGGCCGTTAAAGATGTTTCTCTTACGGTCAATGAGGGCGAAATCGTTACTTTGATTGGCTCTAATGGAGCCGGCAAATCAACAACCTTGCGGACTATTTCCGGTTTGCTTAAGCCAAAAGGTGGATCCATTACCTTTCAAGGCCAACGCATCGACGGCAAAGAAGGTCATGAGATTGTCGCAATGGGCTTATGCCAGTCCCCTGAGGGACGGCGCATCTTTCCTCGCATGTCAGTTCGGGAGAATTTAGATCTTGGTGCTTTCTTGCGAAATGACAAGGAAGCCATCGAGGCCGATCGCGAAAAGGTACTCGAGCTATTTCCTCGACTTCGCGAACGCTATGAGCAAAAGGGTGGCACCATGTCCGGCGGTGAACAGCAGATGCTTGCTGTTGCGCGAGCAATGATGGGCGCCCCAAAGCTACTTCTTCTTGATGAACCCTCCATGGGGCTTGCTCCGGTTCTGGTGGACATGATTTTTGAAACTATTGTCAAAATCCGCCAACAAGGAATAACGATTTTGCTCATTGAGCAGAATGCTGCAGCTGCTTTGGATGTTGCCGATCGTGCATATGTTCTGGAGTCAGGCCGAATCAAGATGAGCGGCAATGCTTCAGACCTTGCAAAGGATGATGCAGTTACTAAGGCCTATCTAGGCGGATAGCACAACTTTGGTCTAGCGCTGCGCGAGGATGAGACAAGTGATTCGCGCAGTGCAGGTTCGCTCACCAGCATCATTGGTAATCACAATTTCATAGGTGCATAAAGTTTTTCCCAATGAAACTGGTGTGGCCACTGCTGTAACAAATCCTGTAGTCGCTGATTTGTGATGAGTTGCGTTGATATCAACTCCGACAACTTTGCGATCAGGTCCAGCATGCAGTTGCGTTCCGATGGAACCAAGACTCTCAGCAAGGACGACACTAGCTCCACCATGCAGCAAACCTATGGGCTGAGTATTTCCCTCTACCGGCATAGTCGCTACAAGTCGGGTAGGAGATGCCTCGTTGATGACGATGCCCATTTTCTTATCAAGGGCTCCGCTTCCGCGCTCTCGTAAAATTTCCAAATAATCGGGTATTGATTGATCGCTCATAAGTGTTGAGTCTATCTCGCGTCGCATAGAATGCAGGTTATGAGCGCTCGGTTACTTCTTATTGATGGTCACTCCATGGCCTATCGCGCCTTCTACGCCCTTCCGGCCGAGAATTTCACAACAGCCACTGGCCAGCACACGAACGCTGTTTATGGCTTTGCGACGATGTTGATCTCTTTGATTAAGGAGGAGAAACCAACTCATATAGCCGTGGCCTTTGATGTCTCCCGCAAGACTTTTCGTACTGAGATTTTCCCTGAGTACAAAGCGACCCGCTCTGCCACCCCGGACGAATTTAGATCGCAGATGTCTTTTCTTCACGATCTAGTCAGCGCTTTCAATATCTCCCAATTTGAACTCGAGGGATATGAGGCAGATGACATTTTGGCCACTCTCTCAACAAAAGCGCAGAAAGACGGTATGGAAGTATTGATCTGCTCGGGAGATCGCGACAGTTTTCAGTTGGTCACCGAGAAAATTACGGTCTTGTATCCCAAGAGGGGCGTGAGTGATCTTGCTCGTATGACGCCTGAGTCTGTTTTGGAAAAATATGGAATGTCACCTGAGAACTATCCTGATTTTGCTGCGTTGAGAGGCGATCCCAGCGATAACTTGCCTTCGATTCCTGGCGTGGGAGAAAAGACCGCCGCCAAGTGGGTCGTCGAATACGGTTCACTCGCGAATTTGCTTGCAAAGATTGATCAGGTTCCTGGCAAGGTTGGCATCTCCCTCCGTGAAAATGTTGATGCCGTATTGCGCAATCGCGAGCTCACGCAACTCTTGCACGATGTTCCTATCAAAGTTTCGCTCACAGATCTATCGTGGAGCGGCATTGATGAGGAAAAAATGTACGCACTCTTTGACCAATTGGAATTTCGCACATTGAAAGATCGAATTAAGCCACTCGTTGGAGAAAGTTCAAGCAGTTCACCGCAAGAGGTTCAACCTTTATTGATGTTGGGCTTTGATGAGCAGGAAAGCGTTCTCACCGCCGAAGAACTTTCCGCCAAGATAACAAAGCATTCGGGCTTAATCTCTATCGCATATGAGATTTCGGATGAGAAACTCCATCGCTACAGTGTGGCACTTTCTGCCTCTGAGAGTTATCTCGTCCACTCCTCGCAATTGGGAGAGTGGTTTGGCAACGAATCGGTACTCAAAATAATGCACGATGCGAAGACCCTCGATCGAATCATCCCTATCGCTGGAGTCGCCTTTGATACCGCCCTTGCGGCGTATGTGGTGAACCCAGGTGTCAGGGCGCAGGATCTCAACGATCTTCTAGAACGTTGGGGCAATGGTGTCACGGTCACGGCAATCGACCCCGGACAAAGACTTCTCCAGAGCGCATCCTCATTATTCGCCTTGTACTCATCACTTTTGCAGGAGTTAAAAGATCGCCAGGTTCTAGATCTTTACCAGACATTAGAGTTGCCGATCGCCAAGTTATTAGCGGTTATTGAACGCCGCGGTATTTGTGTTGATAGTGAAAAGTTATTGGCACTCCAGAAATTCTTCGTAGGTGAAGTTGAGCGTGAGACCAAAGCGGCCTATGACGCAGTAGGACATGAATTTAATGTTGCTTCGCCTAAACAACTGCAAGTTGTTCTCTTTGAAGTACTGAAGTTGCCCAAGACCAAGAAGATTAAGACGGGCTTCACAACGGATGCTGAATCCCTTGAGTGGCTCTTTGAAAAGACACAACATCCCGTACTTAATCAATTGTTGCGCATCAGAGAAACAAATAAATTACGGACAACGATTGAGGGCCTCCTCGGTGAGATCTCAGTCGATGGTCGAATTCATACGCATTTTGCGCAGACTGTCGCGGCCACTGGACGACTCTCATCAACCGGACCGAATTTGCAAAATATCCCTGTGCGTACCGAAGAGGGTCGCAAGATTAGGGATTGTTTTGTAGCAGGCCCGGGCTATGTTGGATTACTGACTGCCGATTACAGCCAGATAGAGATGCGCATCATGGCTCATTTATCCCATGATGAGCATTTGTTAGCTGCATTTGCCTCGGGTGAGGATCTTCATTCGACTGTGGCCTCAGAGGTTTTTGGAGTTGCTCCAACGGATGTGAATCCTGAAATGCGTCGTCAGATAAAGGCTATGTCCTATGGACTTGCCTACGGACTTTCCTCGTATGGCCTTTCGGCCCAACTTGGAATTACTCCACCCCAAGCTCAAGAGCTTATGGATAAATACTTCGAGCGTTTCGGTGGAATTCGGGATTATCTAAAGACAGTGGTCGATGAAGCCAGAAAAGTTGGTTACACAGAGACCATCCTTGGTCGTCGTCGCTATCTACCCGATCTCAACCATGACAACCGCCAGCGCCGAGAAGTCGCTGAGCGGATGGCGCTTAACGCGCCAATCCAAGGGTCAGCTGCAGACATCATCAAGCAAGCGATGCTTAACGTCGATCACGCACTCCTGACACAGAAACTGAAATCTCGTTTATTGCTGCAGGTTCATGATGAATTGATTTTTGAAGTTGTCGCAGGAGAGGAAGAAACTTTGACTTCACTTGTGCGCCAACAAATGGGAGCCGCGTACCCACTGAAAGCACCTCTTGCCGTGAGTGTGGGAATTGGCAAAAGTTGGAACGAGGCCGCGCACTAGATTTCTCGGCGTGATGTTTATTGTGCGGGGTCTGCATTCTCTTTCATTGCGTTGAGATCTTCTTCCGCAGTTGGTATGGCATTTGCCGCCGACAAACGCTTGCGACCAATCGTTAAAACTGCCAAGCCGCAACCAACACATATGGTGCATAGGGCCAAGCAGATTCGAGGCGAATATGCGTTGCTTACCCAACCGCCGACGGCCGCGCCTGCTGAGGCAAAGGTACCCTCGACAGTCCAGAGCCAACCAAGCGAGGCGATGGCACTTCCTTTAGATCGCACTGCTTCCATAATTTCAAGATAGAAGACGGTAACAGCGCCGGTGCATAACCCTATGCATGCTCCGACAATTGCCATGCTCCAACCTGGGTAAGTAAAGACAAGGGGAATAGTGAGAATAAACCAGGTGAGATAAGTTTTTTGAAAAGCACGAAGAGGAGAAGCTTTTCTGGAGACCATACCTCCGAGTAGTCCTCCGATGATGTTCGCAACCCCCATTGCTGCCAAAATCCATGCGGTGCGCTGGGGGACATGTTCAATAGTTGCAAAGGCAGGGACTCCAATATTAAAAGCGCCCATGCCAAATCCAATGAATGCACCTTCAAGCATCAACAGCAACATTGCAGGATTTTTGAAAGTTGCGATGCCCCCAATTACCTTTGCCTCTGGTTTCCACGTTGATGAAACTTTTGTGATCGCCAGTGACGCCCCACCGAGAAAGAGCAGCGCGGAACAAACACCCAGTGCGCTACCTGGGTGACGAGATAAAGCCAGGATTGTTGCAATCACCGGACCGATAACAGTGGCGGCGCTCATTACCGCGGTATCGATCGCATATGCCGTTCGCAAGAATTCTGCTGGAACGACAGTTTTCCATAACGGGCGAATGGAGAGATTAATAGGCGGAGCTGCAAATCCCAAGATAAATGAAATAATCAAAATGGAAATTCGAGTGTGTGAGGAATTGAGCGCGAGAATCAATCCCGCGTACGAGGGAACGAATACTCGCAATGGCCACTTTTGGCCCCACTTATCCATGAGGGATCCTCGAAGCCCAGCGGTTGAGGCGGATGAGAGACTCTCAAGACCTATAGCCAATCCGGCAACAGCAATGGAACCTGTGGCTTGTTCAGCCTTAAAAAATGTAGCGAGAGCCAACATTCCGTAGGCGACTCTGGCCGGGAAAGAGCTGATGAGGAGCACTTTCACGTTAGGAATAGCCAGTAATTGGCGGTAGCGCTTCATGGTGAGCCCAGTCTACTCGCGCAGTTTGACCCGAAGAGAGCGAAAACCGTACCCTTAGCCGCCCTATCCCTACTACTTTCTATCCCTACGGAGCAACTTGAGCAACTCACCAGTAATCGCAATTAATGACGTTGGAACAGCCGAAGATTTCTTAGTCGCAATTGAAGGCACCATCAGAAACTTTAACGATGGAGACCTTGTTGAAGGCATAGTCGTACAAGTAGATCGTGACGAAGTACTTCTTGATATCGGATATAAGACCGAGGGAGTCATTCCTTCCCGTGAGCTTTCTATCCGTCACGATGTAGACCCAAATGAAATCGTCAAGGTTGGCGAAAAAATTGAGGCGCTCGTTCTTCAGAAGGAAGACAAAGAAGGTCGCTTAATTCTCTCCAAGAAGCGCGCTCAGTACGAACGCGCTTGGGGCGAAATCGAAGGCAAGAAAGAACGTGACGAAGTTGTCGTTGGTACAGTCATCGAAGTTGTTAAGGGTGGCTTGATCGTTGACATCGGACTTCGCGGCTTCTTGCCAGCATCTCTTGTCGAAATGCGTCGCGTGCGCGACTTGACCCCATACATTGGCAAGCAGGTTGAAGCCCGCATTATCGAACTTGATAAGAACCGTAACAACGTTGTTCTTTCACGCCGTGCATATCTCGAGCAGACGCAATCTGAATCTCGTACAACTTTCCTCAACCAGTTACAAAAGGGTCAAGTACGAACCGGTGTTGTTTCATCGATCGTTAACTTTGGTGCCTTCGTAGATCTCGGTGGGGTCGATGGATTGGTACACGTTTCCGAACTTTCATGGAAGCATATTGATCATCCAGGTGAAGTTGTTGAAGTTGGAGATGAAGTAACCGTTGAAGTTCTCGAAGTTGATTTCGAGCGCGAGCGTGTCTCCCTATCTCTTAAGGCAACTCAAGAGGATCCATGGCAGGCATTTGCTCGTACTCACACCATTAACCAAGTTGTTCCTGGTCAAGTTACCAAGTTGGTTCCGTTCGGTGCATTCATTCGAGTGCATGAAGGAATTGAAGGACTTGTTCATATTTCCGAGTTGGCTGAACGCCACGTTGAAATTCCAGAGCAGGTTGTTCAAGTTGATGACGAACTCTTTGTAAAGATAATCGATATCGACCTAGAGCGCCGTCGTATTTCATTATCTCTCAAGCAAGCCAATGAAGGACATGAAGTTGAGATTGAAGCATTTGATCCAACTCAATACGGAATGGCTGCTCGTTATGATGCAGAAGGAAACTTCATTTATCCAGAAGGTTTTGATGCCGATTCCCAGGAATGGAAACCAGGCTTTGAGACACAACGCGAGGAGTGGGAGCGTCAGTACGCTGAAGCTCAAACTCGCTTCATGGCACACAAAAAGCAGAAGGACGAAGCTCGCGCTGCAGATGCAGCCGCTGCCACTGATCCTGAGAACGCTGTTGTAGCCACGTCGGAGAGTGCTGAATAACCTAGTACTTCGTTAAAACTTTAACCGGCCCTTAAGAGAAATCTTGGGGCCGGTTTCTTTTTGGTGCAGTAAAGTCCTCATATGTTGGTCGTAGCGCTCACTGGGGGAATTGGATCAGGCAAGTCACTTGCTGCTCAATATTTTTCAGATTTGGGTGCCAGAGTAATTGATGCTGATCAATTGGCACGATCTGCAATTGAGCGCGGAACATCAGGTTTCGACGAAGTTGTAGCCGCATTCGGTGATGAAATTCTCAAAGATGGAGATATTGATCGCCGAGCTTTGGCGCAGATTATCTTCGAGAATAAAGAGGCGCGAGTGCGACTCGAGATGATTATTCACCCGAAGGTCCGCGATCAATTTGAAGAAGCGATTTCACTTCTACACGGAGACGATGTGTTGATTTACGAGATCCCACTTCTTTTTGAGACGGGGGCTTCTCCTCGATTTGACTATGTCATCACCGTTGAGTCATCCAACGAAAATCGAACGAGTAGGCTGATGGATCGAGGCCTTCGTGCATTGGAGATTGAGTCGCGCATTGCCGCACAAGCCAGTCCTGAAGATCGAGCCAGCATTGCCGATTATGTGTTGACCAATGACGGGTCGCGGGATAATTTGCTGCGGGAAGTTGAATATATATGGGAAGAGGTGCTTCCTCCTCTGCACCGCCCCAGCGCCTGAGCCCCAGTACAGTTGCACCGTGCGTCCCATCAGCGATCTTCAACGACGAGTTGAACCTTTTCAGGTCATCAGCGACTACATCCCTGCGGGTGATCAACCGCAAGCTATTGAAGAGATTGTTCGCCGGATCGAAAGAGGCGATCAGGACATAGTTTTGCTCGGAGCCACAGGTACTGGTAAATCTGCGACAACGGCGTGGCTCATCGAGCGCCTGCAACGACCGACTCTTGTGATCGCACCAAATAAGACTCTGGCCGCTCAATTGGTCAATGAGTTTCGGGAGTTAATGCCGAATAATGCTGTTGAATATTTCGTTTCATATTACGACTACTACCAACCTGAAGCTTATGTCCCACAAACCGATACATTTATCGAGAAGGACTCCAGCGTTAACGATGAAGTTGAAAGATTGCGCCACTCTGCAACAAATTCCTTGCTTACCCGGCGCGATGTAATCGTCGTAGCAACTGTTTCATGTATTTATGGCCTCGGAACACCGCAAGAGTACGTGGACAGAATGGTGCGCCTCAAAGTGGGTGATGAGATTGATCGCCAACAGTTACTGCGGAAATTTGTTGATATTCAATATAAGCGTAACGACATCGCCTTTGAGCGTGGGACTTTCCGGGTGCGCGGAGATACTGTTGAAATAATTCCCATGTATGAAGAGTTAGCGCTGCGCATCGAAATGTTCGGCGATGAGATCGAACGTATTACTACTTTAAATCCACTCACGGGCGAGATCGTCCGTGATGAACAAGAGATGTATGTTTTTCCCGCAACTCATTATGCCGCGGGGCCAGAGACGATGAAACGGGCGATAGGGGAGATCGAAACCGAGCTTGCCACCCAACTTGAGGTCTTTGAACGACAAGGCAAGCTACTAGAAGCCCAACGTCTTGGAATGAGAACCACCTTCGATATTGAGATGATGCAGCAACTTGGTTTTTGTTCGGGAATTGAGAATTACTCACGCCATATTGATGGCCGGGCGGCTGGATCTGGACCTAACTGTTTGCTGGACTATTTTCCTGAG
Source organism: uncultured Actinomycetes bacterium (assembly GCA_903924485.1). Taxonomy (GTDB): domain Bacteria; phylum Actinomycetota; class Actinomycetes; order Nanopelagicales; family Nanopelagicaceae; genus QYPT01. Next base: position 13,190 of record CAIYBL010000003.1, read on the forward strand.
GATTTTCTTCTTGTGATTGATGAATCCCACGTTACGGTGCCGCAAATTGGCGCGATGTTTGAAGGGGATGCCTCCCGCAAGCGCACCTTGGTAGAGCATGGCTTTCGACTGCCGAGCGCAATGGATAACAGACCCCTTCGTTGGGATGAGTTTCTTCAGCGGGTAGGACAGAAGGTTTATCTCTCAGCAACTCCAGGCAAATATGAAATGGAGAAGGTCGCTGGCGATGTCGTTGAACAGGTGATTCGTCCAACAGGGCTTGTTGATCCAAAGATTGTTCTCAAACCCATTAAGGGGCAGATCGATGATTTACTTCATGAGATTAATATCCGCGCCGAGCGCAATGAGCGAGTTCTTGTAACAACGTTGACAAAGAAGATGTCTGAGGATCTTACTGATTATCTGCAAGAGCGTGGAGTGAGAGTGCGCTACTTGCACTCGGAAGTGGATACCCTTCGGCGCGTGGAATTGTTGCGCGAATTACGATCGGGGGAGTACGACGTCTTAATCGGCATTAACTTGCTTCGAGAAGGCCTGGATCTGCCTGAGGTTTCACTGGTATCAATTTTGGACGCGGATAAGGAAGGCTTCTTGCGATCAAGTACGGCATTGATTCAAACAATCGGCCGAGCCGCGCGAAATGTTTCTGGTGAAGTTCATATGTATGCAGACAATCTCACCAAATCAATGGAGAAAGCCATTGACGAGACGAATCGTCGTCGCGCTAAACAGGTTGCCTACAATCTAGAAAGAGGCGTAGATCCACAACCTCTGCGCAAGAAGATCGCTGATATTACAGATCTCATCAATCGGGAGAGTGAAGATACCGAAGAACTTCTCGCTTCCTCTGGTCGCAAAGGGCAACGCTCCAAAACTCCAGCTATTGGCCTGCACACAAAGGCGCTGGCTTCTTTGCCAAGACAAGAACTACTTGCGTTGATAGAGTCGCTCACTGATCAGATGCGAAGCGCTGCTGGGGACCTGCAATTTGAACTTGCAGCACGGCTGCGCGATGAAATCAAAGACTTAAAGCGCGAACTTCGAGGCATGGAAACGGCGGGGGTTTAATTGATCGACAAACTCATCGTTCGGGGTGCGCGTGAGCATAATCTCAAAGATGTATCTATTGAACTTCCGCGTGATGCTCTCATCGTCTTTACTGGACTTTCTGGATCGGGAAAATCGAGTCTCGCTTTCGACACCATCTTCGCCGAAGGACAGCGCAGATATGTTGAGTCACTTTCGGCTTATGCCCGTCAATTCTTGGGTCAAATGGATAAACCCGATGTTGACTTTATTGAAGGCTTGTCGCCTGCGGTCTCCATCGACCAAAAATCAACGAATAGGAATCCGCGCTCAACTGTAGGAACAATTACAGAGGTTTACGATTACCTGCGATTGCTCTTTGCTCGTGCTGGAAGGCCGCACTGCCCAAAATGCAGTAGCCCAGTATCTCGCCAATCACCACAGCAAATTGTTGACCAGATTCTGACGATGCCAGCGACAACGAAGTTTCAAATCTTGGCTCCTGTTATTCGTGCTCGAAAGGGCGAGTTCGTTGATCTATTTCAAGAATTGATTAGTCAAGGGTATTCGCGAGCGCGCATAGATGGCACGGTCGTCGCGTTGGCAGAGGCGCCAAAGTTAAAGAAGCAAGAGAAACACACTATTGAAGTTGTTATTGATCGCCTTACAGCTAAGGCCGAATCCAAGGGGCGATTAACGGACTCCATTGAAACTGCTCTGCGTTTGGCACAAGGGATCGTGCTCTTGGATTTTGTTGATTCAAAAGGTAAGGATAAGGAGCGAACCTACAGTGAGCATCTTGCTTGCCATGAGTGCGAGTTATCTTTTGAGGAATTAGAACCACGTTCCTTTTCTTTCAACTCTCCCTTTGGCGCATGCGTTGAATGTTCGGGTATCGGCACAAAACTGGAAGTTGATGAAGAGTTAATCATTCCGGATGATTCAATTTCTATCAACGAAGGCGCCATTGCTCCCTGGTCGGGAGGGCAAACAAGCGAATATTTCTTGCGCTTGCTGGAAGCGCTATCGGGAGAAGTAAAGTTCTCAATGGATACCGCCTGGAAGAAATTGTCCGTTAAGGCCAAAGAGGCAATCCTGCAGGGATATCAATATGAAGTTCATGTCAAATACAAGAACAGATATGGTCGCACTCGTAACTATTCAACGGGTTTCGAGGGAGTAGTTCCTTTTATCCATCGGCGCCACGGTGAGACTGACAGCGAATATAGCCGCGACAAATATGAAGGCTATATGCGCCAGATTCCTTGTCCTGCATGTAAAGGTGCCAGACTTAAGCCTGAAGTATTAGCAGTGACTGTCGGTGGCAAGAACATTGCAGAAATTTGTGCGCTTTCTATCTCTGAGACTGCGGGATTCTTGCAAATGATCGAACTCAATGCGAGAGAGAGTCAGATCGCAGAGCGGGTCATGAAAGAGGTCCATGCCAGGCTTGGCTTCCTTCTCGATGTAGGTCTGGATTATCTTTCGCTTGAACGTCCAGCAGCAACGCTCTCTGGTGGAGAGGCGCAACGCATCCGCCTGGCAACTCAAATTGGTTCAGGTTTGGTTGGGGTTCTTTATGTACTCGATGAGCCGAGTATCGGACTCCATCAGCGCGATAACCGGCGCCTCATCGAGACTCTTACGCGCCTTAGGGACTTAGGCAATACCCTCATTGTCGTTGAGCACGATGAAGAGACGATCCGCGCAGCAGACTGGATCGTAGACATTGGACCTGGTGCCGGAGAACACGGTGGCAAGGTAGTTGTCTCGGGGGATTATCAATCACTCTTAGATTCAAAAGAATCGATCACTGGCGCCTATCTCTCGGGACGAAAGTCAATCGAGATTCCTGCGGTTCGGCGACCCGTTGACTCGAAGCGTCAGTTGCTTGTTAAGGGCGCCAAAGAGAACAACTTAAGAGATATTGATGTTGCTATTCCTCTAAGCGCTTTCGTGGCAGTGACAGGTGTCAGCGGTTCGGGTAAATCCACGCTGATTAATGACATTGTGTACGTTGTTCTTGCAAACAAACTCAATGGTGCTCGAATGGTTCCTGGACGACATCGCTCCATTTCCGGAGTCGATCTTCTGGACAAAGTCGTCCATGTTGATCAATCACCTATTGGTAGGACGCCCCGTTCTAATCCAGCAACATACACCGGAGTCTTTGACAAGATTCGTGCACTTTTTGCCGAAACCTCTGAAGCTAAGGTCCGAGGCTATCTTCAAGGTCGTTTCTCGTTCAACGTAAAAGGCGGACGTTGCGAGAACTGCGCGGGCGAAGGCACAATCACGATTGAAATGAACTTCCTACCCGATGTTTACGTTCCTTGCGAGGTTTGCCATGGAGCGCGTTACAACAGAGAAACACTTGAAGTGCATTTTAAGGGCAAGACCATTGCTGAAGTTCTTGATATGCCTATCGAACAAGCCAGAGACTTTTTTGAGGCGGTGCCCACCATTGCGCGTTTCCTAAAAACTCTGTGCGATGTTGGATTAGGTTATGTCCGCTTGGGCCAGTCTGCTCCGACCCTTTCTGGTGGAGAGGCTCAGCGCGTGAAACTTGCCACAGAGTTACAACGCAGATCTACGGGGCGAACGATCTATGTCCTCGATGAACCAACAACAGGATTGCACTTTGAAGATGTGAGCAAACTCTTGGGAGTTCTTAATCGACTCGTAGACACCGGCAATACGGTGGTTGTTATTGAACATAATCTCGATGTCATCAAGTCGGCGGATTGGGTGATCGACATGGGTCCAGAAGGTGGCTTCCGTGGAGGCACGGTTGTGGCAGAGGGAACTCCGGAAGACGTCGCAAAGAATTCGGCCAGTTACACTGGCCATTTTCTAGCTGAGATTCTGGGAAGCAACCGAAAGAGTCTTTCAGGGAAAAAGTAATGGCCGAACCCAGCAGCTATCGCCCAAAGGACATACCTGCGCTGCCTGGCGTCTACCGCTTCTTCAATGGCGATGGAAAAGTAATCTATGTAGGTAAAGCCCTAAGTTTGAAGTCTCGTTTAAGCAGTTATTTTCAAAGCAACCTCCCAGAGAAAACCAATCGCATGGTTCATGAGGCTGTTCGCGTTGATTGGACAATCGTTGATAGTGAAGTGGAAGCGTTGCAGCTTGAGTTTTCTTGGATCAAACAATTTGCTCCGACATTCAATGTTCAGTTTCGAGATGACAAGTCCTACCCATACCTAGCAATCTCACTCGAAGACGAGTTTCCTCGGGTTTTCATCACGCGAAAGCAGAAACGTCCTGGCCTAAAGTATTTTGGCCCCTTCACGCATACCTGGGCGCTGCGCAATACATTCGATGTAGTTCTTAAAGTTTTTCCTGTGAGATCGTGTTCAGCAGCAAATTTCGAGAAAGCTCGACGAACTAACCGACAATGTCTCCTGGGCGATATTGGCAAATGCGCCGCACCCTGTGTTGGTTGGGTTTCACAAGAGGAGCACAAGGAATTAGCCAAACGCATGGCGGCTTTTATGGAGGCAGGAACTGGCGACCTGCTAACAACTCTTCAGAAGGAAATGGAGATGGCGGCCACCAACGAGGAGTTTGAAAGAGCCGCCAAAATTCGCGATCAAATTTCCTCTATGGAACGTGCTCGTGAGTCAAGCGAGGCGAGTTTGTCAGAGAATTTCTCCGCCGATGTGATCGCAGTCCATAGAGAAGGAATGCATGTTGCAGGTTCGATATTCATGGTGCGCGGAGGTGCGATTAAAGGGTCGAGATCTTGGCTAGTAGATCAAAAACTCTCGCTCGAGGGTGAGGATGAATTAACAGCACTTTTCTCCTCTATTTATGGTTCGAGTGATGTTGATGAGATTCCTTCCGAAATCTTGGTCAACGAAATGCCCAATGAGCAAGGCTCTTTAGAGGAGTGGTTAACCACGCGAAGAGGGGGCAAAGTCGAAATCAAGGTGCCTCAGCGCGGTGAGAAGTTTGATCTCCTCAAGACGGTCGAAAGAAATGCACACTATGCGCTGATCCAATATGTGAATAAGCGATCAGCCGACAGTGCGGTAAGCGGAAGAGCCTTAGTCGAAATTCAAGAGGCGCTTGATCTGTCGATCCCACCGCTGCGCATTGAGTGCTTCGATATCTCTAACATTTCGGGTACCTCAGTTGTTGCTTCCATGGTTGTCTTTGAAGATGGAATGCCGAAGAAGAGTGAGTACCGAAGATTTATTATCGACACAGATACAGCATGGGATGATACGCGAGCCATTCATCAGGTAGTGAGCCGCAGAATTAAACGACTCATCGCTGAGAAGGAGATTGATGTTTCAGAGGTTCAGGAATTGGGCGGCAAGAATTCACGGTTTGCCTATCGTCCTCAACTGATCATCGTTGACGGAGGAGCGCCACAAGTATCTGCAGCAGCCAGAGCTCTCAAAGAGTTAGGAATGAGTGATATCGCACTGTGCGGTTTAGCCAAGAGGCTCGAAGAAGTGTGGATGCCCGGTACAAATGATCCACTTATTTTGCCAAGATCGAGTGAGGGACTTTATCTTTTACAACGTGTTCGAGATGAAGCTCATAGGTTTGCCATAACCTTCCACCGTTCACGTAGATCCAAAGTCATGCTTGAATCTCTCCTTGATGAAATCCCACAGTTGGGGGAGTCTCGTCGAACGGCTTTGCTGAAGGCTTTTGGCTCCGTATCTGCAATACGTAAAGCAACGTCCGAGGAGATTGGTTCAGTTCCAGGTGTCGGAGCAAAAACTGCAGCACTTATTCTTGCAAGTCTTTCACGAGAGACAACGACCTCCATTGATGCCCAAACCGGGGAGATTCTTGAAGGTTCTTGACAGATGAGAGAAGATGGAAGCCTTATGAAAAACGAGCGAGAAGTACTCATCCTCACAGGTATGTCCGGCGCAGGCAGATCTACCGTTGCACATGCTCTTGAGGATTTAGGTTGGTACGTTGTAGATAATCTGCCAGCGTCACTTCTGCCTGCATTGGTGGCTGCCACCAATAGCGCCGAGCTCTCAGCTATGGCTGTCGTCGTCGATGTGCGAAGTGGCCGATTCTTTGATGACCTCAATCATTCTCTTGCAGAGTTGGACGCAGCTTCAACACCCCACCGTTTACTCTTCTTGGACTCGACAGATCAAGCACTCGTTCAACGTTTTGAATCAACACGCAGGCCCCACCCACTCCAAGGTTCAGATCGAATTCTGGATGGCATCTCTCGCGAACGCACTCGGCTAGAGGACCTACGTTCTCGGGCTGATGTCGTTATCGATACAAGTAACCTCAATGTTCATCAGCTCGAAAAACGCGTAGGCGAGATTTTCGCTGCGGGCCAAAGTTCAGGCGTTCGAGTCAATGTTCTTTCGTTTGGGTACAAGTATGGAATGCCTGTCGATGCTGATCTTGTCCTTGACTGCCGCTTCATTCCAAATCCACATTGGGTCCCAGAATTGCGACCGCTCACTGGATTGACCGATGCCGTAAGTTCTTATGTTTTCAATACTCCAGGTGTTGATAAATTTGTTGATGATTACGTAGCGCTCTTTAACGAGATGTCTGAGGGGTACCTGCGCGAAGGAAAGAAATATGTGACGATAGCGATTGGCTGCACTGGGGGAAAGCACAGGAGCGTTGCAGTAGCTAGAGAAATCGCTCATCGACTCAATAATTTTGCGGGACCTGTTGCTCTGGATGCGTATGCAGTCCATCGCGATGTCGGCAGAGAATAGTGACCTCTTCGAAAAATAATAAAGTTGTAGCCCTTGGTGGAGGACATGGGTTGGCTACGACGCTGCGCGCGCTGCGGCAGGTGACTCATGAAATAACAGCAATAGTTACCGTGGCAGATAACGGCGGCTCAAGTGGGCGCCTGCGAGATGAGTTTCCGATTTTCCCTCCAGGGGATTTACGGATGGCTTTGGCGGCGCTTTGTGGCGATGATGAATGGGGCCGCAGTTGGGCGCAAATCATGCAATATCGATTCACAGGTGAAGGTTCAATGCAGGGACATGCGGTAGGCAATCTCCTTCTTGCAGCCCTGTGGGATCGAGATAATGATCCTGTTGAAGGACTCGATCGCGTTGCCTCTTTACTCAAAGTTGTTGGTCGCGTTTTACCGATGGCTGCTGTGCCTCTTGATATCGAAGCAACCTTTCTTATCGAAGGTCGACCTGAAGTCGTTCGTGGCCAGGCACAAGTTGCCGCTGCGCCAGGAGCTTTGCAATCGCTGCGAATTATTCCGACGAGTCCACCTGCAAGACCTGAAGCTTTGGAAGCCATAAATTCGGCTCGATGGATCACAATGGGTCCGGGCTCGTGGTTTACCAGCGTCCTTCCACACTTGTTGGTTCCGGCCCAACGCGAAGCGCTCACCCGAACTTCAGCCCAGAGAATCATTTTGTTGAATCTTGACGCCGATCCCAGAATGACGGGTGCAGAGCTGGCCGGATCAACTCCGCAAGAGCATTTAAGTCTTATCAGGGAATATGCACCAGAACTTCGTTGTGATTTCGTGATCGCAGATTCCTCGGTCGTGACAGATCACCAATCTTTAGAAAATCAAGTCCAAAGTATGGGTGGAACCCTCATAACTGCCGATCTCAGCGAATCTGCTGGCAGTATTCATCACGATCCCGAGAAATTGACCTCCGTATTTCGTCACATCATGAGCAATAGACTGGTTGGATAAGCACATGGCTATGACTTCAGCAGTAAAAGATGAATTAAGCCGATTGGCTGTCACAAAGCCGTGTTGCCGCAAAGCCGAAGTTTCTGCTCTCCTGAGATTTGCTGGCGGGCTGCATATTGTTGCGGGCAAAATCGTTGTTGAAGTGGAACTCGATGCGGCTCAAAGTGCTCGCAGACTTCGAAAAGATATTGCCGATGTATACGGACATGAGAGTGATTTAGCAGTTCTTTCCTCAAGCGGATTGCGAAAAGGAAATCGCTACGTCGTACGCGTGATTAATGCAGGAGAGGCATTGGCGCGTCAGACTGGCCTGGTTGATGCAAACGGTCGCCCCGTACGTGGACTTCCGCCGCAAGTTGTTTCGGCTGCAATGTGTGATGCTGAAGCTGCCTGGCGTGGAGCGTTCATCGCTCATGGCTCATTGACCGAACCTGGACGATCTTCATCTTTGGAAATCACATGCCCTGGACCAGAGGCTGCACTTGCCCTCGTTGGCGCGGCGCGACGTCTAGGAATTGTTGCTAAAGCACGAGAGGTACGAGGAGTTGACCGCGTTGTTATTCGCGATGGGGATGCGATTGGAGTCCTACTTACTCGACTCGGTGCACACGAAAGTGTTCTAGCGTGGGAAGAGCGCAGAATGCGTCGAGAAGTTCGTGCGACGGCAAATCGTTTGGCCAACTTTGATGATGCCAATCTGCGCAGATCTGCACGAGCAGCTGTAGCTGCATCGGCTCGCGTACAACGAGCCATGGAAATTCTTGGTCCCGATATTCCCGATCATCTAAAAGAGGCAGGGGAGTTGCGGATTAATCACGGGCAAGCCAGCCTGGAAGAACTAGGTTCTCTCGCCGTCCCAGCAATGACAAAAGATGCAATTGCAGGTCGAATTCGCCGTCTTTTGGCGATGGCAGATAAGAGGGCCTCAGAACTAGGGATTGCCGATACTGAGGCAGGGTTATTGCCCGATCAACTCAACTCCTTGGAGTGAGTCCTAGATAACAGCGCCATCTCAAGGCTGAAGGCGCTCACCTGGCTGATAAGATTTGCCCATACCCCAGTGTTGTGGCCCTTTTCGACTACCCGCCACATGTATTAACTACGGGATCGAACTCAACGCAAAGCGAGGATCACCATGACCGCAATAGGAATTAATGGATTTGGACGTATCGGACGGAATCTCTTTCGTGCAGCCCTAACCTCACCAGAGGTAGAGATCGTTGGAATCAATGACCTTACCGATAACGCCACGCTGGCTCATCTTCTCAAGTACGACTCCATTCTGGGTCGTTTGGGTCTTGACGTGACTTACACGGCCGACACGCTGACAGTAGGCGGCAAGACAATCAAAGTATTCGCAGAGCGTGACCCAGCAAACTTGCCATGGGGCTCTCTTGGCGCCGAGATTGTTGTTGAATCCACAGGTCACTTCACAAAGGCTGCCGATGCTGGAAAGCACATTGCTGCCGGAGCCAAGAAAGTCATCATCTCTGCTCCAGCGAGCGATGAAGATATCACCATCGTCATGGGCGTTAATCATCAGAAATATGACCCAGCCAACCATCACATCATTTCAAACGCATCGTGCACCACTAACTGCTTGGCACCAATGGCCAAAGTTCTCAACGATGAATTCGGAATTGTTCGCGGTTTGATGACAACAATTCATGCTTACACGAACGATCAAGTGATCTTAGATTTCCCTCACAAGGATCTTCGTCGCGCTCGCGCAGCTGCGACAAATATCATTCCAACATCGACGGGTGCTGCCAAAGCAATCAGCTTGGTTTTGCCAGAGCTCAAAGGCAAGCTCGATGGCTATGCGTTGCGCGTACCAGTTCCAACTGGATCCGTTACTGATCTCACCGTAGAGCTGGGCAAGGAAGTAACTGCAGCCGATATCAATGCGGCGATGAAGGCAGCAGCCAATGGATATCTCAAGGGCTTCATGTCCTACACCGAAGATCCCATCGTTTCCTCCGACATTGTTACAGATCCTTCATCATGCATCTTCGATTCAGGTCTAACAAAGGTTGTTGGAAGCACTGCAAAGGTTGTTGGCTGGTATGACAACGAATGGGGTTACTCCAACCGCCTCGTTGACCTCATCAAGCTTGTAGGCGCATCGCTCTAATGTCTTCACTTGAATCTCTTGATGTCGCAGGAAAGAGAATCTTTCTTCGTTGCGATCTCAATGTTCCGCTTAAGGATGGGGTCATCGGCGACGATGGCCGCATCCGAGCGTCGCTACCAACCATTAAGTTTTTGTTATCGGCTGGGGCTTCACTCATTATTGGCGCCCACCTTGGTCGACCCAAAGGCGAAGTTAAGCCAGAACTTTCATTAGCACCAGTGGCTCTAAGACTTTCGCAATTACTTGAAAGGCCTGTGATCTTCGCGGGTGAAGATTTTAAGCAGCAGGCTATGGCTTTGGTTCCAGGCGAAGTTTTGTTGTTAGAAAACCTACGCTTTAGCGCCGCAGAGACAAGTAAAGACGAAGCCGAGAGGTCGATTTTTGCCAAAGAGTTGGCCTCCCTTGCGCAAGGGTATGTAGGTGATGGTTTTGGTGCTGTGCATCGCAAACACGCATCAGTCTTTGATTTACCTGCACTCTTGCCGCATGCTCCAGGATTTCTAGTATCGGCCGAAGTGGATGTGCTCAAGAAGCTGACACAGGATCCCATCAGGCCCTACGGAGTAATTCTTGGCGGTGCAAAAGTCTCCGACAAAATTGGAGTCATCTCGAATCTTCTCGAGAAAGTTAATGTGATGGCAATTGGTGGCGGAATGGTTTTCACTTTCCTTGCCGCACAGGGAAAGAACATTGGGAAATCAATGGTGGAAATAGATTCAATCCCCGTTGTTAAAGAATTGATTGCCCGAGCAGCATCACTCGGGGTGGATCTTCGCTTGCCGACCGACATTGTTACTGCTCCAGTTTTTTCGGCAGATTCTCCGGCAACTGTTGTCAGTGTTGATGAGATCGCAAGTGATCAAATGGGATTAGATATCGGACCGAAATCGGCACAGGATTTTGCGCAAGCGATCTCCACGTGTGAGACGGTCTTTTGGAATGGGCCAATGGGCGTCTTTGAGTTTCCCGCCTTTGCTGCCGGCACGAAAGTAGTCGCGCAAGCTCTCACACAGGTTAAGGGAATCTCGGTTGTGGGCGGGGGAGACTCTGCGGCAGCCGTACGATCACTAGGTTTCCAAGATTCCGATTTTGGGTACATTTCAACAGGTGGTGGTGCTTCGCTAGAGTATCTCGAAGGGAAAGCGTTACCAGGGCTCACTGCGCTTGGACTATAAACAACCCTCACCAACCATTAAATCGCTATAGTAATTTCATTCATCGAAGTACCGAATGCAAGGGGAATGTACATGCGTAAGCCATTGATGGCAGGCAACTGGAAGATGAACCTCAATCACCTTGAGGCGATCGCCGTTACTCAGAAATTGGTTTACAGTTTGGATGATAAGGATTACGACGCAGTAGATGTTGCAGTGATTCCACCCTTTACTGATATCCGCTCGGTTCAAACGCTCGTTGATGGAGACCGACTTCGCCTTCTCTACGGAGCACAAGATGTGTCACCTGATTCCAATGGCGCCTTCACTGGAGATATTTCTGCTTCGATGCTCTCCAAACTTGGGTGCACCTATGTTGTTGTTGGCCATAGCGAAAGACGTGCTATCCACAAGGAAGATGATGCGTTAGTTAACCGAAAGGTTAAGGCCGCCCTCGCACATGACCTCGTACCTATTTTTTGTGTGGGCGAAGAGCTTGCCGTTCGTGAATCGGGGGCTCATGTCTCTCACGTCATTCGCCAGCTCCGAGCAGGCTTAACCAATCTGAGCAAACCTGAGTTGAAGAAGATTGTTATCGCCTATGAGCCAGTGTGGGCGATCGGCACCGGCAAAACCGCTACCCCGGAGGATGCGCAAGAGGTCTGTGCGGCTATCCGCGGCGAAATTGAGGAAATCGGCTCTCCAGAAATTGCTCAAGATATGAGGATCCTTTACGGGGGCTCCGTGAAATCAGCCAATATTGCTGAGATCATGAAGAAGCCAGACGTAGATGGCGCGCTGATCGGCGGGGCGAGCCTGGATCCTGAAGAATTGGCCAAGATCGTGAAGTTTCATCTAGCTGGCTGATTTACAGTATCCTTTGCCCTTGCACGGATCGCCACCACAACAAATCTTAGGAGTGAGTCATGAAGCTGGGTCTATCGATCTTGTTGGTTATTACAAGCGTCTTGATGATCATGCTCGTCCTTCTCCATAAGGGCAAAGGCAGTGGCTTATCTGACCTATTCGGAGGTGGAATTTCCTCGAATTACGGTGGATCCTCCGTGGTGGAGCGAAACCTCGACCGCATCACAATTGTTGTTGGCGGACTATGGTTTGCTGGAGTTGTCGCACTGAGTTTGGTTTTGAAGTAGTCCCTGGCCGCTAGCGACAGGATTTTTGACAGACACTTTTTTTGACACACTATTGAAGGAGTAAGACAAGATGGCCGGTGGAAGTGCAATTCGGGGAAGTCGTGTCGGTGCCGGCCCAATGGGCGAGGCAGAGCGCGGAGAATCTATAGGTCGTTTTCAGGTCTCTTATTGGTGCTCAAACGGACATGAGACAACGCCCTCCTTTGCAGATGATGGCACTGTTGTTATTCCAACCGAATGGGATTGCCCACGATGTGGCTTTCCTGCGGGGCGCGATAAAGCAAGCCCTCCAAGCCCAATCAAGAATGAGCCATACAAGACTCACTTGGCATATGTAAAAGAGCGTCGCAGCAACGCTGAAGGTTTTCAAATTCTTGAAGATGCCTTGGCCAAGCTCCGCGGAGATGACGAATAGCTTTTTAGATAATTGAGCGCGCGGCAGTAAGTATTTCTGCAACGCCATTTTCTCGTTCCTGGATATGCAATCTCACCACATTAAATCCACGTGATTCAAGGGCTCGCGCATCGCCCAACGCTTGAGCCATGATCAGAGTGTGGAATGAGAAGGCTTGCCCTGGTACTTCAATATCTTCGGCCACATCACCCGTTATCTGTAAGAAGGTTCCGTTTTGTTGACCGCCTTTATGAAATTGTCCTGTCGAGTGCAAGAAACGTGGCCCCCATCCGAAGGTGACAGGACGCTGGCTCTTTTCTGCAAGGACTCGGCGAAGTTGAGCCAGCTCGGCATCATTGTTCCGATCTAGATAGGCCATCACTGAAAGATATCCATCGGCCTTTACCGAATCAATCATCTGAGTCAACGCTTCAACGACGGTAGTGGCTTGAGTAAATATCTCAACGCAACCATCAGTCGCCACCGGGGAGATTGATGGAAGCACGCCTGACCATTCTTGCAAGAGCGCGGAGGTTTGATTCTTCGCTTCAGTGACATTGGGTTGGCTAAAAGGATCAACGGCAAGTGCAACTCCCATTAGTGCGGTTGTCCACTCCCAGAAAATAAATTGTGCTCCGAGATCGCCTTCAACGACAAGGTCTGCCTTTCCCGTAAAGGCCACGTGCATCGCTTCTCCGCCAGTAGTCGTACCGGATTCCTCAATGACGACAGGTAGACGACCCACTCTATTTTTCCCCGTTGACTCGGCAATGAGTTGTTCGATCCAATCAGAAAGCCCGGGCATCGGAGAATGTGAATCATTGAAGGTTACGTACTGACCGCAAAAATACGAAAGTAGGTAAGCCGCTGATATTGCAGGGGAGTGTTCACTTTGTAATTGGTTAAGAGCATCCTGGGCTCCGTCCAGCAAAAGTGAAACGTCAACTCCTATAAGAGCGGCAGGGACCAACCCAAAAGCGCTCAGCGCGCTAAATCTTCCACCTACATTGGGATCTGCATTGACCACTATGTATCCGCGTGCTCGAGCATCAATGTCCAGCGGAGAACCCGGGTCGGTAACGATGACCATATGTTCTTGTGGAACCAAACCTTCTGAAGTTAACCTTTCTTGGAAAAGGGCACGCTGTGAAGCTGTCTCAATTGTGCCTCCCGACTTGGAGCTAACAACGATTACAGTGGAAGTAAGATCTCCCTCAAGAGCGGAAGAAATATGTGAGGGGTCGGTGCTATCGAGAACGAAGAGTTGGCGTTTGTAGGTTGCGGCAATCACTTCAGGACCGAGGGATGAGCCACCCATTCCGCAGAGAATTACTCTCGTGCAATGGCGAAACTTTGCACTCAATGCATCGAGCTCTGGCAAAAGTACGCGTGAACTCGATGGCAGATCTATCCAGTTCAGCCGAGTAGCGGCCTCCGCTATCGCCTCAGGACCCCACAGCGTTGCATCCTTCTTTGATAATCGCTCGTTTGCGCTTACCAGCTCTCGATAACGACTATCAACGTGATCAAGTTTAGATAAAGCATCGCCGTGAATTGAGATCAAGAGAGCGCTGCCTTCTCAACATTGGCAAGCAATTCGTTCCAGGATTGCTCAAATTTTGCTACGCCGTCAACTTCTAGTTCGTGGGTAATATCATCAAGAGAAATTCCTAAATCTTTAAGCTCTGCGATGGTTTGTGCAGCTTCGGAGTATCGAGTATTCAGCGCCACATCATGCGTGACACCGTGGTCGGCCAGTGCATCCAAAGTGGCTTGAGGCATGGTGTTTACAGTATTCGGCGCTACAAGTTCGACGACATAGCGCGTATCTAGGTAAGCGGGATCCTTTACTCCAGTGGATGCCCACAGTAAGCGTTGCATCTTTGCACCGGATTGAGAAAGACTTTTCCATTGCGCGGATTCGACTTTAGCTTCATAGATTTGATAGGCAAGTGCTGCGTTAGCAATAGCAGCCTTTCCCAGGAGTGATCGCGCCGCATCTGAGCCTTGCGCTTTCAAAAGGGAATCAATTGCGGTATCTATCCTGCTTACAAAAAGCGAAGCTACGGAGGCAATATTTGATATGTCATGGCCCGCAGAGCGTCTAGATTCCAAACCCGCCATGAATGCATCCGCTACAAGACCATAGCGTGGTGCGGAGAATATGAGTGTCACATTGACGCTCACTCCAGCTGCGATAAGAGCAGTTATTGCTGGCAGACCTTCAAGAGTTGCGGGGACTTTAATCATTACATTCGGGCGATTAACTAAATTCCAAAGTTCGAGACCCTCGGCAATTGTCGCATCGGTCTTGTGGGCAGAGCGTGGATCAACTTCGATGCTGACGCGGCCATCTATGCCCGCACTCTTTTCGTAGATAGGCAGAAATAGATCACAAGCATCTCTGACATCATCAGTAGTCAACTTCTTTACGATCGCCTCCGGCGCACTTTCGCGCATTGAAGCGATATCAGCGGCATACTCTTTCCCTTGCGATATTGCTGCATTGAAAATACTTGGATTGGTCGTGACTCCCACAACATGATTATTGGCAATGCGATAGGGGAGGGAATGCGAATCTAGTCCAGTTATTTTGCTTCGAGAAAGATCATCGAGCCAGATCGATGTCCCACCGGATGAGATGTCGATCATTTCAAGCGCGCCTTAACTGCTGCGACGATAGCCTCTGAGGTAAAGCCGAATTCCTTAAAGAGAACAGTGGCAGACGCCGAGGCTCCAAAATGCTCTAGCGAAATGGATGCGCCGTGATCGCCAACAAGATCTCTCCAGCCCATAGCGATTCCTGCTTCCACGCTAATGCGAATAGGGACCGAGGAAGGGATAACGCTCTGGCGGTACTGCTCTGTTTGTGCGGCAAACCATTCCAGACAAGGCGCGCTTACTACTCGCGTGGCAACACCTTGTGCCTCAAGAACACCTTGCGCCTCAACTGCGAGTGAAACTTCTGAGCCGGTTGCTATCAAAATTACCTGCGGGGAACCTGAAGCTTCCTTCAGAATGTAGGCACCTTGCGCAACACCGGTTGCTGGTTGAAAAATGGTGCGATCAAAGACAGGCAAATTCTGTCGGGAGAGCAGCAACGCACAGGGTTCATCGCGCCGGAGAATCTCCTTCCAGCTTTGTGCAACTTCATTGGCATCTGCTGGACGGATTACTGCCAATCCAGGAATAGCGCGAAGAGCGGCGATATGTTCGACAGGTTGATGAGTGGGTCCATCCTCACCAAGGCCGATGGAGTCATGACTCCAAACAAATGTCACACCCAATTTCATGAGTGAGGCAAGTCGTGCAGATGGGCGCATGTAGTCGCTAAATACTAAGAAAGTGCCAGCGAAGGTTCGAGTTAATCCGTGAAGTGTGATCCCGTTAAGAATAGAACCCATCGCGTGCTCGCGAATTCCAAAGTGGACGACGCGTCCATAAGGGTTTGCATTTTTCATTGGGCTCGAGGCTGGCAAGAACGAACCGCCACCTTCAATAGTGGTGTTATTACTTTCTGCTAGATCGGCTGATCCACCCCAGAATTCAGGGAGAATTTCAGAAATCTTTTGAATCACATCACCCGACGCCTTACGTGTTGATACGTCCTTGCCTGCTGGGAATGCCGGAATGGATTCTTCCCATCCATCGGCAAGTTCACGCTTTTGCAGGCGTTTAAGTAAGTTCGCGCGGTCAGGATTGTTGATCTGCCATTGCGTAAACTTTTGATCCCAATCTTTTCGAACAACGGCTGCGCGTGATTTGACGTTGCGCACATGAGCCAGGACTTCATCAGGCATAGCGAAATGCTCCGCGGGATCAAGACCCATCAATGTTTTTGTGGCTGCAATTTCAGCTTCCCCGAGTGCTGATCCATGCGACTTAGATGTTCCCTGCGCAGATGGTGCTGGCCATGCGATGACGGTCTTCAATCGGATCAATGTAGGTTTAAGCATCTGGGCGTTAGCGGCGGTGATTGCCTTTTCAAGGGCTTCACGATTTACATTGCCATCTTCTTGAGTGCCAACTTCAATGACATCCCAGCCGTATGCACGATAACGCGCTGAAACATCTTCAGTGAAAGCAACGTGCGTGTCGCCTTCAATCGAAATGCGATTGTCATCGTAAATCATGTTCAGTAAGCCCAGCTCCTGAGTTCCAGCCAATGATGATGCTTCCGCACTGACGCCCTCTTGTAGATCTCCATCCGAGCAAATAACCCATATTCGGTGGTCGAAAAGACTCTCACCGAGCGGTGCATCTGGATCAAGAAGTCCCTTTTCATACCGAGCAGCCATTGCCATACCGACTCCATTGGCCACTCCAGCACCTAGTGGTCCCGTCGTTGTTTCAACTCCAGCCGTGTGTCCATATTCTGGGTGTCCTGGTGTGAGCGCTCCCCATGTTCGAAATTGCATGAGATCTGAAAGCTCTAATCCATAACCGCTGAAGAATAATTGCGTATATAAAGTCAGCGATGAGTGACCACACGAGAGGATGAATCGATCGCGCCCCAGCCATTGTGGGTCTGAGGGATCGTGAACTAAGTGACGTTGAAATAGTGAGTAGGCAACTGGCGCTAGAGCCATCGCGGTTCCAGGATGACCATTTCCAACTTTCTGAACAGCATCCATAGCAAGTGCGCGCGCGTAAGTAACGGCGCGATCATCAAGTTCATTCCAAGGAGCGAGAGTGGAATGTGTCATGTTCAACCAATCTTTGCGGCTAGATGGATTCGCCAAGCGCTTATCCAGACAAGTGTGACGCCAAGCAGGTGAATGCCTACAAGGAGTTCAGGGAGACCTTGGTAGTACTGCAGAAAGCCAACGCATCCTTGAGCCAACGAGAACCCCAGGAAAATGATGATTCGTTTTCTGAGCAAAACATTGCCAGAGGACTGAGAAAAAAGAAAGAGAGAGAAAAGAATCAAGGAAATCACAAGACCAGCGTGTATCCATGCCACCGTGTCAATCTTGATATTAAAACGAGGAGCTGAGATATCGCCAGCATTAGGTCCACTTCCTGTCACGACAGTTCCGACCATAATCACTGTCGCGGCAAGAACTGTGTGAATGCGCGCGAGTACAGATGGTTTGGATGAGACAGGGGTTGTAGAAAAGCTTCTCCGTTCAAAGAGTGATGTTCCTGCCGCGATAAGTGCAATGGAGAGAAGAAAATGACAAGCAACGGGAATGGGGTTCAGATGAGTGAGAACGGTAACTCCACCCAAAGGTATTTGAGCAAGAATTCCTAGTAGCTGCCAGATCGCAAGCTTCTTGATGTCGCGCCTTTTGAGTTTAATGACGGCCACTAGTACTGCGATGGAGGCAGCTATCAATAAAAAAGTGAGCAGTCGATTTCCGAATTCAATCCACGAATGAAAGGCACCTTGTGCTTGGTGGGCGACAGGTGCGATGGATCCATGGGTGCATTCAGGCCAGGTCGGACACCCTAAACCTGAACCTGTCAGGCGCACGGCGCCCCCTGTGATGACAATTCCTGCCTGTAGAAAGAGGAGTAATCCGAGCAAAGGGCTGAGGGCACGCTCAAGGCGACTTCGGTTCATGGTGCGTAGCCTAGGAGGTGGGACAGGGCAAAACACTATGGCGCGAGGAAATCAGAGGTGGCACGAGGCACACTCCCTGGATTGGCGCTTTAGAGGGAATTACGACACACTTCTGTTGTGAAAAAGAGCGAAGATCCTCGTACGCGGGACCTTGTCGCACGCTCAATTCTTGAAAAGGGTCCTAGAACGGCTGTCGATTTAGCCCTGAGTCTCGGGCTGACGCCGGCGGGAATTAGGCGCCATCTGGACTCTTTGGTCGAAGAAGGGGTCTTAGAAGCTCGAGAGCCCCATTCGGCGATCAGTCGAGGTCGTGGTCGACCTTCCAAGGTATTTGTCATGACCGATGGAGGACGAGAAAAGTTTGAACACAATTATGACGATTTGGCCGTGGCCGCACTTAAATTTCTTTCAGATTCCGTAGGGGCGAGCGCACTCATTGAATTTGCAAACGCTCGTGCAGGGGATATTGAACGAACTCTCGCGCCGGTAATCGCATCTTCCGATGGCGTCTCACCAGTTGCGGCGCTCGCAGATTTCTTAAGTGACGAGGGTTATGCAGCGACCGTTCTCAATCGCGATATCGGTGATGAGCTATGTCAACATCACTGCCCTATAGCGCACGTGGCAGCGCAATTTCCTCAGTTGTGCGAGGCGGAGACTGAAGCATTTTCTCGACTACTCGGCACTCACGTTCAACGACTGGCAACTATCGCTCATGGCGATGGTGTGTGCACAACCTTTATACCGAAAATTTCACGATCACCTATGTCATCTACCGGAGGGAAATAATGACAACCGCGCATCCAGAACTTGAGGGCTTGGGAAATTACGAATACGGCTGGTCAGATACCGACACGGCTGGTGCAAATTCTCGACGTGGACTTAATGAGGATGTCGTTCGCGATATCTCCGCTAAGAAATCCGAGCCACAGTGGATGCTGGATCTGCGCCTTAAGGGACTTGCTCTCTTTGATAAGAAGCCAATGCCAACGTGGGGATCAGACCTTTCTGGCATCTTCTTTGACACCATTAAGTACTTTGTGAGGTCAACGGAAAAACAAGCTACGACATGGGAAGAATTGCCCGAAGAAATTAAGAATACATACGATCGTCTTGGAATTCCTGAAGCAGAGAAGCAGCGTCTTGTCTCAGGCGTAGCGGCGCAATATGAATCTGAAGTTGTTTACCACTCAATTCGCGAAGATTTAGCAAAACAGGGCGTCATCTTTCTTGATACTGACTCTGGGCTAAAGCAACACCCAGAGTTGTTTAAGGAATATTTCGGCTCCGTAATTCCCGTTGGCGATAATAAATTCGCCGCACTAAATACTTCAGTATGGTCTGGTGGTTCATTTATTTATGTGCCTAAAGGCGTACATGTTGAGATTCCGCTGCAAGCTTATTTCCGCATTAATACCGAAAACATGGGTCAATTTGAGCGCACGCTCATTATTGCTGATGAGGATTCCTACATTCACTATGTAGAAGGATGCACAGCGCCAATCTACAAGTCTGACTCCTTACACTCGGCAGTTGTAGAGATCATCGTTAAAAAGGGCGCCCGCGTTCGTTATACAACGATTCAAAACTGGTCTAACAACGTTTACAACTTAGTTACCAAACGCGCCACTTGTGCCGAGGGTGCGACGATGGAATGGATCGATGGAAACATCGGCTCGAAGGTCACCATGAAGTACCCAGCAGTTTTCTTGATGGGTCCACATGCAAAGGGCGAAACCCTCTCGATCGCATTTGCCGGAGAAGGCCAACATCAAGATGCTGGCGCAAAGATGGTTCATGCTGCGCCGTACACATCCTCGACGATTATTTCCAAGTCAGTGGCTCGAGGTGGTGGTCGCACTTCATATCGCGGATTGGTTCAAATTCAAGAAGGTGCGCATCATTCCAAGAGCACGGTGAAATGTGACGCGTTACTTGTGGATACGATTTCGCGTTCTGACACATATCCCTATGTGGATATCAGAGAAGACGATGTATCGATGGGTCATGAAGCGACAGTCTCCAAGATTAGCGATGATCAACTCTTCTATCTCATGTCTCGTGGTCTCAAGGAAGATGAAGCAATGGCAATGATTGTTCGTGGATTCATCGAACCACTTGCACGCGAACTTCCAATGGAATATGCGCTAGAGCTTAATCGACTTATCGAACTTCAAATGGAAGGCGCGGTTGGTTAATGTCTGTACTCGCAACAAATTACCTCACCCCTACTGGTCGAGAAGAGGCATGGAGATTTACGCCTCTGAATCGATTGGGGGGATTGCATGATGGATCTACGCCTCTCACGGGAATTGATTCACTGATCGGACCATCTCTTGTGCAACCTGGAGTGCGCGTTTCACGAATCTCTCGCGAATTACTTACCCCAGAGTCCCACTCAGATGATGTGGTCGTTCAGCGAGTTCATTCCGAGTGCGCGTCGGTGTTGCACGTAGAAATCTCGGCGGGCATGGAGATTGCAGAGCCAATTCATCTTTCTCGTGCTATTTCAGGTGTTGGGCAGACGGAGTTATCCCGAGTTCGCATCACTGTGGCAGAAAACGCTAGGGCGGTCGTCATCCTCGAGAACAGCGGAAATATCGTTCTCGGTGAGGATATTGAGATCGTTCTAGCTCCCAATTCCTTCCTCAAATTTGTAACGTTACAAGAGTGGGATGCTGCTTCTATCTACGCTGCAAGGCATCACGCGATCATTGATCGTGATGCAACATTCGAATCTGTGACGGTTACAGTCGGAGGATCTCTAGTTCGTATTTCGCCGACTGTTGAATTCATCGCCCCAGGTTCGTCAGCCGAACTTCTCGGTGTGTATTTCGCAACAGAAGGCCAGCATTTTGAGCACCGCATCCATGTCGACCATGCTGTCCCCAAAGCCAAGTCGCGAGTGAACTTTAAGGGTGCCCTATCGGGCGATAAGGCGCATACCGTTTGGATCGGCGATGTTCTTATTCGCGCAGCAGCTGAAGGCACAGATACCTACGAACTCAACCGTAACTTGCTCCTGAGTGATGGTGCGCGTGCAGATTCGGTCCCGAATCTAGAAATTGAAACAGGCGAGATCGTAGGAGCCGGTCATGCGAGTACAACGGGCCGATTTGATGACGAGCAACTTTTCTACTTAATGTCTCGCGGCGTTCCGATGGATGAAGCCAGACGACTAGTTGTACGCGGCTTCTTCGCTGAGATCATTTCTCATATTGGGAATGAAATCATTCAAGAGCGATTAATGACCGGCATAGATGGCGAACTTGCAAAGGCGGGCCAATAGGCCATGTCCGACATCACTTTATCTCAGCTAGCAGAAAGCAAGCCTTTCCGATTGGAGAAATCAGGGAAGTCCATATGCGTCGTAAAGGTAGGTCAAGAGGTTTTTGCCATTGATGACACCTGTTCGCATTCGGATGCATCCTTATCTGAAGGCGATGTCCAAAAATTCGAAATTGAATGTTGGCTACATGGTGCTGCTTTTGATGTTCGTACTGGTGAAGCTGTTTCGATGCCTGCTACTCAAAGCGTTAAGACTTATGCAGTTCGCGTTGACGGAGACTCCGTCACGATTGACATTTAGTTCATAGACAGCGAAAGAGGAGAAAATGAGCACACTTGATATCCGAGGACTAGAAGTTTCTGTAATTACAGAGAAAGGCCCCATCGAGATTTTGCGCGGTGTGGATCTGACCATTTCCTCAGGCGAGACACACGCGATCATGGGTCCAAACGGATCCGGTAAGTCGACTCTCGCCTACTCAATCGCTGGACACCCTAAGTACACCATCACAGGTGGAAGTGTGACGTTAGATGGTGCAAATGTTCTGGATATGACCGTCGATGAACGTGCTCGCGCGGGATTATTCCTAGCCATGCAATATCCCGTTGAGGTGCCTGGTGTCTCTGTATCGAATTTTCTCCGTACAGCGGCAACGGCAATTCGAGGAGAAGCTCCTAAATTGCGTACGTGGGTAGGCGAAGTTAAAGAGGCAATGAGTGCGTTGAACATGGATCCTGCATTCTCAGAGCGAAATGTAAACGAGGGTTTTTCTGGTGGAGAGAAGAAGCGACATGAAATCATGCAGCTTGAACTTCTTAAGCCAAAGATTGCCATCCTTGACGAAACAGATTCGGGACTGGACGTCGATGCGCTTCGCATTGTTTCTGAAGGGGTCGTACGTGCCAAAGAAGCAAATAATCTTGGAGTTCTCTTGATTACGCACTACACCAGAATATTGCGCTACATCAAGCCAGATTTCGTTCATGTATTTGCTAATGGCCGCATTGTCGAAGAAGGCGGTCCGGAGTTGGCTGACAAACTAGAAGCCAATGGTTACGCAGAGTACGTCGGCTCTTAGCCGATTACCTTCCATCTTTATGACACTCGATACCGTTCGCATACGCAAAGATTTCCCCATCTTTGAGCGCACGGTTCGTGATGGAAAGAAACTCATCTATTTAGATAGTGGAGCCACAAGCCAAAAGCCACATGCAGTTATCGATGCCGAGATGGATTTTTATAGGCTACACAATGCTGCTGTTCATCGTGGCGCTCATCAATTAGCTGAAGAGGCTACTGATGCATACGAAGGTGCGCGCGAGAAAGTTGCCACGTTTATCGGCGCACACTTCAACGAAATAGTCTTCACAAAAAGTGCAACGGAGAGTCTAAATCTCTTGGCATACTCGATAGGTAGCGCTGAATTTGGCTCGCGATTCGCCCTCAAGTCTGGAGACGAGATCGTTGTAACGGAGATGGAACACCACGCAAATTTGATTCCATGGCAACAGCTGTGCAAGAGGACAGGCGCAGTGTTGAAATGGTTCTCAGTTGATGCTGAAGGGCGTCTCGATCTTTCCGAAATCGAGTCTGTTATTTCTGCGAAGACCAGAATTGTGGCTCTGACGCATCAGTCGAATGTTCTTGGAACAATTAATCCTTTGGTTGAAATAGTTGAACGCGCGCATGCTGTGGGTGCCTTCGTAGTTCTAGATGCCTGTCAATCCATTCCTCATATGGCAATAGACGTTGCTGACCTGGGCGTAGATTTTCTTGCATTCTCCGCGCATAAAGCAGTTGGTCCAACGGGTGTAGGAGTGTTGTGGGGTCGGGCAGAGTTGCTCAATGATTTGCCACCCTTTCTTTACGGTGGCTCAATGATCGAAAGTGTGACGATGACTGATGCAACATGGGCTCCCGCGCCGCGAAAATTCGAAGCAGGTGTCCCGAATATGGCCCAGGCAGTAGGGCTGGGTGCTGCTGTCACCTACCTCAATTCTGTTGGTTTAGATCTCATCCACGAGCATGAGTTGATTCTCACCGGTTATCTCATCAACGGACTCAAGCAAATTCCAGATATTAAAATATTTGGACCCATGACAAACATTATGCGCGGAGGCACTGTCTCCTTTGCGTGCGAAGGAATCCATCCTCATGATTTGGGCCAGTACCTAGATTCTCAAGGAATCGCGGTTCGAACGGGTCATCACTGTGCATGGCCACTGAATCGTAAATTGGGCGTCGCCGCTACTACTCGTGCTTCGGTCTACCTGTATAACGACCTATCTGATCTCGATGCACTGCTCGAGGGCGTACTCGGAGCTCAAAAGTATTTTGCGAGGTTTTCATGAATCTTGACCACATGTACCAAGAAGTGATTCTGGATCACTACAAACATCCCGAACACAAAGGTTTGTCGGAGGAGAAAGACATTCAGGTGCATCACATCAATCCCAGTTGTGGCGATGAAATTACATTGAATCTTTCTGTTGCAGACGGACGCGTTAGTGAAGTCTCCTGGGATGGTATTGGATGCTCAATTTCGATGGCCAGCGCCTCAATGATGTCTGGACTTCTCACGGGCAAAAGTGTCGCGGATGCGAATGAAGTTGTTGGGGCGTTCTTAGCGCTTATGCAAAGTAAAGGGACCATGACAGGGGATGAGAATCTCCTGGAAGATGCGGTCGCTTTCGCTGGAGTGTCAAAGTTTCCAGCACGGGTAAAGTGCGCGTTACTCGGATGGATGGCATTTAAAGATGCTGAATTTCAGATAGTTGGGAAGTAATAAGTAGGGTTGGTCCGGTTCACACTTAACAAGGAGAGAACAGATGGTTGCTCAGGTAGATGATGTAACAGAGGCGATGAAAGATGTCGTCGACCCCGAACTCGGAATCAACGTTGTTGATCTGGGACTCATCTACGACATTATGGTCGATGAGAGCAATATCGCTGTTTTGAATATGACACTGACCTCGGCGGCGTGCCCTTTGCAAGATGTGATTGAAGATCAAACACGCCAAGCGCTAGCTCACTTAACAAGTGACGTGAGAATTAACTGGGTATGGATGCCACCTTGGGGACCGGACAAGATTTCCGATGATGGAAGGGATCAACTTCGCGCGCTCGGCTTTACGGTTTAACGATGTCTTCTCATAATGGTTGGATGATGATGCGTTCGATGACGGCCGACCCTTCAGTAAAGCACCAGAAGCTGAAACCAGGAACCATCGCTCGAATCTTTACCTTTGCAAAACCGTATAAGTCTCAGATTGTCTTTTTCCTAATCACAGTCGTGATCGACGCAGTTCTTGTAATTGCTACGCCATTGATCTTGCGCAAGCTCATTGACCAAGGCGTGATCCCGCACAATGGGGGACTAGTCACCAAACTCGCGCTGGTCGTAGGACTTCTCGCAATTGCTGATTCTGTAATGAGTGTTATCGGTCGTTGGTTCTCTTCGCGAATCGGTGAAGGCTTAATTTACGATCTACGCTCGGTTGTTTATGGACATGTGCAGCGGCAGTCCATTGCTTTCTTTACGCGTACTCAAACAGGCGCTCTAATTTCACGAATTAATTCTGATGTGATTGGTGCCCAACAAGCGTTCACGGCCACTCTCTCTGGCGTTGTAAGTAATGTGGTAAGTCTCGTCTTGGTTGTTGTTACGATGCTTATTCTTTCATGGCAAATTACTGCGGTTTCTCTTGTGCTTCTCCCTCTTTTCCTCCTTCCCACGAAATGGGTTGGTCGCAGACTTCAGGGACTCACTCGACTGTCCTTTCAAACAAATGCTGAAATGTCTAGCACGATGACGGAACGCTTTAACGTCTCTGGTGCAATGCTCGTAGCACTTTACGGCGAGCCTAAACGCGAATTGGAATATTTTTCCTCGCGAGCCCGACGTGTTGCCGACATCGGAATTTCTATCGCTCTGCTCAATCGACTCTTCTTCGTGGCGCTGACCAGTGTCGCAGCCGTTGCAACAGCTTTCGCTTATGGCATTGGTGGGCACTTAGCCATTTCAGGAAAAGTAACTGTCGGAACCTTGCTTGCGATCACCGCACTTCTTTCCAGGCTTTATGGTCCGTTGACTGCTTTATCAAATGTGCGTATTGACGTGATGACGGCCCTGGTCTCCTTCGAGAGAGTCTTTGAAGTTCTCGATCTAGAACCAATGGTTCAAGATCGCGCCGATGCAAAGATTGTGACTTCGTCCAAGATTAGCGTTGAGTTTAAAAACGTTGATTTCTCTTACCCTCGGGCGAGTGATATTTCTTTGGCTTCACTTGAATCGGCGGCAAAACCAGAGACGGTTGATAGCGGTCAAGTACTTAAAGCTGTCTCATTCGTAGCCGCCCCAGGAACGATGACGGCGATTGTGGGCTCCTCGGGTGCTGGCAAGACAACGATTAGCGCTCTCATTCCTCGCCTATATGACGTCACCGGTGGTGCGATTTTGGTTGATGGGATTGATGTGAGAGATCTTTCACTACACAGTTTGCGAGGTTGCATAGGTGTTGTCATGCAGGATGCGCACCTCTTTCACGACACCATTGCTGAAAATCTACGCTACGCAAAACCTGACGCCACTTTTGAACAGATGCAAGAAGCATGTGAGTCTGCTCGGATATGGACGCTGATCTCATCGCTACCTAATGGTTTGGAAACCATGGTGGGAGAGAGAGGACATCGGTTATCGGGCGGTGAAAAGCAGCGACTTGCTATAGCTCGTTTGCTTTTAAAGTCGCCTTCGGTCGTCATTCTTGATGAGGCTACGGCACATCTCGATTCTGAAAATGAAGCGCTTGTGCACGAAGCGCTAAGAGTCGCACTGCAGGGCCGAACCAGTATCGTGATTGCTCATCGACTCAGCACCATTATGGAAGCAGATCAGATTTTGGTCATGGATAACGGAACTATTGCCGAACGTGGGACACACGAAGACCTAGTACGGGCCAATGGCTTGTATGCAGAGCTATATGCGCGTCAAGATTTATCTACTCCGACGCAGTAAGAATCGTCCGTAGATAACTAGACCAGCAAAGAAGAGCCACTGCAATGCATAAGCCATGTGAGGCCCGTCAGTGAGTTCTGGAAGAACTACGGGAACTATGGGATTCATAGGTGCTTCAGAAGTGCTCAAAAGATCAAGGTAGAAGATCTCAGTTTTTACTTGAGTATTACTTTGCGCATTCCATTTAGATATGAGATCCCCGTTGCCAGTTGTCGAAACGGCAAAGAATGAACCCTGGGGTAACGATTGTTGGAGTCGAAGTCTTGCCGTGATTTGCATCGTGGAAGTTGAGGTCGTAGGCAGTTTCGGTTTGTCGAGTGCGGTGGCCCCAGGTGGTATCCAACCCCTGTCGATCCAATAAGTAATTCCCTGGTCATCATGGAAAAGAGTAAGCAGGTCATAGCCGTATTTGCCCTCGTTGTAGCGATTGCGTAAAAGTATTTGATGGCGGGAATCAAAAATACCTGTCGTTGAAACTGTTCGCCACTCTGCATCGCTGATGTTGTCGATCGCCGAAGCAAGGGGCACTGTTGGTAGGGCTACATGAGTAGAGATGAGGAAATTTCGATGGTGTCGATCTATTCCACGGTGGTACTGCCATTGGCTAGCCCACAGACAAAGAAGAACCAGAGCCCCCGCAATTACAGTCGCTGTCATTGAGACAAGCAAACTCTCCTTGTTTTTATTGTTAGGAGATGGATTTGCGATTGTCACGTAATACCGCCGATCCGGGTGCGATGTTTTCGCGTCCTGCATTGGCAATGACGACCGCAAAATAGGGCAGAAATACAGCCCCGGCGAGAGCAATCCATCTATAAGGACTAGGTAGAATTACGGCTGCAATGAAACTTGCAGTTCTGATCATCATCGCGATGAAATAACGTCGCGCTCTGCCAGGGAGTTCATCGCTCAGGCCTTGCTGAGCGCTTGTAATATCATGAATCTCTTCGGCCATGTGTTAACCCTAGGCTTCATTTGCGTTCATTGCACATTAAAAACCGTACCGACGGCGTGGAAATTCCTACTTACGCAACAGTAGCCAGTAAGTTCTCCATATGACTTCTCCTGCCAAACCCATCGCCCTTGTGACGGGCGGCAATCGCGGCATTGGTTTGGCAATTGCGCAGGAGCTCAAAGCCGATGGCTTTCATGTCATTCTTACCCATCGCTCAGGAAGTGCGCCTGCTGGTTTTGATGCCATCACAATGGATGTCACATCCTCCGAAAGCGTTGACCAAGGTTTCACTCAGATTGAATCCCAATTTGGGGTACCGGAAGTAATCGTCGCGAATGCAGGTATCACCAAAGACACTCTCGTAATGAGAATGAGCGATGAAGACTTCATGAGTGTCATTGATGCGAATTTAACAGGAGCCTTTCGCGTCGCACGAAGGGCCACAAGAGGAATGCTCAAACTTAGGCGAGGCAGATTAATCTTCCTGGGCTCAGTTGTAGGAAGTGTGGGCGCCGCGGGGCAAGTTAATTACGCAGCCAGTAAATCTGGTTTGGTTGGTATGGCGCGCTCTTTTGCACGCGAATTAGGAAGCCGGGGAATTACCTCAAATGTGATTGCCCCTGGATTTGTTGAAACAGATATGACTGCCGACCTAGAAGCGAAACGACGCAACGATATCGCTGCCTCGGTTCCGCTTGGTCGTTTCTGTTCGGCGAAAGAGATTGCAGGAGTCGTGAGTTTTATCGCTTCAGAAAAGGCGTCCTACATAACGGGCGCTGTTATTCCAGTAGATGGCGGATTAGGAATGGGGCACTAACGTGGGATTGCTTACGGGTAAAAATATATTGGTTACTGGCGTGTTAACAGATGCCTCAATTGCCTTCCACATCGCTCGTCTTGCTCAAGAAGAGGGCGCGACCGTGGTTTTGAGTTCCTACGGTCGAGTCTTCCGGTTGACGGAGAGAATTTCCGCACGCCTGCCTCACCTTGCCCCCGTTGTCGAACTCGATGTGACAAATGAAGAAGATCTTGCCGCTCTACCTGAACGACTGCGTCAATATGTTCCGCATCTAGACGGCGTTGTTCATGCAATCGGTTTTGCACCAGAGGCAGCCCTTGGTGGAAATTTTCTCAACACATCATGGCCCGATGTCGCTGTAGCGTTGCATGTTTCTGCCTTTTCATTGAAGGCCCTCACCATGGCGGCCAAACCCATGTTCTTAGATCGCGCCTCTGTTGTTGGTCTGGATTTTGATGCCAGTGTTGCCTGGCCAAAATATGACTGGATGGGAGTAGCCAAAGCAGCTCTTGAATCCACATCTCGATACCTCGCCCGTGATTTAGGGCCTGAAAATATTCGAGTGAACTTAGTCGCGGCAGGTCCGATTAAAACTATGGCTGCGAAATCGATTCCAGGGTTTGAGCAATTTGAACACCTATGGGATGAGAGATCTGCTCTTGATTGGGATGTGACCGATCCAGTTCCTACCGCCCAAGCCACCGTTGTGCTCCTCTCGGATTGGCTGCCCAAGACCACCGGCGAAATCCTCCATGTTGACGGCGGTATGCACGCTATGGGCGGGTAATAGGCTCAATTTCGCGTCTAGCCCGCCCTCTAGTATCCTTACGCCAAGACCAGTGGCCTAGTCGGCACTGCAAGAGGAGTTCCGCTCCCACCTTCATCGCTTCGGCGAGATGGTATGTCGATACCCAAGACTTTTGGGTTTCTTCGCGGGCTCACCTTGTAGCGACTTAACTACTGACAGGCAGCTACTACGAAGGAGTTTTTATCAGCACTGAAGCCCGCATTAATGATCGCATTCGCGTCCCTGAAGTTCGTCTCATCGGTCCTGCCGCTGAGCAAATCGGAGTCGTAGATATCGATACCGCATTGCGAATGGCAGATGAGTTCGGTCTTGATTTAGTCGAGATCGCCCCTGACGCCGTTCCTCCCGTTTGCAAGATCATGGATTTCGGAAAATATAAGTACGAAATCGCACAGAAGGCTCGGGAAGCGCGGCAGAACCAGACTCACATCATTGTGAAGGAAGTTCGAATGCGTCCAAAGATTGAAGCTCACGATTATGAGACCAAAAGGAATCACATCGAGAAGTTTCTTCGAGGCGGCGACAAAGTGAAGATAACGATGCAATTTCGTGGTCGTGAACAAACAAGGCCTGAATTGGGTTACAAGCTCTTGCAACGTCTTGCAGAAGACATAAAAGAGTTTGGATTCATTGAGTTTGCGCCCAAGCAAGAAGGTCGCAATATGACAATGGTTCTGGGCCCAACGAAGCGAAAGACCGAAGCAGTGGCGGAACAGAAAGCGGCTCGCAAGGCCAAAGCTGAAGCCGCGCAAGTACCTGAAGCAGAGTAAGAACTTTTAGAGTACCAACGAGAGAAAGAACGCGAATATGCCAAAGATGAAAACGCACAGTGGCGCGAAGAAGACTTTCCGCGTCACCGGAACTGGAAAGATCATGCACGAGCGAGCTGGCAAGCGCCACCTTCTTGAGCGCAAATCTTCGCGTCACACACGCCGTCTGAGCAATGATGCAACGGCTAAGCCAACTACAACTTTTACAGCCAAGCGCATGCTTGGTTTGAAGTAAGGAGCGCCCCTAAATGGCAAGAGTCAAGCGTGGCGTGCATGCCGCCAAGAAGCGTCGTACAACTCTCGAACGTGCTGCAGGTTATCGTGGCCAACGTTCACGTCTCTATGCGAAAGCAAAAGAGCAACTTACGCACTCAATGGTTTATGCGTTCAATGACCGTAAAGACAAGAAAGGCGATTTCCGCCAACTGTGGATTCAGCGCATCAATGCTGCAAGCCGTGAAAATGGTTTGACGTACAACCGCTTCATCCAGGGCCTTAAGGCTGCGGGTGTGGAAGTTGACCGTCGCGTTCTTTCAGAACTCGCAACAAATGAGCCAGAGACTTTCAAGACACTTGTCGAAGTTGCTCGCAAGAGCCTCCTCGCAATTGCTGCAAAGTAATTTAGCTCAAGCTTTTCAACCCTGATGATTGAGAGCCTTCATTCGCCGCATATCGCGCGAGTGAAGGCTCTTTCAGGTTCTCGGGGCAAAAAAGAACGTCGGGAAAGCGGATCCTTTATTGCTGAAGGTTTGCAATTTGTTCGTGAGGCATCAAAGGCGGGCTCTTGCCCAGAAATCGAAACGCTTTATCTCACTACGGCAGGACGTTTGAAAATCGCGGCTGATGCAATAGATATCAGTCACATTGAATGTGTGGACGTAAGCGACGGCGTTATGTCGGCCATGGGGGAGACTGTTACCCCGCAAGGAATACTCGGAGTTTGTAGAACCCCATCATCCTCAATAGAAGAGATGGATGTAACGGGATTTTCTAAATTTGCCTACCTCTATGAAATTCAAGACCCTGGCAATGCTGGAACAATTTTGCGATCTGCCGATGCCACTGGTTTTTCTGGCATTCTCACATCAGCAAACAGCGTCGATATCTATTCGCCGAAAGTTGTCCGCGCTAGTGCCGGGTCGTTATGGCACATTCCTGTGTATGAACGTGTCGAGCTTGATGAGTTGGTCGAGCGCTGGCCAAGTGATTGCGTATATGCCTTGTCCGCCGATGGAAGTGAATCCTTGCTTGATATCAAACCGGAGGGACCTTCATTGTGGATCTTCGGAAATGAAGCTCGGGGTCTTGATGACCTTCCAATGAATCAAAAAATTACAACAGTGCGAATTCCTATGGCGGGAAATGCAGAAAGTCTCAATCTCGCAGCAGCGGCGGCAATGGTCTTCTTTCATGTCACTTCCGCATCTGACTAAATTGGCACAGTAGACTGCCACCCATGACTTCTGAGAGCGACCTCCTGCTATGGGTGAAAGAGGCACAAGCAGCAATCTCACAGTCTTCAGACCTTGATCAGCTCAAGAGCGCTCGGCTTGCTCATGCTGGAGATAAATCACCAATCGCTTTAGCCAGTCGCTCCTTGGGAAGCATGGCGCCAGAGGATCGTGCAGCTGTCGGAAAGATTGTCGGCGAAGCGCGGGCCGCTGTTAGCGCTCTCATTGCCGAGCGGACCGAGATACTTGAAGCAGAGCGCGATGCAAGAGTTTTGCTTGAGGAGATTGTAGATGTCACCTTGCCTGCTACACGAGGATCCGTGGGCGCATTGCACCCCATCACAATTCTTAAAAATGAAATCAGCGACTTTTTTATCGCTCAAGGGTACGGAGTTGCAGAAGGTCCAGAACTTGAGGCTGAATGGCTTAATTTTGATGCGCTAAATATTCCCGCAGATCACCCGGCCCGCACCATGCAAGACACTTTTTTTGTTGAACCCCTTGACGCTCGATTGGTCCTGCGCACGCATACCTCTCCCGTACAAATTCGGACAATGCTGGAACAGAAACCACCCATCTATGTGATTTGTCCAGGCAGAACTTTTCGCGCTGATGAATTAGATGCAACGCACACACCAGTGTTTCATCAAGTAGAAGGTTTAGTTATTGATGAAGGCATCACTATGGCCCATCTCAAGGGGACACTAGACCTCTTTGCTCGCAAGATGTTTGGCGATGAGGCCATTACGAGATTGCGTCCATCTTTTTTCCCTTTCACCGAGCCAAGTGCAGAAGTTGATGTTTTCTTCAACGGGCGGTGGATTGAATGGGGCGGCTGCGGAATGGTAAACCCAAAAGTACTTACTGCCTGCGGTGTTGATACCGAAATTTATAGCGGTTTTGCTTTTGGAATGGGTCTTGAGCGGACGCTCATGGTCAGGCATGGAATTGCCGATATGCACGATATTGTTGAAGGCGATCTTCGCTTCAGCCAAGCATTTGGTGTTGGACTCTAGTGCGCGCGCCCTTATCGTGGTTGCGCGAATTCGCTGCTATCCCCGAAGGTGTCACTCCGCAGGAGATAGCGGACGCATTTGTGCGTGTCGGCTTCGAAGTTGAGGATATTGAATTTCAAGGGGCAGATGTCGTTGGCCCTCTGGTTGTTGGACGAGTGATCGCAATCGATGAGATCACTGAATTTAAAAAGCCCATTCGTTGGGTTGAGCTTGATTGTGGCGAAGGCAAGTCTCGATTTGTAGTGTGTGGAGCGACGAATTTCTCCGCAGGAGAGTTAGTGGTTGTGGCGCTACCTGGGGCAATACTGCCTGGTGGATTCGCAATCGCCGAGCGCGAAACGTACGGTAAAACCAGCAACGGCATGATTTGCTCATCGAGAGAAATCGGTTTGAGCCAAGATCATGATGGCATTCTTGTTCTGCCCATCGCGTGTGCCAATCCTGGAACGGATGCAATCGCCCTACTGAACGTGGAAGATGTTGTTTTTGATATCGCAGTGAATCCTGATCGCGGTTATGCACTTTCTCTGCGCGGACTTGCGCGGGAAATCGCAGCATCATTAGATGTTGATTATCAAGATCCCGTGCTATCAATCGATGCGGACTCACTGATTTCCTTGGGTACAGGCGTGAAAGTTTCGATCGATGATCCAACTGCAGCGTCGGTGATCTACATCCGTACTATTGAGAACTTCAACCCCGCGGCTCCTACGCCATTGTGGATGAGCCGTCGCATAGAAAAGTGCGGAATGCGATCGATCTCTTTAGCCGTTGATATTACAAATTATGTCATGCTGGAACTTGGCCAGCCACTGCACGCTTTCGATCGCGACAAAATTCAAGGCTCCTTACATATCCGACGTGCTGCGGACACTAAAGCTTTGACGACACTTGATGGGCAAGAAAGACAGCTAGCTCAACACGACTTACTTGTCGCCGATGATCAAGGGGCACTTGCACTTGCCGGAACTATGGGTGGCGCAACTTCTGAAGTTACACCTACAACCAAATCGATCGCTCTAGAGGCTGCGAGATTTGATCCGATTTCAATTGCCAAGAACTCTAGGTCGCATCGACTTTCCTCAGAGGCATCGCGGCGATTAGAGCGGGGAGTGGACCCAACACTTGCGAAATTTGCTTCAGCCCGCGCAACAATTCTCATGGTTGAACTCGGGGGAGCCGTTCACGTCGATACTCAGACGGCAGGGGAGCCTGTATTTAGTCCCGCTATTGAATTTGATCCGTTCTTTGTGTCAGCGCTAACGGGTGCACATATTTCGCCAGATCTTGTTGCAGAGAAATTACGTATCGTCGGCTGTGACGTTCAGGAGAATGGAAATCTCTGGAAGGTGGAGCCTCCGACATGGCGAAGTGATTTGTTTGGACCAGCCGATCTTGTAGAAGAAGTAGCTCGAATGATTGGCTACGACGCGATTCCTTCTTCGTTACCGCCTCATCCAGTGAGTCCTGGCTTAACTGATGCACAGATGCGTCGACGAGTAGTTGGAACGCTCTTGGCGGATCGTGGCCTCGTCGAAGTGCAGACCTATCCATTTATTTCGCAGTCGGTAATCGATGCCATGGGATATGCCGGAGATCGGGCCAAGGCATTTCGCATAGCCAATCCGATGTCAGAGGACTTCCCACTACTTCGCCAGCACCTTATTCCTGGACTTCTTGAAGCAGCACAGCGCAACATAAGCCGAGGCGCAAAGAATTTTGGGCTTTTTGAGATGGGATCTATCTTTCGTAATAATCGCTCATTGAGTGCGATTGAAAATCCAGGTACCACTGAGAGGCCTTCCGCTGCAGCGATTGAGTCGATTTACGCTGGAGTTCCGGATCAGCCCATTCATGTTGGTGGTGTGTTGATCGGGCAGGCAGAGGAGCACGATTGGCGAGGCAGCGGGCGATCATTTGATTGGAATGACGCGGTTTCCCAAACTGAGGCAATCTTGGCAACGTGCAAAATGCAATGGAGTACCCAACGTTCAGTCTTTGCTCCATGGCACCCAGGCCGTTGCGCCGAATTTGTCGTTGACGGAGTTGTTGTCGCCCATGCAGGAGAACTTCACCCTCGTGTAGTCGCTCACTTTGGACTTCCGGAGCGGTCATGCGCTTTCGTGGTTAATCTTTCCGCTCTTCCTGCTCGCACGATAGTTCGAGCGAGCTTTATCGGAACAATGCCCGTGGCTGTGCAGGATATTGCCCTCATCGTTGATTCACATGTACTCGCATCGGAGGTTGAGAAGGCGCTAAAGGCCGGAGCGGGTCCGCTTTTGGAGTCCATTCACCTCTTTGATCGCTATGACCAAATTGGTGATGGCAAAGTCTCTCTGGCTTTCACTCTCACCTTCAGGGCTCCAGATCGAACTCTTACGGGCACTGAAGTATCGGAAATGCGTGAGGCGGCTGGGGCTGCGGCTTTTGCCGCTACGGGGGCAATTGTTCGCTCTGCATAAAAATGCATAAAATTGCATAAATATAGATTTTTCCTGTAACCTTTGACACATGAAAACAGCGGTTATTGGCGCAAGCGGGTACACGGGAGGAGAGCTCCTGCGTCTTCTTGGAGCACATCCACAATTTACCCCGAACCTCATCAGCGCGCACAGTAATGCAGGAGAGCGCATCGCCAGCCTGCACCCACACCTAGCGCACTACGACAACCAACTTTTTTCACCTTTAGATATCGATAAAGCTCGCGAATGTGATGTGGTTTTTTTGGCGATGCCACATGGCGAGTCCGCCAAAGTTGCTGCGCAACTTTCCCCCGCGCAGAAAATTGTCGATCTCGGCGCCGACTTTAGACTAGCCAGTGCTCAATCGTGGGAGAAATATTACGGGGGAGAACACGCAGGAACCTGGACGTATGGATTGCCTGAACTCGCTGGTCACAGAAAATTGATTTCGCAATCTTCGCGAGTAGCAAACCCCGGTTGTTATGCAACCGCGATTTCTTTAGGTGCCTTCCCTGCCTTAGAGATTATTGATAGTGGAGACATTGTCATCGTTGCCGCATCAGGAACAACCGGTGCCGGACGAGGATTGAAATCTTCGCTGTTAGGTAGTGAGGTTATGAATTCGCTTACGTCATATAAATTCGGGGGCGTTCATCAGCACACGCCCGAAATCGAACAGTCGCTTTCTGGGCTAACACATAAACATGTTGGGATCTCATTTACGCCAGTTCTGGCGCCGATGCCACGAGGCATCCTTGCCACCATTACAGCTCGGCTTGTGCAAGATGTCACCCTCGAGCAACTACGAAAACTATATCTAGATGCATATGCAACAGATTGCTTTGTTTCTCTTCTACCTGAAGGGTCGATGCCAAGAAGTGCGAGCCTTGTCGGCAGCAATGGCGCCCATATCCAGGTTGCCATTGACGAACATTCCAATCGCCTAGTTGTCAGTGTAGCTATCGATAATCTCGGCAAAGGCGCGGCAGGGCAGGCAATTCAGAATGCCAATCTCATGTGCGGTTTTGATGAAGAATTAGGTTTGAGTACTGCGGGGTTAGGGGTATGAAATTCCCTCTAGGTTTTCGCGGCGCGGCAGTCGCCTGCGGATTGAAATCAAGCGGAGCTCTTGATCTCACGATCATTGAAAATTATGGACCGACTAATTATGCAGCGGGAGTTTTCACCTCTAATAAAATTGTTGCTGCGCCGGTAACGTGGTCAAAGCAAATCGTCCGGGGTGGTGCCATTCGGGCAGTTATTCTCAATTCAGGTGGCGCTAACGCCTGCACTGGTCCACAAGGCTTCTCCGACACACATCTAACAGCGGAGTCTGTAGCACGTGAATTGAAAGTCTCCTCTTCTGAAGTTGCCGTGTGTTCGACCGGCCTGATTGGCGAATTCTTGCCGATGGAGAAGATCCTCTCGGGAATCACAGCGTTATCTTCGACCTTAGTGGAAGGCGCCTTGGATCCCATCGCAAGGGCGATTATGACAACGGATACCCATCCTAAAATTGCCAGCGTGAGCGTTGGGCAGGCAACGTTCTCAGGAATTGCCAAAGGGGCGGGAATGTTAGCCCCGGCCCTTGCCACGATGCTTTCAGTGATCATGACAGATGCGATCGTAAATCCAGAAAAGCTTCAAGAAATATTTACTCGCGTATGCAACCGAACATTTAACCGGATTGATTCCGATGGATGTACCTCTACAAATGACACCGTTTTATTTATGGCCAGTGGATCCTCGGCACATTCGATCACGGATCAAGAGATCGAGGACGCCTTGATGCACGTATGCGGGTCATTGGCTAGTCAATTAATAGCCGACGCCGAAGGTCATACGAAGATCGTGTCGATAGAGGTGCACGGCGCAATGACTGAAGAAGATGCGGTAGAAGTCGGCAGGGCGTGCGCGAGAAATAATTTGCTCAAATGTGCACTTTTTGGTGGTGATCCGAACTGGGGCAGAATTTTGGCGGCGCTCGGTACGGCCAAAGCTGAATTCGATCCGACGGATGTAGATGTGACTTTAAATGGCATTATGGTTGCACGTTCAAGTGGTCCTGGAGATGATAGAAAGCTCGTTGATCTATCAGGTGTAGATATTTCAATAATCATCGATCTTAAGAGTGGCTCGGAAAGTGCGACAATTTTTACTAATGACTTGAGCCACGATTACGTTGAAGAGAATTCTGCGTACGCAACATGATAGTTATTAAATTTGGCGGTCACGCCATGACGGATGTTGAAGGTTTGTTCGCGCAAGCTGTTCAGTCGGCACTCGATCTCGGACAAGAATGCGTAATCGTCCACGGTGGGGGACCACAAATAAATGATGCCCTAAGTGATGCAGGTATTGAGACAGAATTTATTGGCGGTTTCCGCGTCACGTCAGAGGAAGCATTTGCCGTTGTCCAAAGTGTTCTTAGTGGAAGCGTGTTGCGCAATGTCGTAGCACAATTGAGATCTGCCGGTATAAATGCAGTGGGGATAACAGGGCGAGATGGCGGATTGCTCATTGCGCAAAAATTGACAGAGCTCGTGGATGGCACGCCAGTTGATTTGGGATATGTAGGAGAGATCGTTCGCGTAGATACTTCACTTCTCACTTCACTATTGGCATCTGGATTTCTTCCCGTGATTTCGCCCGTTGCGGTCGCAGGGGATGAGTCGGATGAAGATTCTAAAGTGGGGCTAAATGTCAATGCAGATCTTGCCGCGGGAGCAATTGCCGGTGCTTTAGGTGCAGATTCCTTGATCTTCATGACCGATGTGCCAGGAATCTATAGAAACTGGCCAGATACCTCCTCGCTTATTGCATCAATCACCTTCAGCGAACTGTTTTTAATAAAGGACGAATTTTCGGAAGGTATGGCGCCAAAAGTTCTAGCCGCCCTAAACGCCATATCCTCCGGCGCTCAACAAGTGCGGATCATTGATGGAAAGGATCCGCAGGCATTCGCTTTGGCAATCAGAGGGCTCGGTGGAACAGTGGTGACACGATGAGTGGAAAGTCATTGCGGAATCAAACTCGTTGGTCTGCCGCCCTCCAGCCGAATTACGGAACCCCAAGCCTGGCAATTGTCAGTGGCAAAGGCTGCATTTTGACTGATGTCGATGGGAAAAAGTACCTAGATTTCTTAGGAGGCATTGCCACCAACGTTTTAGGCCAGGCACATCCTGCAGTTGTCTCAGCAGTTACACGTCAAATAAAAACACTGGGTCATGTCTCCAACTTCTACTCGCATCCTGGGGTCATTGAGTTATCAGAGGAGCTGCAAAAACTTGTAGGTGATAAAACTGCTCGTGTCTTTTTCTGCAACTCCGGCGCTGAAGCAAACGAAGCCGCTTTGAAATTGTCACGAAAGACTGGCCGCACAAGAGTTGTTGCAACACAAGGCGCATTTCATGGAAGAACGATGGGCGCTCTCTCGCTAACGGGACAGGACTCCAAGCGGGCACCCTTCAAACCTCTAGTGCCTGGCATTGTTCATGTTCCATACGGAGATATTGAGGCGATGAAAGAAGCGATTGACTCTGATACCGCGATGGTAATTCTTGAGTCGATCATGGGAGAGGCTGGAGTCGTCGTTCCACCTAGGGGTTATCTTAAAAGCATTAGAAAGTTTTGCACCAAACATGGTGCCCTGCTTGTTATTGACGCAGTACAGACGGGTATGGGAAGAACGGGTGATTGGTTTGGTTATGAGTCCGAAGGAATTAAACCTGACATCATTACTCTTGCCAAAGGTTTAGGTGGTGGCCTTCCTTTAGGAGCAATGATCGCTTGTGGTAAAGCCAGCAAATTGTTTAAGCCAGGAGATCATGGATCTACCTTCGGCGGCAATCCTGTTGCGTGCGCGAGTGCGCTGGCTGTTATCAAAGTTCTTAAGAAGGAGCGGCTACTTTCGAAAAGTAAGAAGCATGGCGAGATTATTTGCAAAGCCATCTCTGGCATGGAAGGAATATCCGAAGTAAGGGGTAGAGGCCTTTTGCTCGGAATTGTGACCATCAAACCTATTGCAGTGAGTTTAAGAGATGCTCTGCAGGAACGAGGAGTTCTTGTGAACGCTGCCACCGAAGATGTAATTCGTATTGCTCCTCCTTTGATCGTTACGGAAAAGCAGATCAGCAAATTTGTAAAGGTATTTGAATCTGTGTTGAAGGAGGTTCTCCGTGACTAGTTCGGAGTTGAGGCGATCTAAAGTTATTTCCCTTGTTGAGTCTGGGAAGATTCACTCGCAATCTGATCTTGTGAACCTTTTAGGAAAGGCTGGCTTTCTTGTCACTCAAGCAACCGCTAGCCGTGACTTAGAAGAGATTGGAGCACTTCGTGGTCGCGGTAATGATGGGATCGCAACCTATCAATTGCCTCGAACTCAATCGTTTCCTGCCGAACTCATACTCTCCGTGGAATCGAGTGCAAATATGGCCGTAGTTCGCACACCGCCTGGTGGTGCGCAATTGTTGGCCAGTGCTGTAGATCGTGCGTCCGGGACTGGCTCCTTGGCCCTTGTAATAGGAACTATCGCGGGTGACGACACGGTTCTGGTGATCTCCAAAAACAACGATGGCGGCGCGGCTCTAGCAAAGCAATTAATCAGCATTGCACAGTTAACATCAACGCAAACGAGAAAGGCAAAAAAATAAATGGCGCTCTGGGGTGGAAGATTTACAAGTTCTCCGGCAGAAGCCGTCTTTGCACTGTCTCGGAGCATTGAATTTGATTGGCGCCTTGCGCCCTACGATTTGCGTGCATCCTTGGCCCATCTTATGGTTTTGGAAAAGGCGAAGCTCATTTCATCAACGGATGCTCAGCTAATTCGTAAATCGTTAAGAGAGTTGCAAGACGAGATTGCCCAGGGCACATTCCTTCCTGCGCCAGAGGATGAGGACGTTCACAGCGCCCTAGAGCGTGGACTCACTGCCAAACTTGGAGCGACCGGTGGGGCGCTACGTGCTGGCCGATCCCGTAATGATCAAGTGGCTACAGATCTTCGCCTATTCTCTTTGGATCACATGCTACATATCGCCAACCTTGTTACAGATTTGCAGAGAGCAATCGTGGCTAAGGCAGGTGAATATGTTGATGCACCTGCACCAGGATTTACTCATTTGCAACATGCGCAACCTGTGTCATTTGGACATGAGTTACTAAAACATGCCCATGCACTCGATCGAGATGTTGCGCGGATAAAGGATTGGCATGCGCGTTCATCGTTCTCACCTCTTGGTGCAGGCGCCCTCGCCGGGTCTTCTCTTCATTTGGATCCAGAAGGTGTAGCTTCAGATTTGGGATTTACTGCTGCGATCGCCAACAGCATTGATGCGGTGAGCGATCGAGACTTTGTCGCAGAAGCTCTTTTCGTACTTGCAATGATCGGCTCTCACCTTTCTCGCATGGGCGAAGAGTGGTGTTTGTGGGCGAGCACGGAATTTGGTTGGGCGAAAATTGACGACGCCTTCGCTACGGGCTCCTCCATCATGCCTCAGAAGAAAAACCCTGATATCGCCGAACTGGCACGCGGTAAGGCAGGAAGACTCATTGGAAATCTGACGGCGGTCTTGTCGATGCTTAAAGGTTTACCTTTTGCCTATAACCGAGACTTGCAAGAGGACAAAGAGCCACTCTTTGACTCCATAGACACTCTTAACCTGGTGCTTCCTGCATTCACTGGGATGGTCACGACGACCGTCTTTGATCGCGAGAAGATGTCAGCATCGGCTCCTACAGGGTTTTCTCTCGCTACCGAGATTGCGGACTATTTAGTCCGAGCTGGCGTTCCATTTGCCCAGGCTCATGAAGCAGCCGGAAAGTGCGTTCATACCTGCGAATCAGAAAAGAAGGAACTTCATCAACTAACTGATTCCCAATTTACGCAGATTCATCCTTTGCTCCAGGCCGATGTTCGTGATGTCCTTACCGTTGATGGGGCTTTGCGCTCTCGAACGACATTCGGTGGCACTGCTCCCGCAAATGTGCGCTCACAGATAGGTGCTTTAGAAGGCCTAATTTCGAGTAACGCTTCGTGGATTGCCGGCGAGAGCCAGCGGTTTTCGGGCATGATGGGTGCATGAATCTTCTCGAAGACCTTCGATGGCGTGGCTTAGTTGCCCAAAGTACCGATGAAAAAGCGTTAAAAGAGGCGCTTGCGCAACCTATTACTTTGTACGTTGGTTTTGATCCAACTGCTCCAAGTTTGCACGTCGGCAATTTGGTTGTTCTTCTTGTGCTTCGTCGTTTTCAATTAGCGGGGCATAATCCAATTGCGTTAGTAGGCGGAGCAACTGGACTTGTAGGTGACCCAAGTGGAAAGAACGAAGAGCGAACACTCAACACCGAAGAGGTTGTGGGGGAGTGGGTAAATCGAATACGTCATCAAGTTTCAAAATTTCTAGATTTCGATGCACCAAATAATCCAGCGCGCGTTGTGAATAATTTAGATTGGACGCAACCACTTTCTGCAATCGAATTCTTGCGCGATATTGGAAAGCATTTCAGTGTTAATCAAATGTTAGCGAAGGATTCCGTCTCATCTAGATTAGAAAGTGGTGGAATTTCTTACACCGAGTTCTCTTACCAAGTGCTTCAATCGCTTGATTTTCTTGAACTATTTAGACGTTTTACATGCACTCTGCAACTTGGTGGTTCAGATCAATGGGGAAATATTGTAGCCGGACTTGATTTAATTAGACGAGTTGAAAGTGGTAGCGGACATGCGTTGACTGTTCCATTGCTTGCAAAAGCTGACGGAACTAAATTTGGAAAGACCGCTGGCGGAAGTGTTTGGTTAGATCCTGAGATGACAACGCCGTATGCATTTTTTCAATACTGGATTGCAACGGAAGACACTGACGTTATAAATTTTCTAAAAGTTTTTTCTTTCTTGTCACACGAAGAAATTAATGAACTCGAAAAAGCGCATAATGAAAATCCCGGTGCGCGCACCGCACATCGTGCACTGGCTCGTGAATTAACGTCGCTTGTTCATAGCCCAGCAATAGCCGAACGTGTCGAAGTGGCATCACGTGCGCTCTTTGGTCAAGGAGAACTTTCTGACCTCGATGAGCAGACTCTTGAGAGCGCTTTAGCCCAACTGCCCCGAGTGGTCATCAACTCCTTTGATGAGATTCCTACCTGGGTGGACCTAGTAGCCGCCTCTGGGGTTGTAGATTCCAAATCTGCGGCCCGAAGAGTGGTCAAAGAGAGTGGCGCATATCTCAATAACTCCAAAATCGTCGGAGAAGACTTTTCGCCGAGCGCAAATGACTTCCTTTTTGGCCGTTTTGCCCTCCTTCGCAAGGGCAAGCGAGATCTTGTAGCCGTGGAGTTCGTGAAAAAAGCTTGATTTATAAGGGTTTTAGGGTTTCTAGAATCTCGATTTGACCCTCACGCTTGCCACGCCTATAGTTACGCTCCTTGCTGTGTACCGGACGCTTTCTCGGCCGGACAGTAGGCAAATTCTTGCCAGATCGAAAAGTTATCGGTTCTACGCGGTTTGACCGCATAAGGGCCTTTGCACTAGATTTGTCAGTCTGCCCTGAAAATGGAGAGCGATCTCCGGAAGCAGTGCGCATCCGTACCTTGAGAACTCAACAGCGTGCCATAAGTCAATGCCAATGTGGCTCCTTTTCGCATGTCTGGAAACTTTCGAGTTTCCAGCGTAGAAATGAGAGACCACGAAGTAATACCTCAATGAGGTATGGCACTAGTAATCCAGCCTAGCTGGAGAGCAAAAAGCTATACCCGTTGATTTCCTTTGGTAAAGACAAAAAAGAATAACGTCAGTTGTTTAATATGTCTGTACGCCAGATAAAAACTTTCTATGGAGAGTTTGATCCTGGCTCAGGACGAACGCTGGCGGCGTGCTTAACACATGCAAGTCGAGAGATGAAGTCCCTTCGGGGATGGAATAGCGGCGAACGGGTGAGGAACACGTGATGAATCTACCTTCTACTCTGGGATAACTCCGGGAAACCGGGGCTAATACCGGATATGAAA
>CAIYBL010000004.1 GCA_903924485.1 uncultured Actinomycetes bacterium
GCCCCGGCTTACTGGACGGCAACCCTCCATCGCGGCGGGGTGCTCTGGGTGAGGACCAGGTTGGCAGTTCTATCGCCAGCAAGTGCGGAAGGCTTTTTTATGACGTCACATCTATCTCCAGATGTCACTGGTGCATGGCTTGAAACAAGCGACCCAGGTGATCGTAAATTTATTTCCATCGGTTCACTCACTTTAGAAAATGGCGAAGTACTTGAAGATGTCACAATCGCCTATCAAAGTTGGGGATCACTGAACGCTGATGGCGATAATGCCGTTTTGATTAATCATGCTCTGACTGGTTGGTCTGATGTAACGGGCTGGTGGCCATCGATGGTTGGACCTGGATTGCCTTTTGATACGGATAAATATTTCATTCTCTGTCCAAATGTCATCGGTGGATGTCAAGGAAGTACCGGTCCTTCCAGCATTGCCCCAGATGGAAAACGTTATGGATCACGTTTCCCAACGCTCACAATTCGAGACATGGTCGCGGCAGAGGTGGCCTTTAGCGATGCACTGAGAATCTCTCGATACCGATTGGCTGTGGGACCTTCACTCGGAGGAATGCGTGCTTTGGAATGGGCCATCACCCTTCCTGAAAGAGTGGGCGCGATTTGTACGATCGGATCCTCCGCTGTTGCCACTGGCGACCAAATCGGCACAGCATCCATTCAAATTCGCGCCATTAAGAGTGATCCAAATTTTCACGGTGGAGATTATTACGAGAGTGATCGCGGCCCGCTGGACGGCTTAGGAATTGCGCGTCGAATTGCGCATCTGACCTACAGGACAGAGGCAGAGATGGATGTGCGTTTTGGGCGCGAACTTCAGGGCGATGACACGGGCCGATACGCGGTGGAGTCATATCTGGATCATCAAGCGGCAAAATTGGCGCATCGTTTTGATGCCAACACCTACATTTCCTTGACGGAAGCTATGAATTCCCATGATGTTGGACGAGATAGGGGAGGCGTCGCTGCCGCGCTATCGGGGATTGGAGTGCCCGTTGTGGTGGTCTCCATTGATACCGATCGACTTTTTCCTCCGCGCCTTCAAGCAGAAATCGCAGATTTAGTACCTACAGCCCTTGAATTGGTAACAATTTCTTCGCCCTTTGGCCACGATGGCTTTCTTGTGGAAGTTGAGGCCGTTGGAGAGGTAATTCGTCACGCTCTCACGCTGGGGTAGAGAGTTTTGGG
This sequence comes from uncultured Actinomycetes bacterium, assembly GCA_903924485.1. Lineage (GTDB taxonomy): Bacteria > Actinomycetota > Actinomycetes > Nanopelagicales > Nanopelagicaceae > QYPT01. The sequence continues at coordinate 1,200 of CAIYBL010000004.1, forward strand.
GCCAAAAAGGGCTTTTGGATGTGCATTTACCCCTGTGGATAATTTATAATATAGCCATCGCTTCTTCGCGATTAATCGCCAAGATTAATCGGGGAAGCCAAAACAAAGGACTGCTGTGGCTGCAACGAGTGCGCTCAAAAACAAGGCATCTGCTAAAAAAGCGGCTCCAGCGACAAAGGCATCTGCTAAAAAAGCCGTTGCAAAGAAAGCCGCGCCGGTAAAGAAAGCAGTCGTAAAAAAAGCAGTTGCAAAGAAAGCAGCTCCAGCTAAAAAAGTTGCACTGAAGAAAGAACTTACCGCCGCTGATGTTCGGCTAATTATTAGTGCAAAAGAAGCAGTACATCGGCAAAAAGAATTAACTGAAGAACTCGCAGCTCGCGGAGTAACAAGCCTTAATCGTATTCCAAAGAAAATTGATAAGCCCTTAGTTGATGACGCGCGCGAACTTGTTGCCTCAGTACCAACTCTTGTTGAAAAACTTCACAAGATGGGCCTAGGTACACCTAGTAGAATTTTGAAAAAGTCTGAGTATGCGTTGGTGGCCCCAGTGGCAGTTGCACCCGCTGCACCAGCCAAGGCAACAAAAGGTGATGCACCCGTTGCAAAAATTGACGGGGAAGATGTTGAGCTTGAAGAAGTCGAACTTGAAGATCTTGATGCACTCGTTGCCGAAGTTTCATCGGATGAGCCTGCCGAAGAAAAGGGAACAGCCCCTCGCGTCGTGAACTTAGCGGAGGAGAGCAACGGCAATGAAGCCGATGCATTTACTCTCAAGGCTTCTGAGGAAGATGACGCACCTGCCCAGACTGTTATGACAGCTGGAGCAACGGCTGACCCCGTTAAGGATTACCTCAAGCAGATCGGCCGCGTTGCTCTCTTGAACGCAGAACTAGAAGTAGAACTTGCGACGCGTATTGAAGCGGGACTCTTCGCTGAAGAGAAATTAGCGACCGAGAAGAAATTAGAGAAGAAACTCAAGCGCGAACTCGAGTGGATTGTTGAAGATGGAAAGCGCGCAAAGAACCACTTACTAGAGGCTAACTTGCGTCTTGTTGTCTCACTTGCAAAGCGTTACACCGGCCGAGGCATGTTGTTCTTGGATCTTATTCAAGAAGGAAACCTCGGTTTGATCCGCGCAGTAGAGAAGTTTGATTACACAAAGGGTTATAAATTCTCAACCTACGCAACATGGTGGATTCGCCAAGCGATTACTCGTGCGATGGCAGACCAGGCACGTACGATCCGTATTCCCGTTCATATGGTTGAAGTCATTAATAAGTTGGCTCGTGTTCAGCGCCAGATGTTGCAAGATTTAGGTCGCGAACCAACACCAGAAGAGCTCGCGAAAGAACTAGATATGACTCCTGAAAAAGTTGTTGAAGTTCAAAAGTACGGTCGCGAACCAATCTCACTTCATACGCCATTGGGCGAGGAAGGCGACTCTGAATTTGGAGATCTAATTGAGGACTCGGAAGCGGTAGTTCCTGCGGATGCTGTTTCCTTCACATTACTTCAAGAGCAATTGCACTCAGTGCTGGATACTCTCTCAGAACGTGAAGCAGGCGTTGTGGCGATGCGCTTTGGATTGACCGATGGTCAGCCAAAGACTCTTGATGAAATTGGCAAGGTTTATGGGGTTACCCGTGAGCGCATCCGCCAGATTGAATCCAAAACGATGTCCAAACTGCGTCACCCATCTCGTTCCCAAGTTCTGCGCGACTACCTAGATTAAGAGGATTAATTCCATGAGCGAAAAAGTCACAGCGCAGGTTAGAGAGAACGGTTCCATCCGTATAACCGGAACCGTAGATTTCGTTGATGCAGAAGGAAATGTCCTAGAGACGAAAGAGAATTTTTCTCTTTGTCGATGCGGACACTCCGCTAATAAGCCTTTTTGCGATGGCGCACACAAGGCAGCTGCTTTTATAGCGCCAACGTATGCGGGACCTGTTAAAGCCTAAAGAACGCTTAAATAACTGAAGGAGTCTCTACAAGCTTCTCGGTCTCATCGTGAATGTGAGATACGACAGGCTTGAGTTTTTCAGCATATTCCTTGGCGTGATGGCCACAGAAAAGTAACTCTCCACCCGAAAGCATTACTGCACGTACGTATGCCTGGGCTCCGCAACGATCACAACGATCGACGGCATTGAGGGGAGTGGTCTCAAGGATCATTTGTTCAGTCATTGCGCTCTCCTCACGGTGTGACCCTGTTTGGGTCTCTGTACTAGGGAACATCAAACCATGTATTACTTATTCCCCGCTCGTTAAAGAAAATATATTTTTTTTCGTGGGATACATCACGCTTGATTTCACCTCTGTATGGGGGATATTCACAGCAAATATTCAATATATGAGACACCTTCGGCGCGCTTAACGCTTAATTCGCCAATCGATGGCTAATCTTTGCGCCCGTGGCCAGTAAACAGAGTGAGACGATAGAAGCAAGCTATACCGCCAAA
>CAIYBL010000005.1 GCA_903924485.1 uncultured Actinomycetes bacterium
ATGGCCAAAGAACGCTGGATTCCCGAACTTGAAAAGGAATCCTTATTGATTCATAGAGTTTTTCACGCAGAAAAGTGGCTTGTTCTCAAATTGCTTCACGCACACGCAGACCCCCGTGAAGCCGGGGTAGGTAACATCGTTAACTGTGGCGCCACCATGTACATGTCTCCAGTTGGAATTATCAACGCGGGCAATCCAGAGGGTGCTTACAAAGAGGCAATTGAGATTTCTGGTGCTCACCAATCCAGCTATGGTCGCGAAGCGGCCGGAGTTTTTGCCGCAGCGGTTGCAACTGCCATGACACCAGGTGCCACCATCGATGATGTCATCGCCACTGCAATTGATTTCGCACACGATGGCACCAAGGCAGCAATTGCAGCCGTGACCGAGGAAGCTCGGAACGTTACTTCATGGGAGACCAGTTTTAAACAATTACGCGCGGCAATGGCTCCATTTGATTCACTCGGTGAGGCCTATCGCGAACCAGGACCCGATGCGCGAAAACCAAGTCGCCTAAAAGCCATTGAAGAATTACCTTTGGCTCTTGCCTATTTGCGAGTTTCACAAGGCAATTTTGAAACCGGCATCTTGGGAGCCATCAATTACGGACGGGATTCAGATTCAATCGCGACTATGTTTGGCTCCCTGAGCGGGGCGATGAATGGCCGTAGCGCAATCCCACACAATTGGGCCGAAACAATAGAGCGAGAAAGCCGAATCGATCTCATTGCCAATGGCAAGAAACTTGCGAAATTGGCTACCGAAATTGCTCACAAGGATCTTGTTCGTGCTTCACATGTAGAAAAATCAAAGATTTTGCTCTTTGGTAATCTGTAGATATGAATTCCGACTTCAAGTTGCGGGTTACATGGGTACAACCAGAGGACTTGATTTCCCACTATTTCGCACAGGCGAAATTTGAAGGCATAGATATTTCCCATGAAGTTTCTGAATGGGTAACTCACGGTGGAAATCCGCTTGCATCTGTAGTGGGCGCAAGCCCGGTACCAGCCACACTTGCGATGCGCACTTTGGCTCAAGAACTCTGCGTTCGCGTTGAAGCTAAGTTGCAAGCGAACCCACAACTAGATTACCTGGCTTTCCTAGAGAAACTTCCCTCTTCACATCCCGGCGCAATTCCCCATCCCAATACTTTTCATGGTGCTTGGTTGGGTCGAGCAGCTGGCTGTCTCTTGGGAAAGCCTGTAGAAAAAGTTCAGAGAGAAGGAATTCGGGCAATTTTGCAATCAAGTGGGCGCTGGCCACTTACCGAATATTTCACTGCGCAAGGAGTTCCTGCAGAGGTCCTTGCGAAGCATCCATGGAATAAGCAAAGCGCGAAGACTGCTTTGCAAGAAAATATTAAAGGAATGCCAGAAGATGATGATCTTAATTATCCGTTGATTTCATTGTTGACGCTAGAAATGCATGGGCGCGATTTCAACACCGATCACATTGCTGATCAATGGTTAAAGTTATTGCCTGCTGGCCGGGTTTTTACTGCAGAGCGCATTGTTTATCGTCACTTATTAGATGGAGTTTCGCCTCTCGAATCGGGCAACCTGAACAATCCATTTAAAGAATGGATCGGGGCGCTTATTCGAACAGATTTCTATGGCTGGATTAATCCAGGAAACCCTCGATTGGCCGCGCAAATGGCTTACCGCGATGCATGGTTGAGCCATAGAAGAAATGGTCTATACGGCGCGGCAATGAGTGCAGCAATGTGTTCCGTGGCCATGGTTTCAAAGAGCGTTAATGAGGTGATTGACGCAGGGATGATGTGTTTGCCACCGGAGAGCGAGATTTTCAAAGCGTGCACCTTTGCTCGCCAACTTGGTGAATCTGATCTGGATTATGAAACCGCTTTGGATCAACTGTATGCATTTGTAGACGGCATGCATTGGGTACACACCATCAACAATGCAGCCTCAGGCATTATGGCTCTCTCGCGAAGCAAAGGCGATTTCTCTCAAGCGATCACACTCACTGTCATGGGTGGTTGGGATACAGATTCCATAGGCGCAACTGTCGGTTCGATATGTGGCGCCATGGCGGGGGAGAAGGCAATTCCAGACCAGTGGAAGATTCCTATCAATGATCAATTGGTATCGAGCATTCCTGGATGTAACGTGGTGAAGATTTCTGATTTAGCAATACGCACGCGCGCACTGGCAATCTAAAATGGAAAGCGGATACTCCACTCAACCACGTGTTGTGGATCTTCCCAGGTCAATCGGTGACCCTGAAGCAAATATGTTTGCCGGACCATCAACGTTATCCGATCGCGAACAATGGAGAGCTGAGCTAGCGAAGTGGCGTGAGAGTGAAAGATTACGTCTCAATTATGCAGATGATGCCTACTGTGAAGAACCTTTAGCATCGAAGTCGCTCTACAACGTCGCACTGATTTGGTTATGGGATGAACTTCTCTTTGATTATAAAACTCAGAAATTTACACCGAACAAACTTCTTGCAGACTCTATGAAATTTGGGGGAGTTGACGGAATCATCCTCTGGCACGCCTATCCAGTCATTGGCATAGATGATCGTAATCAGTTCGACTTCTATCAAATGGTGCCAGGTTTGAAAGATTTAGTTCAAGATTTTCATGACCTAGATGTTCAGGTTTACGTCAATTACAACCCTTGGGATCGATGGACCGCGCGTGCTGAAGGTTCAGATCAAATGGAACTTGCCAAAATAATTGGGGCGAATAATTTTGATGGTCTTTTTCTAGATACCTTGAAATCTGTAGAACCAACTTTCCTGGAACCAATACTTGCGGCCCATCCAGGTTTGATTATTGGTGGGGAGTCCAAGGTGCAGCAGGAGCGCATCTGCGATCACGTGATGTCTTGGGCGCAATGGTTTGCTGACAGCGAGATTCCAGGGGTTATCCGGGCAAAATGGTTTGAACCTCGTCACATTTTGCATCAAACGCGGCGTTGGAACCGTTCGCATCTGGATGAACTTTTCATTGCTTGGCTCAATGGTGCGGGGATGCTTATTTGGGAGTCTGTATTCGGATCTTGGGTCGGTTGGAATGAGCGCGATATCAGCATGTGGGCCGGCATGGTTGAAGTGCTCCGTGATCATCACCTTATTGTGACAACCGGATCATGGGAGCCGCTTACTATGTTGAGTGATGTTGCAGAAGCACATGGCCTATTTGCCTCCAAGTTCGAGAAAGCGGGCACTGCACTTTTCACGATCATCAATAAGAATGTGAGTGACTTTGATGGAGAGATTATCCCTGGGCTGCGGGGCGTAGTACTCGGCCGAGGTGCATCCGCGGTGGTTAACGAAGGCGGAGTTCTCCGAGTGATTGATTTTCATTTGGATGGCAAAAGTGAACGCTTCCCCCAACATGATTGTGTACGGGTAAATCCGCTACAAGGTGAAACTCGCGGCTTCGCGATCTCTTTTCGAAATCGAGAGTCAGACTCGTATGGAGAAGCCTCCTTCGTGAACGCATGGAAGCCGATGCCACCCTACCTACATCAAATCCGTCATTCGGAATTATCAATGCAGGCGAGACTGGGAAAGTTGGATCATCATGAGGTCTCTAACTCTGAATATTCGGATTTTCTTTTGGCAACAGGATATTTTCCAAAGCATTCGAATCGCATTCTCCAGCACTGGGTCGATGGAAAGCCATTACCGAAGGACCTAGATTCACCTGTTGTCTACATAGATTTGGATGATGCTATGGCTTTTGCAATGTGGAAAGGGTTAGAGATTCCCACAGAATGGGAGTGGCAATTAAATAGTGCGGGCATTGACCACCGAATTCCTAGAGTGTGGAACCTGACAGATAGCGTGCATAGCGATGGACGTACACGCTTCATGATCCTAAAAGGGGGCAGCGATTTTGATATCCGCCAAGGGCAAGGAAATAAATCCCCCAGCGGCTTAGCAGAGTCAGACTGGTACGTTGATGGTGGCGCAAAGGATTCAACGTGGGTGGAGAAATTGCTTCTCATGGGCCTTGGTATGTCACGTTCAGAAAACATAGGGTTTAGGTGTTTTAAGCCAATGGAGGCAAAGTAATGTCGGCTCTGCAAGGTTTACGCGTCATCGATGCAGCAACGCTCTTTGCCGGCCCAACTGCAGCAACAATGCTTGCTGATTTTGGTGCCGAAGTTATCAAGATTGAGCATCCAACTAAAGGCGATCCGGTTCGTGGCCATGGATATTCAAAAGAAGGCCAGTCACTTTGGTGGGCGAATATAGGACGCAATAAACAAACTCTGGCTCTCAACCTTGGCGATTCCGAAGGTTCTGCGATTTTTCTTGACCTTATAGAAAATGCCGATGTGCTGATTGAAAATTTTAGACCTCAAACTTTAGAACGGTGGGGTATTGGGCCAGCACAATTGTGGGCCCGAAATCCAAAGTTGATCATCGCGCTTTCGCGAGCACTCTTGAAGAAGGGCGTTTCGTTTCGGATGAAATCG
>CAIYBL010000006.1 GCA_903924485.1 uncultured Actinomycetes bacterium
GATGGCGCGCATGCAAATTATCGCGCAGCCGATCCTCGTTTTTTACTCTGGGTGCATTGCGCCTTTACCGATTCTTTCTTGAAGTGCCATCAAGACCTTGGCTATTCAATAACTGATGGCGCAGATGAGTATGTGAAGGATTGGGCAAAGAGTGCGGTGCGCCTTGGGTTAGAGAGCGCTCCGCAAAGTGTGGCCGAACTTGAAGCATGCCTGGATGATTTTCGTATCAATGACTTGGCGCATTCTCCCGCCACCAATGAGGTCGTCCGCTTTATCCTCAATCCCCCATTTGGACGGGCAGCAATGGCGTTTTATCGCGTGCTCTCGAACGCTGCTATCTGCACGCTGCATGATAACGAGTTAGCAATTTTGGAATTGAAAAGGCCTAACAAAGTTTGGCTAAAAGTTGCACGAGGGATGCTCAATATCTTTACTGCGGTGCTTGGATCAGAATCTCCAAGTCAGCATGTTGCGCGCGAAAGGTTGGCCACTTTAAGACGGAGCAACCAGGACGGTAGCGACCTACTGCAGGTAGGTATTGATAACGGGAGCGAAAACACCGGGAACCTGCAGGTCAAGTAACTGTAGGACTCCATCTAATGGTGTTGCAGTACTTTCCGTGATGCGCATTCCAAGGTCGATTGCGCGTTGTGTAATTTTTGAATGAAGTAGGCCGCCAACAGGAAATGCTCCCCCACCAATGACGACTTCGAAGTTTTCATCTCCGTTACATAATTTCTTTGCAGCTACAGCATTTTGCATGAGCTCATCAGCTGCCCTATCAACAATCGCCATCGCGTAGGTATCGCCGGATTCGGCAATGTCGATAACCTCTTTTGCAAATGTTGCAATGCCATGAACAGGACGCGGAAGGTTGTGAACGCAATCTGCTAAATAATCAGCGTCAGTATCAAAGAATTCGCATGCACGATTGAGCAATATCTCGCTACCACCACGGCCATCCTTGGCGCGCAGTCCGCTGTTGATTCCCATGCGGCCAATAAAAAAGGCACTTCCTTCATCGCCGATTAGATAACCATCACCACTAAGTTCGTGCACCGTGGTGCGCGAATTTCCAACGGCAAGGGCGGCTATGCCTGTGCCCATGATGATCACGACACCATCATGTTTAATCGCTGCTTGCGACGCGCTTATGGCATCAGAACAAAGCCATAGCTCTTTAAGATTGAAGGCAGCAAATAGTGCGTCTTTCAATATGGTGCGCTCTGCTTCAGAGGCTGGTTGAGCTGCACTAGCCAAGACCAATTTATCTATATGAACAGTGCGATCAAATTCTTGGAGCAGTTGCTCTACCGCGTAATTACTAAATGAGTCATCCCCTGGGGTAAATCCAGGGTGCTGAGCGATGGTGACTGTGCCATCGCTGCTGACGCGTGCGATTCGAAAGCCAGAACCACCTTGATCAACGGCTACTCGAATGTGCGACATGGGTAAATGCTATCGACAGATGAGTGATTGCCCTAGCGGTAGCATTACCGCGTGCCAACTAATCAGAACCATCACCTTGACCTATTTACCGCGCAGGTAAGTGCGCTACTTGCCAGACAAGCGACAACGCAACGCGGCAACATCGAGGCGGCAGCACAGCACTTTGCCGATGCAATCTGCGAGGACAAATTAATCCACACATTTGGCACTGGGCATTCACATTTGTTGGCTGAGGAAATGTTTTATCGCGCAGGTGGGTTGGCAAATGTATCGATCGTTGTTGATGATGAACTGATGTTGCATAAGGCGGTAGTTTCAGCCACCGCGAAAGAGCGTGACCCAGAGACTGTCGCTAAGTTGCTAGCTAGCCACCCTATGGTTGCGGGTGATTGCTTGCTGGTGATTTCAAACTCTGGCGGCAATGGTGCAACGCTGGAATTGGCGAAAAAGGCGCAGGATCTTGGTGTCAATGTGGTTGCTTTAACGAGTGTGAATCATGCCAGCAGTGCAAAGGCGCGAAGCCCACAAGGTGTGCGCCTGCATGAGATTGCCGATGTTGTTCTTGATAACGGTGGCGTCCCAGGAGATGCCAGTGTCGAATTTGATGAGCTAGCAACACCTGTTGCTGCTACCTCCACAATCATCGGCGCCTTCTTGTTGCAGAGCGTTGTTGTAGAGACCGTGGCCCGCGTTTTATCTCGTGGGCGCGTTCCAGAGTTGTTCTTAAGTGCCAACCTTGATGGTGGTGATGCGCACAATAAGGCGCTCTTTGCTAAATATTTGTCGCGAATCCCAATTCTGAATTAAAGTTTTTTCGTCATTAACAATTCGCTAGGCAGTCTCTCTGAGGTCACAAAACCTAGTTTTTCATAGAAACCTATTGCACGCTCATTCACTGGGTTTACATGCAGGTGCACTCCTGGTGAACCCGCTTGAGCAAGTTGGTTGAGAATATGCGCGATCATCGGCTTGCCATATCCATGTCCTTGCGACTTGGTGACCATGTCAATATGCACTTGGCTTGGAAAAGCTGATGAAATATGAGGCGGTGTACGTGGTGGATCTTGCATGTGCGCAAAGAAATTTCTTTCTTCCTCCGTCAGATTTTCAATTCCTATAGCGTTATATTTTGCGCGAAGATCTGGCCACCATTCGCGTTCTTCTCGCTCTTCGAATTTCGCGGTGTCGAAAGTTGCTAATAGATAGCCAGTGACATCTCCATCAACGAGGGCGTATGAGAATTCAGGCTCAAAAGATAAGTACGGACCCACATATATTTCACCGACCATAGCCTCATCGCCATACAAGTGAGAGGCATCTTTGCCAACATCAGCAGTTTGCACACAGACTCGGTATAGGTCAGCTCGATCGCTTTCTTGAGCAAGGCGCAGATAGGCACCGGTAGGGAAATCAATAACATGCACCTGCGCACAATACCCTTGAATACCGAGTGATATCCCCAGATAATGGGTCATCGATTCACAATAAACCGACTTCTTTGAAAGGCGATTCCAGTGAAAATCACGAGCAATCTCAAGCGAGGCGCACTACTGGTTGTGGTGCTTCTTGCATCGCTCTCCCTAACAACTGCATGTAGCAGTAGCGAATCAGGCAACGACAAGGTCTTGCAGGTGGCCTTTGGTAGTGGAGGCTCTGATGCGCAGAAGATTTGGGATCAGATTGCAGCGGCATTCAAGACCAAAAATCCGGGATGGAAAGTGGAATTCCAGGTTCAAAACGATGACCTCTACGAAACCATCGGACTAAAGAATCTTCTTACTAGTGGTAATCCGCCAGATGTCTACTTTGAGTGGGCAGGTGCGCGCCTGAACAATAAGAATAACGATGGCTACGCCGCAGATATCACATCACTGGTTAAGAGCACGGGCCTTGCCGATGAATTTAACGTTGGTGCATTTAATGCCACCACTATCGATGGCAAAATCCGCATGGTTCCTTACACATCCGATGTCACAAATGTGATGTGGTACAACAAAGATATTTTCGCAAAGTTGAACATCACTCCCCCAACAACGTGGTCTGAAATGTTGGCCGATAGCGCCAAGATCAAAGCTGCTGGGATTACCCCATTTGCTGTTGGCAATAAGGATCTTTGGGTAGCGGGCAACTGGTTTGGACATCTCTATTCACGCGTTGTGGGCGAGAGTCTCTATGACCAGACTTTGAGCTACAACAAGCCGCTCAATTCGCCAGAGATGGTGAAGGCTTTGCAATATGTGGCCGACTTGCACAAAGCGGGATACGTCAACGCCAGTGCAAACTCCATCACCGATAACGAGGGTTACACGCTCTTCTACCAAGGCAAAGCTGCAATGTTGCCTATCGGATCCTGGATCATCGCCGCGCAATTGCAAGATGCGCCTAAATTAAATATGGGTTGGTTTAACTTGCCAGCTGTTGAAGGTGGAGCAGGAGATCAGAAATCCATCATGGCCGTTACCACGGGATTCATCGTCAACGCCAAGAGCAAGAAGCAAGATAAGGCAGCAGAGTTTTTGCAGATGGCATTTACTCCTGAAATGGTTGCCGTGTGGATTAAGTCTGGGCTGACACCTGTTGCTAAGGCTGGCGC
>CAIYBL010000007.1 GCA_903924485.1 uncultured Actinomycetes bacterium
ACAACTGCAGGCTTTAGCAACTCTCCCTCGTGTGCAGGAACTTGCTCAACTACAGGTGCTAACCAATTCTTCAATGAGTTTCCGTGAGTAAAGATAAAGCCCGATGCAACCGATCCAACAGCTAACAGCACCATCGGGATCCACATCAGAGCAGGCGACTCGTGAGGATGAGCTTTCTCATCCCAACGCTTTGAACCTGCGAAGGTAAGAATGACAACACGCGTCATGTAGAAAGCTGTAATCGCTGCGCCAAGTAGCGCGGCACATCCAAGGGTTATGCCCTTGATACCGCCCGCATTAAAGGCAACCTCGATGATTTTATCTTTGGAATAGAAACCAGCAAATGGTGGAACACCAATAATTGCAAGGTAACCAAGCCCAAAGGTTGCAAAGGTGATTGGCATAAACTTACTTAAGCCACCATAGCGACGCATATTTACTTCATCGTCCATACCGTGCATGACTGAACCCGCCCCAAGGAACATTCCAGCTTTAAAGAAACCGTGGGTAAGAAGGTGCATGATGGCAAAGGCATAACCAGCTGGTCCAAGGCCCGCACCTAAGACCATGTAGCCAATTTGCGACATCGTCGAAGCTGCCAAAGCCTTCTTAATGTCATCCTTGGCTGTACCGATAATCGCACCAAAGAGCAGAGTGATCGCACCAATGATCGCAACACAAAGTTGGGCAGTCGGAGCGGCGTCAAAAATAAAGTTAGAGCGGGTTATTAGGTACACACCTGCTGTAACCATTGTTGCCGCGTGAATAAGGGCCGAAACTGGCGTTGGGCCAGCCATTGCATCTCCAAGCCATGCCTGCAATGGGAATTGAGCAGACTTACCTGTCGCAGCAACGAGCAACATGATTCCTATTGCCGTGAGTGCACCCGTTGAAGCTTGGTTGGCATGTTCTTTGACGCCAGCAAATGAGACCGTTCCAAGAGTTGCAAAGGAAATCATGATTGCCAATGAAAGTCCCATGTCGCCAACGCGGTTGGCGATGAATGCCTTCTTGGCCGCAGTTGCATACGTTGGTTTCTGATTCCAGAATCCGATGAGTAGGTAGGAGGCAAGTCCCACGCCTTCCCAACCAACATAAAGATTGAGATATGAATCGCCAAGAACCAACAAGAGCATCGCTGCGATAAAAAGATTGAGATAGGCAAAGAAGCGGCGGCGATCCAAATCGTGTGACATGTATGCGATCGAGTAAATGTGAATTAACGTGCCGACGCCCGTGATAAGAAGTACGAAGCAGATAGAAAGTTGATCAAGCATCAATCCTGCATCAACTTGAAATGAACCTACAGAGATCCAGCTAAAGAGCTTCTGAGTAACAGCGCGTTGATCAGTTGAGCGACCAAGCATTTGTGAAAATTCATAAAGACCAATAACGAAAGCGCCGCCCGACATTGCCGTGCCAAGCAGGTGTCCCCACTTGTCAGCTTTGCGTCCAGCAAAGAGCAAGAGAGCAGAGCCAAAAAGTGGCAATGCGATTAAGTAAACTAAGTAATTGCTTGTCATCAGGTCACCGCTTCAACAAACTGGCATCATCAACAGATGCCGAACGACGTGAGCGATAGATCGTCACGATGATTGCAAGGCCCACAACTACTTCACATGCAGCAACAACCATTGTAAAGAAAGCCATAACTTGACCATCTAAGTTGCCGTTGATTCGAGCAAAGGTGACAAAAGCAAGGTTGGCTGCGTTAAGCATTAATTCCACGCACATAAAGACCACAATCGCGTTGCGACGGACAACAACTCCAATTGCACCGATCGTGAATAGGAGTGCAGAGACATACAAGTAATTGGCGGCGTTCATTACTTCTCCCCCTCCTCGTCGGTCAGTTCAATTAATTGGAACGGCTTGGAGTCAATGACATCTCCGCGCGCCTTGAGCATCGCGGATACGGATGCAGGCGCCGCGGTGCCATCAGGCAAGAGCGCCGGTACATCGACGGCGTTGTGAAGGGCGTAAACACCTGGGTTTGGAAGGCCCGCAGCATTCGCTAAGGATTCTCCACGGAAACGTTTGATGGAGAGTTCTCGCTGAGTTGGTCGAGCAATTACCCGATGGTTATGTGCCAAAACCATTGCGCCAAGCGCTGCTGTGATCAGAAGCGCGGAAACAACTTCAAATGGCCAGACATATTTAGAGAAGAGAAGTTCTGCCAGAGCGGGAACGTTTCCAGCTGCGTTGACATCGGTCAAACCAACCATGTCATTGCCCATCGTTGCGCGACCTAGGAGTGAGAGCATCAAACCGCCAAATCCGACGGCGGCGGTAATTGCGATAGGACGTAAACCTGGAATCGTCTCGGTTAATGAATCGGCTGTGTCAACTCCAACCAACATCAAAATAAAGAGGAAGAGCATCATGACGGCGCCGGTATAGACAACGATTTGAACGATTCCAAGGAAAACAGCATCTTGAGCAATGTAGAAAATTGCCAAAGTGATCATGACCCAAGCAAGCAAGATCGCAGAGTGCACAGCCTTCTTGCAAAGCAACATTCCAATTGCCGCAAGAATGGCTAGCGGGGCCAAGAACCAAAACATTACGGCCTCTGGTGTGGTGGTCTTTCCAACTTCGATCGCAAGATTAATCATGTTTCACCTCGGCTGAACTCTCTTGAGATGGATGAAAACCTAGGACATCGCCCTTGTAATAGTTGGTGTCATCCATTCCTGGATACATTGAATGAGGTGGTGCCAACATTCCTTGCTGAAGCGGAGCCAAGAGATCTTGCTTCTCGTAAATTAATTTGGAACGTGAATCATCAGCGAGCTCATATTCGTTAGTCATTGTGAGCGCTCTTGTTGGGCACGCCTCGATACATAAACCACAAAAAACGCAACGCAAATAATTGATTTGATATACCTTGCCGAAACGCTCACCGGGTGACATGCGGTGCTCTTCGGTATTGGATTCACCTTCAACGTAGATGGCATCGGCAGGGCATGCCCACGCACATAGTTCGCACCCGATGCACTTTTCGAGACCATCTGGGTGACGATTGAGTTGATGGCGTCCGTGAAAGCGTGGAGCAGTCGGCTCTTTAACCTCAGGGTACGAAACGGTATTAACTTTCTTAAACATGGTGCGGAAAGTGACCCAAAAGCCAAGTAACTGCCTAGTAAATGGTGCTGGGCCATCATTGACGACAGGAACAGAAGTTGCTTCTGTTAGACCAAGATCGCGACGTTTTGGTTCAATTTCATTATTCATATTCTCAGCCACGTGGCTCCTCCAATTGCTCATTGCGTGAGCCTGGTATCTGTGGAACCGCGAAGGTTGGAGGGGCGAAATTATCTTCCGGCAAGACTCGTGAACGTTTCTTAGCCGCATCAAATGCGATGTTGATTCCAAGAACAATCAATACAACCAAACTGGCAAAGGCAAGAACGGTAACTTTGGATGCCCCGTTGAGTGACATGACGCGAAGTGTTGCAACGACCATGATCCAGAAAAGGCTAACGGGGATCAAAATCTTCCAACCAAATGCCATGAACTGGTCATAACGCATACGTGGAAGAGTTCCGCGAAGCCATACAAAGATGAAGAAGAAGAAAATAACTTTCGCAAAGAACCAGACGATGGTGAACCAACCGCCAAGCCATTGCTCGGTAAAGCCGAGACCAGGTAGGGCGTGGTATCCACCGAGGAAAAGAGTTGTTGCAAGAGCAGATACGGCAACGATATTCACATATTCGGCAAGGAAGAAGAGTGCGAACTTAAGGGATGAGTATTCAGTGTGGAATCCGCCGACAAGTTCGCCTTCAGCTTCAGCCAAGTCAAACGGTGCACGGTTAGTTTCGCCCACCATTGAAATTGCGTAGATAACAAAGGACGGGAACAAGACGACCGCGAACCACCACTTTTGCTGTGCTGCAACGATGTCAGATGTTGACATAGAGCCTGAATAAATAAATACGGCTACAAGTGAAAGACCCATCGCTACTTCATAAGAAATAACCTGAGCGCTAGAACGAAGCCCGCCGAGGAGTGGATAGGTCGAACCAGAAGACCACCCTGCAAGGACAATTCCGTAAACACCAATAGATGCAATTGCCAGGATATAAAGAACGCCGACAGGAAGATCGGTAAGTTGCATCGCTGTTTTGTGTCCAAAGAGCGTTACTGGACCACTCATCGGAATAACAGCGAAAGCCATAAAGCAAGCAGTAGTACTGATAATCGGAGCGATTACAAAAACGATCTTGTCAGCTGCGGCTGGAATCAGGTCTTCTTTCAAGGCCAACTTCACGCCGTCTGCAAGAGCCTGCACGAGTCCGAAAGGACCCACGCGGTTTGGCCCTAGACGCATTTGCATACGAGCAACAATTCGTCGCTCGCCCCATACTGACATCAAAGTGAGAAGTACACATAAGGCAAAGACCAGAACGCCTTTGACGGCTATTAACCAACCTGGATCTTGCCCGAGAAGTTCTGCTGTTGTCATTAGTCTTTCACCACCGTTACGACAGCGCCATTGGCAACAGCCAAAGTGGCGAGAATGTGTGAACCGCGTGAATTACGTGGCATCCAAACTGCATCGTCATGAATTGCGCCGGCCTCAATTTCCACGGGCAAAACAATTGCGCCATGTCCATTCGAGACACGGACAGCATCGCCATTTACTACACCGATTGATTCGGCGCGTTTTGGCGAAATAACAATCATCGTACGGCGTGAAGTTCCCGCAAGATTTTCTTCTCCATCTTGTAGTGAACCAGCATCTAGTAGGCGGCGCCATGAAGTGATAAGCGCATCGGTGGTTCCAAGCTTGGCAGATTCAGAAGGGGAAACTGGAGTGAATGCAGCAAGCGCACCATCCCATTTCCCTAGGGATGCAAACTCTTTCGCAGCTGATCCAACAGTAGGTAACGCGATGGAGCGACCCATGGCTTCTGAAATCATTGTAAGAATGCGGACATCGCTGCGGTTGAGTGATTCGACCACGGCTGCATCAAAACTACGTCCGCGACCTTCCCAGTTAACAAATGTTCCCGACTTCTCGGTGATTGCTGCAACTGGTAAAACAACATCAGCCAACTTAGTGACTGCGCTTTCGCGAATCTCTAGTGAGACAACAAATGCTTTCTTGATCGCGGTAAATGCGTCGTGGCTATTGTCGGCATCAACCGGATCAATGCCACCGATAACAAGGGCGTCCAAAGATCCTGCGTTCACTGCCGCGAAGATCTCGGCAGAAGTACGACCAATCTTTGTTGGAAGTGAATCAACGCCCCAAGCTGCCGCTACATCTACACGAGCTGCTGCATCCGTCACTGGACGTCCACCAGGCAAAAGATTTCCGATTGCACCTGCGTTGAGTGCACCGCGCTCTCCTGCACGTCGTGGAATCCAAACCAATTTCGCGCCACTCTTTTGCGCCAAGGCCACAACAGCAGAAAGGGTTCCGGCACTTTCAGATGCCCGTTCGCCAACAAGAATGATTGATTTATCTGTAAGCTCTTGCGCGGCCACAGCTTGTGCCTCAGTACCTGGTGCCACGCAAACGAAATTTGCTTTCAGTTTTTCTGCGGCGATCGAAAGTTTGGTGCCAATTGTGACGACCTTAAGCGAACGTTTTCTTACCTGCTTATTAATTCGAAGGAAGACAATTGGAGATTCCTCTTCTGGTTCAAAGCCAACAAGCAACACGGCATCAGCACGATCAATATCGCGGTATGAAGCCGAGGAATTAACAACGGTGGACGCTAAGAAATCACGCTCTTCATCGGAAGTGACGCGAGAACGGAAATCAATGTCGTTAGTGCCAAGTGCTACACGGGCAAACTTGCTGTAGCCGTAGGCGTCCTCAGCGGTTGCACGGCCACCAACCAACACTCCAGTGCGCTGACCTTTAAGACCCGCCGCAGCAGCAGCAAGTGCCTCTGGCCACGACGCGACGCGTAGTTCTCCTGATTCATCACGAACCATTGGCTGGGCGATGCGATTAGCGGCTGTTACATATTTAAATGCCCAGCGACCCTTGTCGCAGTTCCATTCTTCGTTAACTTCGGCGTCATCACCAGCAAGTCGGCGAAGAGTCTTTCCGCGACGAACATCAGTACGCATAGAACATCCTGATGCACAATGTTCGCAAGCAGAAGGAGTGGAGACTAAATCGAATGGACGAGCATGGAAGCGATATGAAGCGCCAGTCAGCGCGCCCACTGGGCAGATCTGCACAACGTTTCCAGAGAAGTAGGAAGCGAATGGCTGCTTCTCATAAATTCCCACTTGCTGCAGTGCGCCACGTTCGTTAAGAGTAATAAACGGGTCACTCGCAATTTGATCTGAGAATCGAGTGCAGCGAGCACACAAGACACAACGTTCACGATCAAGTAATACTTGCGATGAAATGTTGATTGGTTTTTCGAAAGTGCGCTTGGTTCCTTCAAAGCGAGATTCTGATCGGCCCGTGCTCATCGCCTGGTTTTGCAAAGGGCATTCCCCGCCTTTGTCGCACACAGGGCAATCAAGAGGGTGGTTGATAAGAAGTAGCTCCATCACGCCTTCTTGCGCCTTTTGCGCAACTGGTGATGTTAGTTGAGTCTTTATGATCATTCCGGGTTCAACGGGAATGGTGCATGAAGCCTGAGGCTTTGGAAATGCGCGGCCGTTGATTTCAATATCAACTAAGCACTGACGGCAGGCGCCCACTGGATCTAAAAGAGGGTGATCGCAGAAACGAGGAATCTGAATTCCAAGTTTCTCTGCGGCTCGAATAACAAGCGTGCCCTTTGGCACGGTAATTTCAAATCCATCAACGATTACGGTGATCATGTCCACGACGTCAGTACTCACTTACGCACCTACCTTCGCTGATGCGAAAAGTGTTGAGGCATGAGAATCAAATGGGCAACCAGCGTTAGTGACATGTGCAATGTACTCATCACGGAAATATTTAATTGATGATGTGATCGGGCTAGTAGCGCCATCGCCCAAAGCGCAGAAAGAACGACCCAAGATGTTGTCGCATAAATCAAGCAACTTATCGAGGTCGGCAGCGGTTCCCTTACCGTTTTCAAGATCGCGCAAAATCTGTACCAACCACCACGTACCTTCGCGGCAAGGAGTGCATTTTCCGCAGGATTCATGTTTGTAAAATTCGGTCCATCGAAGAACGGCGCGAACTATGCAGGTGGTTTCATCAAATATTTGGAGCGCTTTCGTTCCGAGCATGGATCCAGCTGCGGATACTCCTTCGTAATCAAGCGGTGTATCTAAATGGTCTGCAGTAAATAATGGCGTTGATGATCCACCTGGTGTCCAAAATTTAAGCTGGTGACCTTCTCGAACTCCGCCGGCCAGTTCGAGAATTTCACGCAATGTAATTCCTAGAGGTGCTTCAAATTGTCCAGGGTTGGCAACGTGACCAGAGAGAGAATAAAGAGTCATTCCCTTGCTCTTTTCAGTACCCATCGCTGAAAACCATTCGGCACCTTTAGCGACAATTGCTGGAACGGAGGCAATGGACTCAACATTGTTGACCACTGTTGGACGGGCATAGAGCCCAGCGATTGCAGGAAAAGGTGGTCGAAGACGTGGCTGACCGCGGAATCCTTCTAGCGAATCAAGAAGCGCAGTCTCTTCTCCGCAGATATAGGCGCCTGCTCCAACATGAAGTACAAGTTCTAAATCCACACCGCTTTTGAAAATGTTTTTACCGAGGTGGCCAGCTGCATACGCATCATCAATTGCTTGTTGGAGGCGGCGTACAACATGAGCAACTTCTCCGCGAACATAAATAAATGCGTATTTCGCACGAATTGCATATGAAGCAATGATGATTCCTTCAATAAGGACGTGAGGATTGGCCATAAGCAATGGCATGTCTTTACATGTGCCAGGCTCGGATTCATCGGCGTTAACGACTAAGTAATGATCTTTGTTGTCACCTTGAGGAATAAATCCCCATTTCATTCCGGTAGGAAAACCTGCTCCACCACGACCACGAAGTCCTGAATCTTTAACAAGCTGAATTACGGCGTCTGGTTCCATCTTAAGAGCCTTTGCAGCAGCCTTGTATCCGGCATGACGTTTGTAACCAGCGATAGTGAATGAATCTTCTTCATCCCAGTGGGCTGAAAGAACGGGGGTCAACGCGCTCATTTCTTAGAGCCTTTCTTGGAGAGTTTCAAACCGAGTAATGATGGCCCGCCAGCGGAAACGCCTTCGTTTGCATGACCGTCATTGAGTCCAGCAAGTAGCGCTGAATTCTCTTTCCATGTTGGAAGAACATTTGGTCCGCGAGTTGGAGGAGTTGGTTTTCCTGCGCGCATTGAATCAACGAGGTCCTTGGCCGATTGAACGGTCTGATTATCGTAAAACTCCCAGTTCGCCATTACGACAGGTGCATAGTCACATGCAGCATTGCACTCGATGTGTTCAAGTGAAACTTTGCCGTCGGCGGTAACCCCATCATTTTCGAGCCCGAGGTGATCTTTGAGACCAGCGAGAATTTCATCCCCGCCCATAACTGCGCACAAAGTATTGGTGCATACCCCTACGTGGTATTCGCCAATTGCCTGGCGCTTGTATTGTGTGTAAAAAGTAGCGACTGCAGAAACTTCAGCAGTTGCGATATTTAATTTCAGAGCAATCTCTTCAATACCTTCATTAGTAACAAAGCCAGCTAATGACTGCACATAATGGAGTAACGGCATGATGGCCGATCGAGGACGCGGATAGCGCGCGATCATGGAATCCATCACTGAGAGTTCTTGCTCGGAATATGCCATTAGCGGTCAACACCACCCATCACAGGATCAATTGAAGCGACCGCACCAATGATGTCAGCGATCAAGCTGCCTTCACACATTGCTGCCGTTGCTTGGAGATTGTTAAAGGATGGTTCACGAAAGTGAACACGGAAAGGTTTGGTGCCACCATCTGAAACCAGATGAACGCCCATTTCTCCGCGAGGTGACTCAACTGCTGAATAAACCTGACCGGCAGGAACTCGGAAGCCTTCAGTAACCAGCTTGAAGTGGTGAATCAATGACTCCATGGAAGTGCCCATGATTTCGCGAATGTGGTCCAGTGAATTACCTAGTCCATCTCCGCCGAGGGCAAGCTGGGCTGGCCACGCAATCTTCTTATCGGCAACCATTACTGGAGCGCCTTCAAGTTTTTCCAACTTGTCGATGCACTGCTCAATAATGCGAAGTGATTGCTCGAGTTCGTTCATACGGATTAAGAAACGTCCATAAACATCGGAGGTATTTGCCGTAATAACATCGAAGTTGTAATCCTCGTAGCCGCAATATGGCTGCATTTTGCGCAGATCCCAAGGCATTCCGGTCGAACGCAATACTGGGCCAGTAATGCCAAGAGTGGTGGCGCCTGCAAGGTCAAGGAATCCAATGCCTTCTGTGCGCTTCATCCAAATGGTATTGCCAATCAGCAACTTGTCATTGTCTTTGAAATCCCGACGCAACTCTTTAACTGTTTCGCGCAGTTTTGGCAGAGCCCCAGCAGGTAGATCCTGGGCAACTCCTCCTGGGCGTACATAGGCCATGTTCATGCGAAGACCAGCGATGAGCTCGAAAACATCTAGTACTTTTTCGCGCTCGCGGAAACAAAAAATCATAGGAGAAAGGGCGCCTAGTTCAAGAGCACCAGTGCCAAGAGCAACCATGTGCGATGAAATTCGATTGAACTCCATCATCATGACGCGAATAACGCTTGCGCGCTCTGGTACCTCATTTGTAATACCAAGAAGTTTTTCTACACCTAGGCAATATGCAGTTTCATTAAAAAGTGGGGCTAGGTAATCCATACGCGTAACGAATGTGACACCCTGAGTCCAACTGCGATACTCCGCATTCTTTTCAATTCCTGTATGCAGGTATCCAACTCCGCAACGAAGTTCAGTAACAGTCTCGCCTTCAAGTTCTAGAACTAAACGAAGTACTCCGTGCGTTGATGGATGTTGAGGACCCATGTTGACGACGACGCGCTCTTCCTTGGTCGCGCCAATTTCAGTAACAAGTGAGTCCCAATCTCCGCCCGTGACAGAGAAAACTGTGCCTTCAGTGGTTTCACGCGAGGATGCATATGGATCGCTATAAGTAGTCATCGGTATGACCTGCGCTCATTAGGAGGTGGCACGGTTGCGCCCTTGTATTCAACAGGAATTCCGCCAAGTGGGTAATCCTTACGTTGTGGATGTCCGCGCCAATCATCAGGCATCAAAATACGAGTGAGTCCTGGATGTCCGTCAAAAATAATTCCGAACATGTCAAAAGTTTCGCGTTCGTTCCAGTTGTTGCCAGCCCATACTTCAACGAGCGATGGAATATGTGGATCCGAATCTGGAACTGAAACTTCTACTCGAATTCGGCGATTGTGCGTCATCGAAAGCAACGGGTAAATCGCATGTAATTCGCGATTGGTATCAGCCGGGTAGTTCACGCCGCTAACTCCGAGGCACATTTCAAAGAGCAACTTGTCGCGCAGAATTGTAGAAACTTCCACGAGTCTTTCGCGCTTTACGTGAAGCGTAAGTTCGCCGCGATCAACAACGACACGTTCAATAGCATCAGCAAAATCAGGATATGCACGCTCTAAATCATCGGCTACTTCGTCAAAATATCCACCGTAGGGACGTTCGCTGGAGCCACTAGATGCTGCAGTGCGAACGAGCCCACCGTAACCAGATGTATCTCCGGAGCCTTTTGCTCCGAACATACCTTGATCGCTCACGCGAGCAATCCCTTTAATTGATGCGTTGGCTTTGCTGCCATTGCTGCCTCTTCAACTTCGCGAATGATTCTTTCGCGGTTTGGTCCTAGCTTTTCGTTATTAATATTCTCGTGAAGTTTCAAGATCGCATCCATCAACATTTCGGGTCTTGGTGGACAGCCAGGCAGATAAATATCAACAGGAACTACGTGATCAACGCCTTGCACAATTGCATAGTTGTTGAACATTCCGCCAGAAGAGGCACAAGCGCCCATTGCTATGACCCATTTTGGTGCCGCCATTTGATCATAAATTTGGCGAAGCACAGGAGCCATTTTGTTG
The DNA here is from genome assembly GCA_903924485.1 of uncultured Actinomycetes bacterium. Taxonomy (GTDB): domain Bacteria; phylum Actinomycetota; class Actinomycetes; order Nanopelagicales; family Nanopelagicaceae; genus QYPT01. Next base: position 11,047 of record CAIYBL010000007.1, read on the forward strand.
GATACACGGCCGGCAACAATCATGAGATCTGCTTGTCGAGGAGAGGCGCGGAATACTTCCATTCCAAAACGCGCTAAGTCATAACGTCCAGCACCAGCGGCCATCATTTCAATTGCGCAACATGCAAGGCCAAATGTTGCTGGCCACAATGAGTTCTTGCGCATATACCCCGCAAGTTTTTCAACGCTAGTTAAAACAAGTCCGCTAGGTAATTTTTCTTCTAAACCCACAATTAGTCCCATTCCAATCCGCCGCGGCGCCAAACATATGCATAAGCAACAAATACCGTGGCGATGAAGATCCCCATTTCAGCAAGCCCGAAAACACCAAGCTTGTCGAAAGTTACGGCCCATGGATAAAGGAAAACAATTTCAATATCAAAAATAATAAAGAGCATCGCTGTTAAGAAATATTTAATTGGAAAGCGTCCACCCTCTGCAGCTTGCGGACTTGGTTCGATTCCACACTCATAAGCCTGAGCCTTTGCGCGGTTATAGCGCTTGGGTCCTGTGATCGCAGCTATGACAAGTGAGATAGCAGCAAACCCGAAACCAATGGCTCCGATGACCAGAATCGGTACATAAGGATTGGGTGTGGAAGTCATGATGTGCCAAATACTAGGGTTTCCAGCATCACATCAAATACCGCTAAGCCTTGATTGCTCTGTGAACTGCGACAACTCCACCAGTGAGGTTTTGCCAAGCAACCTGGCTCCAGCCAGCGCCGGTGATGCGATCAGCGAGCGCTGCTTGATCAGGCCAGGCCCGAATCGATTCAGCCAAATAGATATATGCATCGGGGTTACTTGATGTCTTGCGGGCAATTACAGGAAGGGCTCTCATCAGGTAATTGGTATAAATGGTACGAAACGGACGGAAAGTCGGAGCTGAGAATTCGGAAATGACTAAGCGCCCACCAGGTTTGGTGACCCGAAGCGCCTCACGGAGGGCTTTATCCATATCTGTGGTGTTTCGAAGACCAAATGAGATCGTGACAACGTCAAATGAATTGGCGGCGAAGGGCAGATTCAAGGCATCTGCCTTAGTGAAGGGAAGGTGAGGGTGGCGCAGTCGGCCAGCGGCGAGCATTCCTTCAGAGAAATCAGCTGGAATGACATCGGCGCCGGCTTTTGCCAATGGCTCGCTGGATGATCCCGTGCCAGCGGCTAAATCGAGAATCTTCATACCCGGCTTTGGGGCAATCGTGGCTGTCGTGACTTTGCGCCAGGCACCAGTGCGCCCCAGGCTTAAGAGGTCATTCATGAGGTCATAACGCTTGGCGACGCCATCAAACATTGCCGCGACTTCATCGGGGTCTTTATCAAGGTTGGCGCGGGACATGTCTTTATTCTCGCGCAGAGTAGGCTCGCCTCACAACTTATAAGGAGAGCGAATGTCCACGTATCCCATTTCTTTGCGTAGCGCCGTCTTTGGGCGCACAAATGCAGCCACAAATGCCTTGCTTGTTGCGGCAGGAGTACTGGCGCTCGCGCTTTTGGCTCAAGTGGCTCTTCCAATCCCAGGTTCACCAATCCCCGTCACGGGACAAACTCTGGGCGTCCTATTAATTGGAACCAGCTATGGCGCAACTCTTGGACTAACAACTTTCCTCACCTATCTTCTAGTGGGTATCGCAGGTGCTCCAATATTTGCTGGCGGCGCACACGGATTAAGCAGACTCACTGGCGCTACAGGTGGATACCTCGTTGGAATGCTGGTCGCCTCTTTTGTTGTTGGAGCGCTAGCTGGTCGCAAATGGGATCAGCGTATTAATAAAGCTCTCGTCACAATGTTGTTGGGGGATGTAATTATTTTCTCGATGGGATTGCTTTGGTTACATGCATCTGTTGGGAAAAGCTGGTCCTGGACAATCGCAGCTGGATTTACTCCATTCATAATCGGAGAAATTATAAAAGTGGCAATCGCTGGCACTTCATTGCCACTCGTCTGGCGTTTTGTACAAAAATAATCATTGATGATGGCCCAATTAACTCAAGTAACTACGACGCGTCTTGGAGACCACCTACCGCTTCTTGATCTCTTGCCCGATGCCAATCCCATGTCATGGGTGCGCAGAGGAGAAGGACTTGTTGCCTGGGGAATTCACGCAACCATCACTGTCAGCGGGAAAGATCGTTTTAGTGATGCCAGAAATTGGTGGCATCAACAATTGGAAAAATTATCAATAACCGACTCAGTTCATGCATCGGGCACTGGCCCAATTCTTTTCACTTCATTTTCTTTTTCTCCCGATGAAGAGTCAGTACTTGTTATCCCGCAAGTTGTGGTGGGAATGCGTGACGGAATCTCTTGGATTACATGGATTGGCAGCGATCCCGCACCTGTTCTTCCAGATGAGATAGCCGCGCTTGAAAATCTGACGTACACATGGGGAGATGGAACGTTGCCGCCCTATAAATGGGAAGAGCAAGTTGGAAAAGCGATTGAGTTAATTCACAATGGAGACGTTGAAAAAGTAGTTCTCGCTCGAGATCTCAATGCCACGACAACCTCTGCCATTGATCCGCGCCTCATTCTTCGCAATCTTTCTGCCGAATACCCAACAACGTGGAGCTTTGCCGTTGATGGCCTAGTCGGAGCAACTCCCGAATTACTCCTGCGACTTAAGCACGGAATGGTTACCTCTCGAGTGCTCGCCGGAACTATTAGTAGAACCGGCGACGATGAAAAAGATTTGGCTCTGGCTGCCTCGCTTGCCAGGTCCTCCAAAGACCTAGAAGAACATGTGTATGCCGTGCGCTCTGTCGCAGATTCACTAGCTCAATTTTGCGCTTCAACAAACGTCCCCGAGTCCCCCTATGTGCTGCACCTGGCAAATCTCATGCACTTGGCAACTGATGTCACTGGCGCCATTGCAGAATCTCGTTCGCATGTTGACACCTTCGCGATACTTGAGAAACTTCATCCATCTGCAGCCGTGTGCGGAACACCAACAAATGTTGCTGCAGAAATAATTACGAAACTTGAAGGAATGTCTCGCGGTAGATACGCAGGGCCTGTTGGTTGGATTGATGCTCGAGGTGATGGCGAACTTGGAATTGCACTTCGTTGCGGTCAGATTGATGGCGAATCCATCAGACTCTTTGCTGGATGTGGAATTGTTGCTGGCTCAAATCCAGAGCGCGAACTCAGCGAAAGCCAAGTGAAGTTTTCGGCAATGAAGAGCGCCCTACAGGAATAGTTACAGACCCTCGATAGCCTTGTAGAAATCTACAAGGATCTTGGCATTTTCTGCACGAGTAGGAACTTTCGCGACAAGAACAGATAAACCTTTTATTGGCGCAGATAATTCGCGTACAAAATCTTCCATCGTTGCAACAGTTCTGGATTCAATTCCCATAGCTTGCGCAATGGCAGCCGGATCTTGACCATGAGGAGTCCCGAATATCTTTTCGAAACCCTCCACAGAGTTTTGGGGCAAGGTAGAAAAGATTCCTCCCCCATCATTGTTAATGACAACTAGTCGAAGATTAACTCCAGCCGTCGCGACTAAAGCTCCCATGTCGTGGAGAAAGGATAGGTCCCCAATGATCGCAACCGAATTACTACGTTGGGATGCAATGCCTAGAGCCGTAGAAATATTTCCATCGATTCCAGCAAGACCGCGATTGGCAAAGGTTTCAATATCAGCACGTGGCGCGGCAAAGCCTTCTATATCTCTAATCGGGCGCGACGAAGAAATAAAGAGTGGAGTCCTGGCTGGCAATACAGCCGAAAGTGCTCGCCCAATATTCTCCTCACACCAATCAGGCAGGGTGCTCAACAGCGAACGCGAGAGAGCCGATTTCTTTTGCCAGAGCTCCATCCACTGGGTATCAACTTCGGCGGTGTTAAGCAGAGTCGGAATCGCGCTGAAGAGTTGATCAGCGGTTCTCTTTGTATCTAGGGATTCAATGCGTGAGTCGATCACCACTTCTTGGTCTGCCGATTTAATCAAGGCGTTAATGGAACGTGAAAGCGTGGTGCGCCCAATAACCACGACGGTTTCAGGTCGCAGTTCCTTTCGATTTCTTTCCGAGGTAAGGAAAAGTGATGCATGAGCAATACTTTCTGAATAAAAAAGGGGATCTTCCGAAATAACCGGCCAGCCGATCTCCCGCAGAAAATTAACTACATCGTGAGTTGCAAATCCACCACGGTCATGACCTACAACGGCAACTCCGCGAGTGCTTGAGGTAGTAAATTGTGCGGAAGTTTCAGCAAGGTTTTGGCTGAGCGCTCTCTTTGAAACTCCCGATAACCAGTCGCTCTCATCATCTGGCAAAAGTGGTTCATCAAACTGAATATTCAAATGGACTGGACCAAGTGACAAACTAGTCAAAGCATGAGAGAAATCGAATTCATGTTCAGAAATATCTGCTGCATAAGCCACTGCATCGGAAAAGAAATTTGCTTGAAGTGTCGTCTGATTCGCGCCAGTGAGCCTTAATCGTTCCGGGCGATCGGCAGTGAGCACCAGCAAAGGGATCTGAGAATGGTGAGCTTCAAGAACTGCGGGGTAATAATTGGCAACTGCCGTACCGCTAGTGCAGACAATAACCACTGGGCGATTCGATGCCTTGGCAATCCCCAATGCGAAAAAGGCTGCGCTTCTCTCGTCGATTCGAACGTGAAGAGTTATAAGCCCACGTACTTCGGCTTGATAAAAAGCGATCGATAACGGAGCATTGCGCGAACCGGGCGAAAGAACAACATCAGTGATTCCGGCTTCAATGATCTGGCTAACGATGTTGCGTGCTAAAGATGTTGAGGAATTCACCAGACCCATCCTTCCTCTAAAACCCAAGCTTGCGCACCAGCTGCCCAAGTGTCTCGTATTCTCTGGCGCCAGCGCTCTAATCTTTCAGGGCTGACGCGATAGTCAAGAAGTGCGTCAGGGGAAGGCTCGAGGCTTGCCACTTCCATGCATCCATCAACAAGTGGCAGAAGTGCAACATCTGCGCCGAGAAGTTTGCCAGTGGCTAAGCCACATGCGTAATGTAATTCAGGAAGCGCTGCAGCCAACTTAATTCCGTAAGAAATCCCCACGGCTGATTCCAAGGCACTGGAGATAACAACAGGAAGTCCGTGTTTTTTTGCAAGCTCTAAACTTCGAGCAATTCCACCTAAAGGCGCAACTTTAAGCATCAGAATATCTACCGCATCGCTGAGGTCCACCTGCATTGGTGAGCGTGCCTTTCGAAGCACCTCATCGCCTGCAATCAGAACGCTTCCGTTGAGTAATTTCTTCAGTTCGCGAAGTTGCTCCGCAGTTGCGCATGGTTGCTCGACATATTCAATCGGTCCGGCATCACATATCGATTTCAGCGCCCGATAGGCCTGATCAACCTCCCATGAGCCGTTTACATCAATACGTATTTTTGCATCGGGAGCGGTCGCACGGACATCGGAAATTCTCTGCATATCGGCTGATAAATCACTTCCGACTTTAATCTTTATAGTGGAACATCCTGGGTACCACGAGAGAATTTCTTGAATCTTGCCTAAACCATCAACCGCTGGCAAAGTTGCGTTGACGGGTATCCGCCTTCGGATTGGCTGCGGCGCAGATTGTGTCGCTGATTCAATGGCGCAAACCAACCAAGGAACGCATTCCCTTGCTTCGTATTCAAGAAATGGCGAAAATTCCGCCCACCCTGCAGGACCTTCAAAGAGGGCAACTTCGCGCGAAGTGACTCCACGAAAATTAGTTTTTGTCGGAAGTTCGATTACATGGAGAGATTCAAGAATTGAATCCAACATTTATGGGCGCCTTGGAAATTTTCCAAAGTCCGGTGGGCGCTTTTCCATGTAAGCATCTCTTCCTTCTTGTCCTTCTTGTGTCATATAGAAAAGCAAGGTCGCATCGCCTGCAAGCTGCTGCACACCAGCTAATCCATCATCGGCAGCATTTAAACTGGCTTTAAGTAATCGAAGTGCCATTGGCGAATTACGTAACATCTCGCGACACCATGAAACAGTCTCTGCTTCTAATTCTGCAATCGGAACAACAGTGTTGATCATGCCCATTGCGAGCGCTTCTTGCGCATCGTATTCGCGAGTCATAAACCAAATTTCGCGCGCCTTCTTTTGTCCAACATGCGCGGCCAACAAACCTGCTCCGTACCCTCCATCAAAGGATCCGACCATGGGACCCGTTTGACCAAATTTTGCGTTGTCTGCTGCAATCGTTAAGTCGCAGACAACGTGCAAAACATGTCCCCCGCCAATTGCCCATCCGGCAACCATTGCAACAACAGGCTTTGGGGTTCGACGGATCTGCACTTGCAAATCCAAAACATTGAGACGACCAATTCCTTTTTTCGCAAGTGAATCATCGCCGAGATATCCATCATCACCGCGGACGTTGATATCCCCGCCCGAACAAAATGCCTCATTGCCAGCGCCAGTAAGAATGATGACGCCAACTTCTTCGTTATCGCGGGCAAGTGAAAATGCGCTCTGCAACTCGATAATTGTTTGAGGTCGAAATGCATTGCGCACCTGCGGACGATTGATGGTGATTTTCGCGATGCCATCGGCGCACTGATAGAGGACATCCGTAAAGTTCTCTCCCCCCGGACCAACCTCCCAGGATGGAATGACCCTGCTGCCGAAATCGCGCTTAATTGGCTTACTCATATTTCCTCCCGAGTGCTCACGAGCGATAGCCTACGGTTTCAATGGAAAAGTCGTCACAACGAGAGCTGCTGGTTCTAGCCAGAGAGTGCTCCATGTCATCCCTCATGGTGGAGTTAACGAGCGCTCTTACTGGACAAGGTCATGCAATCGGACTTGGGGAGGTCGAAAGCACCCGCGTCCCAGATCGCGTCAGTGTCGTGATCGCCACGAGCGGATCAACTGGCGTCCCCAAGGAAGTAGGACTCTCCTCTGGCGCGCTGCTGGCATCGGCTCGATCCTCGAACGCATTCCTCGGAGCGAAGTTTGGCGATACCTGGTCCTTGCTGCTTCCCCTGACTCATATTGCGGGACTTAATGTCTTGATCCGCTCAATGGAACTAGGTACGACCCCGCTGGATCTTCGGGAGGCAAAGAAATACCCCCATGCAAATTTCACAGCAATCGTTCCTACGCAACTTTTTCGTGCGCTTAATGGGGATGACGCGCTTTTGGCTCACCTTAAAAATTGCACTGCAGTCCTTGTTGGAGGTGCCGCCCTATCTCAGGAAGTGCGCCAGCAAGCGATCGAGAATTCAATAAATGTCGTCGAGACATACGGAATGAGTGAAACCTGTGGCGGGTGCGTTTACAACGGAGTTCCATTAAATGGTGTCGACGTTGAAACAGACAGCGAAGGACTTATTCGTATTCGCGGAACAGTTTTAGCAACGGGCTACCTCAATGACGAAGCCTCATGGCAGAGTTCGACAAAAGATGGTTGGTTTACTACAAATGATCTGGGCACGATTTCTGACGGCAAACTTTCTGTCATCGGACGAGCTGATGACGTAATCATTAGTGGTGGAGAAAATATCTCCCTCTCAGCAGTTGAGAAGGTGTTATCGGGCGCCTTTCCTCATATTGATTCCGCTGCATTTGCACTTCCTGATTCTGAATGGGGATCGGCCCTACATATTGCTTGTGCAGGAGGATCGCACCCATCCGAAAAGGAAATTGCAGCCGTACTCGCGCAGTCATTAGGGGATATGGCGAAACCCAAAGGAATACTCTTCTTAGAAAAACTTCCTTTAATGAGCATCGGCAAAGTGGACCGTGCTGCACTTGCACAAATCGTAAGTCGTGAAAG
>CAIYBL010000008.1 GCA_903924485.1 uncultured Actinomycetes bacterium
CGTCTATATTTCATCGGCCCGCGGTATTCCACCGCAGGCAAATGTGATCGGATCCACCATGTTTATCTTGGCTCTCACTATTGTTTTGATCGGGCAATTCGCATCAAGTAGGAAAAATCGCGTTTAGCGGCTATATTGTCGCTATCTGAAGTGAAAAAATTAAGTCGAAGGACTTAACGCTTTGGGGTAGGACTCCGGAGGACCCGGGCCAACTGTCAATGTAGGTAAAGGGGTGAGTCCGGCGCTAAGCCGGCTGTGCGATGGCCACCATCGACCCTTTTGTTCTTCGTCATTTAGCCGATCTCCAACCTTCGCTTTATTGGTTGGATTCTGATCCGCTTGAACCAGATTCTCATTCCGCACTCATCGGCGATATTTCCACTGACCTTTGCATTGTCGGCGCTGGCTACACAGGTTTATGGACTGCTCTGCTTGCAAAAGAGCGCAACCCTGAACGTGAAGTCATCATTATCGAACAACGCGAAACGGGCGCCGGAGCATCGGGTCGAAACGGCGGATTTTGCAACTCCTCACTTACGCATGGATTCGTTAATGGATATGCGCGCTATAAAGACGAGATGCAGATTATTGAACGCCTGGGCCGTGAAAATCATGACGCTATTGAAGCCACAATTAGAAAATATGGAATTGATTGCGACTGGGAGCGGACAGGTGAACTTCGAGTAGCCGTAGCGCCGTGGCAGCTTGAAGGAATGAAAGAAGAAGCCGACCTGCGCAATAGTTATGGCGATCATGTGGAGTTTCTTTCCAAAGAAGAAATTCAGGCACGAGTCAAGTCCCCGATTTATGTGGGCGCGCTCTATGACCATGATGGCACTGCAATGGTTGATCCTGCTCGCTTGGTTTGGGGTCTTGAAAAGGTATGTCTATCGCTGGGTGTCAAGATTTTCGAAAACTCCAAAGTAGAGTGGATTGAATACGAAGATGATCACGTCCTAGTTCACTCTCCATATGGAACGATCAAGGCGAAGAAAGTGGCGCTTGCTACAAATGTTTTCAAATCCCTTGTTCGAGGTGCACGTAAGTACGTCGTTCCGGTCTATGACTATCAATTAGTTACAGAACCGCTTACTCCCGAGCAACGGGCAAGCATTGGATGGGATGGACGCGAGGGGCTTTCCGATTCTGGAAATCAATTCCACTATTACCGCCTTACAAATGACGGATGCATTCTCTGGGGTGGTTATGAAGCAATTTATAATTTCCGCGGCAAGGTTCGATATGAATATGAATTTAGTCCTGAGATCTATGCAACTTTGGCAGAGAATTTTCTCAAGACATTTCCACAGCTCGAGGGTATTTCCTTTACCCACGGTTGGGGAGGAGCCATAGATACTTGTACTCGATTTTCACCATTTTGGGGCACAGCCCATAAAGGCAAAGTTGCCTATGTCTTGGGATATACAGGACTCGGTGTCGGTGCAACTCGATTTGGAGCATCAACGATGTTGGATTTACTCGATGGCATCGATAGCGAAGCGACCAAACTTAAAATGGTTCGAAAGAAGCCGCTGCCGTTCCCACCAGAACCTTTCCGCTTTATCTTTATCCGAATCACACAGTGGTCCATCTATAAAGCAGACCATAATGAAGGTCGCCGCAATCTATGGCTAAAATTCCTTGATCGCTTGGGCTTAGGCTTCGATTCTTAATCCCTGACCGCCGTCCACGCTCACGCTTTTCGGGTGAGAGCAGAGATATCCATCAAATCTAGAGATATCCCCAGAAAACTATTGCAGTTATGGGTGCTACCACTCAGAATGAGGGGCCGAGCGTGCTCGGTGTTTCGACACATTTGAGATTGGGTCAGTACTTCATTTTACGTGAAGGAAATCAACAGAAAGTAGATGAAAGTGCGCTCTTCAAAAGTTACTGCATTTCTCGCGATGATTGCCCTCCTTCTGGGCTATTCAAGCTTAGCTAATCCTGCACTTGCCGATGACGCAAACTCTTATCGCACTAGCAAGCTGGCTTCACCAAAGGGGATCTCGTTAACTGTAACTCCTATTTCAGCCGTGGTGACTTTCAACGCCGTGTTACATCAAGTCTCGGCCTCTTCTTACGCAGTTCGTCTCTATGCCAGTACTGGAGAGCGCCCTTTGAGAACGATTACGCCTTTCTCATCCGGCGATAGTGTCGCTGATTTGATACCGGGTAAGACTTACAAGGTCACCGTTCAGGCGATTGGTAACGCAGTCAATAAATCCGATTCAAAAGAATCAAATCAAGTTGCAGGTACTTATTACAGTTCAGAAGAGTCAGGCAAAATAAGTTTGATAACGGGATTACCTACGGTATCTATTTCAGCTTTCAATCAGCCGGTCACTAGCAATCCTACGCCAAGATTTTATTTTGATTCACCGATTCAGGGTGGCCTCTGGTGTTACGTTGATTCAGATGTGGCAGCTACATGTACATCTGTCTTCCAGACCCGATCCTTAGCTGACGGCATTCATGCTTTTCATGTTTACCAAATCGTTTCTGGCGTGCAAGGGCCAACGGCTTCATTTACTTTTACTATCGATCACCTAGCTCCAGTAATTACTAATCTGCTAATTGGTGTTGGACCTTCCTATAGCGCCTCATGGACTGAAACTTCATCACCTGGAACTGCCATCACTTTTACCTGCAAACTGGATAGCAATTCTCCAGTGTCGTGTTCTACTCCTTTTGCAATTGGAGCACTTGATGCCGGCTCTCATACTTTCATCGTTACAGGTGAAGATGTAGCAGGCAATAGGGGTCAAGCCTCGACAACTGTGGTCGTGAGTGCACCTTCTTGTGCCACCGGCGGAACTTGCAGTGTTGGGAATACGGGCCCTGGCAATGGAACCGTTTTTTATCACAGTACAGCTGGCTTCAACTGTGGTCCAACTTTTAGTGCAACAGCAGGACTTGGTGGGGGGCTTTGCCATGATCTGGAAGTTGCTCCAAGTACGTGGGCAGGTCTATCTGACCCTACGTTAATCTGGTCACAGTCACTTTCAAACGTTCCTGGAATTGTTGATGACTCGCTGAATATCAACACCCACATTGGACTGGGATTTATGAATTCAATTGCAATTGTTTTGCAACCAAACGGCATTACTACCGCAGCAGGTGCAGCACGTAACTATGATGGCGGAAGTAAGAACGATTGGTATCTACCCAATATCGCCGAACTTAATCAACTGTGTAAATATGTCAACGGACAACCGTGGGTTACAGATGCATCGCCCTGCAATGTGTGGGCAGGGCAATCACAATTGCTAGGATTTTTGGATGGCGCAGTTCTAAACGCCGTGACAGGCTATTACTGGGCTTCTTCCGTGCACTGGATAGTGGATCCTAATTCTGGACCGCCGGATGTAATGATCCAGAATGATCAAGGTGCCATGGTTATGTACTTCGATGGAGGCAGTAAGACTGCCGGATACAAAGCTCAGTTGGGCTATGTCCGCGCCATTCGAGCTTTCTAGGCGGTCGCTAACTCTCGCGTGGCGATGGACTACCCTTAAGGTGTGACCAACCATGGAAATATGTATGGACCTGATTTCACCTTCCTCGGGATTCCACGTTGCGACATAGATGATCCCGCTTCCTATGCCGACTCAGATGTTGTGATTCTTGGTGCGCCCATTGATAGCGGAACGTCCTATCGCTCGGGTGCAAAGTTCGGTCCTCAAGCAATCCGCGCTGGCGATTATTTGCCGCATGACGGAGAGCGTCCACATATGGCTTTGCGCGTTGATGCGCTGACTGAATTGAAAGTTCGCGATGCAGGGGATCTCATGATGCCCGGCGGAGACCTAGTTGCCTCACTTGAAGTTCTGGCTGCTGCAACAGAAAAACTTTCTCGTGCTGGCGTCATTCCGGTAATTCTTGGTGGAGATCACTCCATTGCCTCCGCTGACGTTGCAGGTATTGCAAAGCATCGCGGTATGGGAAAGATTTCCATGATTCATTTTGATGCACACGCAGATACTGGCGATACCCAATTTGGAGCGCTCGTTGGACACGGAACTCCGATGCGCCGCCTTATTGATTCAGGCGCTGTTCGTGGTGATCGTTTCTTGCAGTTGGGGCTTCGTGGGTATTGGCCAGAAAACGCCACCCTTGAATGGATGCGCGATCAAGGAATGCGCTCCTATGAAATGACTGAAATTCATCACCGCGGGTTCAAAGAAGTATTAGACGAATCTTTTGCGCGCTTAACCGATGATTGTGTTGGTGTTTTTCTTTCCGTTGATATCGATGTCGTGGATCCAGGAATGGCACCAGGAACAGGAACACCAGAACCAGGTGGAATGACAAGCCGTGAACTTCTAGAGGCGGTCCGTCGGATTTGTCTTGAGTTGCCAGTAGTAGGTATCGATATTGTCGAAGTTGCCCCTGCTTATGACAGCGCAGATATCACAGCAATCTTGGCCAATCGCGTGGTTCTAGAGGCTTTGAGTGCAATCGCAAAGCGTAAGAAGGGCGAAAGTTATTCGCCCATTCAAAACGTTTTAGATCGCTGAGGCTATTGCGCGATCGAGAATCTCAAGTGCTTCGCGCAAAAGATTTTCTGGCATTACTAGTGGTGGCAAGAGGCGAATGACGTTTCCATAGGTACCTGCAGTGAGAATGAGAACGCCTTCGTTCTGGCAGAACTTAACGATTCCAGTAAGTACTGCAGGGTTTGGCTCGATGCCGCCGGGAATAACGAATTCAAGTGCCTGCATTGCTCCACGTCCGCGCACTTCACCGATGATTGGATATTTATCTTTCATCGCGTTGAGCGCGGTGGAAATAATTGCGCCGATCTCTTTAGCGCGAGCGCAAAGATTTTCTTCTTCTATTGTCGCAATTGCTCCGAGGGCAGCTGCGCACGCTACAGGTGAGCCTCCATATGTACCGCCAAGTCCACCTGAATGGATGGAGTCCATTATTTCTGCGCGCCCTGTGACGCCTGCAAGTGGAAGACCGCCAGCGATTCCCTTAGCTGTTGCGATCAAGTCAGGAACAACGCCTTCGTCTTCGCTAGCAAACATTTGTCCGGTGCGAGCAAATCCGGTTTGAACTTCATCGGCGATAAAGACGATGCCATTCTCTGTTGCAAACTTAGATAGTCCTGGCAAGAATCCCTTAGGAGGAACGATAAATCCGCCTTCACCTTGAATGGGTTCAATGACTATGGCAGCAATATTTTTTGCACCGAGTTCCTTTTCCATCTTGTGGATAACGAGTTCGAGCGCTTCTTTCTCACACTCTTGCGCGCCGCCTTCCCATCTAAATGGGTAGGCCATAGGCATCCGATATACCTCGGGAGCAAAAGGACCGAAACCTTCTTTGTAGGGCATGTTCTTTGCAGTCATACCCATCGTGAGGTTGGTGCGACCGTGGTAGCCATGTTCAAAGACAACGATTGCTTGACGCTTGGTGTAATGACGAGCAATCTTTACAGCATTTTCAAGTGCTTCGGCTCCGGAGTTGAGAAGAATTGATTTCTTCTTGTGCGTTCCGGGAGTTAAACGATTGAGAGCTTCGCAGACTTCAATGTAACCAAGGTAGGGAGCGACCATGAAGCATGTATGAGTGAAGGCTTCAACTTGAGCTTTGACATTGGCAACGACTCGATCGGCGCTGTTTCCCACACTTACGACAGCGATTCCGGAACCCATATCGATGATGGAGTTTCCGTCGACGTCTACCAGGATTCCGCCACCAGCGCGCTCAACGATGATGGGAATGGCCATTCCGAGGGCGGATGAAACCGCTTCACTTTTGCGTTTGAGAATTTCTTGTGAACGAGGGCCTGGAATATCTGTAACGAGAGCGCGAACCTGCGGAATTGAAGTCATGGAGGCATCCTACTACTGGGCAAATGGCGCCAAATGTCTCCGCAACCTGAGAAGATAACCCCATGCAAGCATTAGGAATCCTCGCCTTTATCGTTGCCCTTTTGCTCTCGATTATGGTCCATGAATTTGGCCATTTCATCACGGCAAAGCGTTTTGGTATGAAAGTCTCAGAATTCTTCCTTGGCTTTGGCCAAAAAATATGGTCCTACCGTCGGGGCGAAACGGAATTTGGTATTAAAGCCATTCCCGCCGGCGGATACTGTCGGATTGAAGGCATGTCGCCTAAGGATGTTATGGCTGAAGGCGAGGAAGGGCGCGCATTTTATAAAGCCAATGGAGCGCGCAAACTTGTCGTCCTAGGTGCTGGCTCTTTTTTACACTTTGTATTGGGTTTTGTCCTAATGGTTACTTTGTTTATGGGCGTTGGCACTACCCAGGTGACATCCACTATTGAACAGATCAGCCCCTGTATTCCTCCCGCAACGAGTACTCAAACGTGTGCGGCGAACGCTTCTCCATCACCAGCCAAAGTTGCTGGGCTCCAGGCTGGTGACAAAATTGTTTCTATTAACTCGATTCGAGTGAAAGAGTGGTCCAAAGCGGTCGAGCAGATTCGTGCTTCTGCCGGTAAGCCTCTTCAAATCGGAATTGATCGTGGCACTGCAAAAATTCAAGGCTCTAATCCAAATGGAGCTCCCGATTTAGTCCTAACGCTCACTCCGCAAAAACGAGTGGTTAATGGCAAGAGTTACGGATATATAGGAATCATCAATACTTTCGCGACGGTTCGCAGCGATCCCGTCACCTCGGTCACTAAAGCTGCATCCATGTTTCGAAAGTTTGCAGGATCATCCGTTACCTCACTCATCGCCCTACCCACCAAAATACCTGGGCTATGGAATCAGACCGTTGGGGGAGCAATGCGTGATCCTTCAGGTTTGGTAGGAGTGGTCGGAGTTGCACGTGTTTCGGGTCAAGCCGTAGGCAGCGCAAAACTTACGAGCGCTGAGCGACTTGCCACCTTTATTTTAATTATTGCTAGTTTGAATATTTTCGTTGGCATTTTCAATCTTCTGCCAATTTTGCCCATGGATGGTGGGCACATGGCAGTTGCGATCGCTGACGAAATTCGCGCCGCTTTCGCCAGGCTGAGAGGGCGACCTCGTCCGGCTCCTATCGACGTCGCAGTTCTCACTCCACTCACAATGGTGGTCTTTATTCTGCTTGCAGGCTTGTCGATTTTGCTTCTCGTTGCCGACATCGTGAATCCCGTCAACCTCAATCTCTAAAACATGAAGGTTTGCTCGTTCTAGGGCAGAATGAACCCATGATCGATTTGGGAATGCCCGCGGCTCCACCACCTACGCTTTCACCTCGGCGCAAGACTCGCCAGATGCAGGTGGGTAGCGTTGGAGTGGGAAGTGATTCACCAGTAAGTGTCCAATCGATGTGCACCACTTTGACCTCTGATGTCAATGCAACTCTTCAGCAAATTGCCGAGCTCACAGCGTCTGGTTGTCAAATTGTTCGTGTTGCGGTTCCTAGCCAAGATGATGCAGATGCGCTGGCGCAGATTGCCAAGAAGTCGCAAATCCCAGTCATTGCCGATATTCATTTCCAACCAAAATATATATTCGCTGCAATCGATGCAGGTTGCGCAGCAGTTCGTGTAAATCCAGGAAATATTAAGCAATTTGATGACAAGGTAAAAGAGGTAGCCAAAGCTGCAGGAGATGCTGGCATCCCCATTCGAATTGGAGTAAACGCTGGTTCACTAGATCCTCGTTTACTAGCCAAGTACGGCAAAGCCACTCCTGAAGCACTTGTTGAATCAGCGCTATGGGAATGTTCACTTTTTGAAGAGCACGGATTTAGCAATATTAAAATTTCAGTCAAGCATCATGATCCTGTCACGATGGTGAAGGCCTACAGATTGCTTGCCCAAAAATGCGATTACCCATTGCACCTTGGCGTTACTGAAGCTGGCCCAATCTTTCAAGGAACGATTAAGTCATCGACCGCTTTTGCAATTTTATTGGCTGAGGGCATTGGCGACACGATTCGCGTTTCTCTTTCCGCCCCGCCTGTTGAAGAAGTTAAAGTTGGAATTTCAATTCTAGAATCCCTCAACTTGCGTCAACGTAAACTCGAAATTGTTTCCTGTCCTTCATGCGGACGTGCGCAAGTTGATGTGTACACGTTGGCCGAAAAAGTTCAAGCAGGACTTCAAGGAATGACTGTGCCACTGCGCGTAGCTGTTATGGGTTGCGTGGTGAATGGCCCAGGAGAAGCGCGCGAAGCCGACCTTGGTGTTGCCTCGGGCAACGGTAAGGGTCAGATCTTCGTAAAAGGTGAAGTGATTAAGACTGTTCCTGAATCAATGATTGTCGAAACCCTTATTGAAGAGGCGATGCGCCTTGCGGAGGAGATGGAAGCAGCGGGCGTGGAATCTGGCACACCTTCTGTTGGTGTTCACTAGGTAAAAGATGACGCCTGAGGGCTATTTCCTCAGGTAGGCTGGCTCACATGTTGAGAATGTCCACGCTTTTCTTACGCACATTGCGCGATGACCCAGCCGATGCCGAAGTAGCAAGTCATCGCCTTCTTGTAAGGGCTGGATATGTTCGCCGTATTGCTGCAGGTGTTTATTCATGGTTACCGCTGGGATACATCACCTTTCGCAATATAGAGCGCGTAGTACGTGAGGAAATGGATGCAGCGGGATTTCAAGAAGTTCATTTTCCATCGCTTTTGCCACGTGAGCCTTACGAAAAGACCAACCGCTGGCAAGAGTATGGCCCGGACCTTTTTCGCCTTCAAGATCGCAAAGGTGGCGATTATCTTTTAGGTCCAACTCATGAGGAAATGTTTACCTTGATGGTCAAGGGGGAGTACTCCTCCTACAAAGATCTGCCCCTTTCTCTCTACCAAATTCAAACGAAGTATCGTGATGAGCCACGTCCTCGAAGTGGAATTATCCGAGGCCGCGAATTTGTCATGAAGGATTCGTACTCTTTCGATCTCACCGATGAAGGTTTGTCGGAGTCGTACATGAAGCACCGCGCCGCGTACGTGAAAACTTTCGATCGACTTGGGCTGCGCTACAACATCGTCAGCGCAATGTCAGGGGCCATGGGTGGGTCTCGCTCAGAGGAATTCCTCGCGCCATGTGAAACTGGAGAAGACACCTACGTTCTCTGCGAAAAGTGTGGATACGCTGCGAATGTCGAGGCCATGAAAACAACGGTCGCACCGGTTGATGCCTCGGATGTTGCAGCTCTTGAAGTTGTTGATACGCCTAATACGCCAACGATCGACACGCTTGTAGAAGTTCTTAACTCTCGCTTCGGTGGGGGATACACGGGAGCAGATACTCTCAAGAACATCCTGCTCGTCGCCGATGGAGAAATAATTTCCGTACTTGTGCCTGGCGATCGAGAAGTTGATATGAAGCGTCTCGAAGCAAATCTCCCAGGAGTAAAGGAGATTCGACTTTTCGAAGATGCAGATTTTGCCAAGAATCCAGGTTTTGTTAAAGGCTATGTTGGTCCACAAGATGCGAAGAAACTTGGGATTACTCTTTATGCAGATCCACGAATAGCACTTGGCACATCATGGGTAACAGGTGCCAATAAAAAGGATTGCCACGCACTCAACGTTGTTAACGGTCGCGACTTCAACGTAGATATTTATGTGGATGCGGCAGAAGTACGCCAGGGCGATGCTTGCCCTGATTGTGCTGGACCGGTTGTCATTGATCGCGCCATTGAGATTGGGCACATCTTCCAGTTGGGGCGCAAATATGCGCAAGCGCTAGAGCTCACTGTTTTGGATAAAGACGGCAAAGCCCGAGTCGTCACTATGGGCTCTTACGGAATCGGCGTTTCCCGCGCCGTTGCAGCAGTTGCTGAACAAACTCATGACGAAATCGGATTGTGTTGGCCGGCAGAAATTGCCCCAGCCAAAGTTCATATCGTTGCTACGGGCAAAGATGACTTGCCATTCGATACTGCCGAATCTATTGCTGCATCCCTGGAGAAACAAGGGATTTCGGTGATGTTGGATGATCGACGTGATGCGAGTCCAGGTGTGAAATTCAAAGATGCAGAACTGATTGGCAACCCCATCATTGTGATCGTCGGTAAAGCCCTGGTCGATGGAAAAGTTGAGTTACGCGTTCGTCGCACTGGCGAACGATCAGAAGTTGTAGTTGGAGATGTTCTTTCTGAAATAACAAAACTTCTCGCTTAATGCATCTTTTCGGTCATATCTCCACGCTAACAATGCTCTTCATGGGCGTGGCAGCATTTTGCGCCGGATTCGTTGATGCAATCGCTGGCGGTGGAGGTCTTATTCAGTTGCCGGCACTTTTACTCGGACTATCTTCATCACCGACGGTTCAGGTGCTAGGTACAAACAAATTGTCAGCCGTCTTTGGAACGAGTGCGGCTGCAGTCATATATCGCCGAAAAGTAAAACCTGATGTGAAATTCACATTGACAATGGCAGTCCCCGCTTTTTTTGGTTCCATGGGTGGCGCACTTCTTGCCTCTCGACTTCCAACGCACGCACTTCGGCCGATTGTCTTTGTGCTTCTTGTCGCTGTCGTTATCTACACATGGCGCAAACCCGATCTCGGGCAGATTGAAATTTTGCGTCATTCACATTTGCGCAGATCTCAGATTGCGGTTCTTGCCGGTGGAGGCATTGGTTTTTACGACGGCATTTTCGGTCCAGGGACTGGAACATTCCTCATGCTCGTTTTGGTGGCATCCCTAGGTTTTGCATTTCTAACTGCTTCTTCTATGGCGAAAGTTGTCAATGTAGCCACCAACGTTGGCGCGATCTTAATTTTTGGCATTCATCGTGTGATTTTGTGGAAAGTTGGATTGGTTCTGGGAATGGCCAATATCGCAGGGGGAATATTGGGAGCGCGAGTGGCAATTCGCGGAGGTTCATCATTGGTTCGACGTGTTTTTCTCGTTGTTACCGTCTTACTCATCGTCAAAGTTGGGGTAGACACCATTTCGCATTGGTAAGACATCTTGTTGTCGGTTATGATTCACACACAACTTCATAGAAAGCAGATTCATATGTCACTCGTAGAGCAAGTCACGCAAGCTATTGCGCCCGCTATTGAGGCAGCAGGCTTCTATCTTGAAGACGTACAGGTGTTGTCTCCTGGAAGACGTCGAACTATTACATGCATTGTCGATGGAGATGACAGTCTTAACCTTGACCAAGTGACATCGGCTTCTAAGATCATTGCCGAGATTCTCGATACTGCCGCCTTTTTAGATGAAACGCCTTTCACTCTCGAGGTGACTTCCCCTGGAGTAGATCGCCCACTTACGCAACCTAGACACTGGCGCAAGAATGTGACGCGTCTTGTTCGAATTATTTTGATCAACGGCGACGTGGTTGAGGGAAGAATCCAAGGCAGCGATGAAGCGGGCGTGCAGGTGCTGACGTCGGAGAAAATTCAAAAAGAAGTCACTGTCCAATTTTCTGATATCAAACGCGCCCTTATCGAGATTGAATTTAATCGGAAGGATAGTGATATCTAATGCATGTAGATATGAAAGCACTAGCTTCGCTAACGATTGAACGCGACATTGCTCTTGACCGATTAATTGGCGCAATCGAAGCAGCTGTCCTAACTGCCTACATGCACACCCCGGAGGCTCGTCCTCATGCTCGCGCTAATCTTGATCCGTTAACGGGGGAGATCCGAATCATGATCTCCACTTTCGGAGAAGACGGCGAAAGACTTGACGACGAAATCGATGATCCAGAAGGTTTCAGTCGTATCGCCACCTCAACCGCACGACAGACGATTAAGCAGAAAATGCGCGAGGCAAACGATGCTGACATCGTCGGAGAATTTACAGCCTCCGTTGGTGATGTTGTCTCTGGCGTTGTTCAACAAGGCCGTGACCCACGAATGGTTTATGTAAATCTTGGTCGCGTTGAAGGCAAAGTGCCTTCGCAAGAGCAAGTTCCTGGTGAAGTATTTGTTCATGGCGAGCGCATTAAATGTTTTGTTGTAGATGTGAAACAAGGTATGCGTGGACCTGAAGTCACCCTTTCCCGAAGTCACCCAGCCTTGGTGAAGCAACTTTTTGCACTCGAAGTTCCAGAGATTGCAGATCGGATTGTTGAAATCATGGCAGTTGCACGCGAAGCAGGTCATCGGACCAAGATTGCCGTCCGAACCCATCGTGCGGGTGTAAGTCCTAAGGGTTCATTGATTGGCCCGATGGGCACTCGTGCTCGCGCGGTTATGGACGAGCTCCACGGAGAGAAGATCGACATCGTTGATTGGTCAGAGGACCCAGCAATTTTTGTTGGACATGCATTGGCCCCTGCTCGAGTGGAAAAAGTTGAAATCGTTGATCTTATGACTCGCTCGGCTAGGGTCACGGTGCCTGATTATCAACTTTCATTGGCCATTGGAAAAGATGGGCAGAACGCTCGTTTGGCAGCCAGGCTCACAGGTTGGCGTATCGATATTCACTCTGATGCTGAGGGCAAAGAGGTCAAAGAGGGCAACTAGAGCTTTTTAGGGGTTTAGACCCTTGGGAAGGTACGATTGCCCTTGTTGAATTTGAGCGAAACGGTTGAGATGAACCCCGTACGGAGTTGCATTAACTGCCGAAAGCGTGAAAATCCATCGATGGTGCTCAGAGTGGTCTGCGTTGAAGGAAAACTTATTCCTGATCCAGCTCGCAAAGCCCCCGGTCGGGGCGCTTGGGTACATCGCACATGTGCACTGATTGCGCTAGAGCGTGGAACTTTTCGTCGGGCTTTCCGACATCAAGGGTCATACGATGGCAACGAATTACTTCATTACCTTAACGAAACGGATGCGAAAGATATGACACTCACATGAGTTCCAACCGATCATGAGGTCAGGCAACTAAGGCTCGCATCAAAAAAGAATTGCGGGCCAAGACAGGAGAACTGTGGCAAAGGTCCGCGTACATGAGTTAGCAAAACAACTCGGTATGGAGAGCAAGGTCGTCCTTGCAAAACTCCAAGAGATGGGCGAATTCGTCCGCTCGGCATCATCAACTGTTGAAGCACCAGTGGTGCGTAAACTCATTGAGTTGTATCCCGATGCCAAACCCGTTGAAGAGAAGAAACCTGTAAAGAAGGCTGCAGCGAAGAAAGCCGCAGCCAAACCTGCTGCAGATGTACTTACTCCTGAAGCTGCCGTTGAATTGCTGGCGGAAATTTCGCCTGAGTTGGCTCAACAAGCCAGTGAACAAAAAGCAGCGGCCGATGCACGAGCATCTGCGCCGATTCCCGTTACACCCGTTGCACCTACAGGCGCGACTGCAGATGCGACGCCAAATGCGCTCGCACCTTCGGCACCTCATGCACCGCGTCCAGGAAATAATCCATTTGGAACTCCACGTCCTCCGGCTCCTCGTCCGAGCGCACCTGCTGCTCCGCGTCCAGGAAATAATCCATTTTCAGCTGGCAGTGCAATGCCGCGCCCACCACAACGACCTGCCGGTGCAAGTGGACCGCGTCCAGGAATGTCAGGTCCTCGTCCCGGATCTGTTCGACCAGGTTTTGCCGCACGTCCAGCATCAGCACGTCCACCAGGTGCAGGCGGAGGAAATTTTCCACCGCGCGCTGGTGGTCCAGGTGCATCGACAACAAGTGCACCGGGTAGTCCCTATCGCACACCAGCGCCAGGTGCACCTGCCGCGGGAGGTTCTGCACGTCCAGGCGGAGCCGGACGTCCACAACGCGGAAGTACTGGCGGTGCATTCGGAAAGAATGCAAGTAAATCAAGCAAGAGAAAACCAAAGAGCAGAAAAGCTTTGCGTGATGAATTCGACAATATGCAAGCGCCACAATTGGGTGGAGCAGTTGTTCCGCACGGCGATGGCAAGACGCCAATTCGCATGCGTCGCGGTGCATCTCTTGCAGACTTTGCAGACAAGATCAATGCAGATCCAGCGGCCCTTGTTGCAGCGCTCTTTCACTTAGGTGAAATGGTGACAGCAACACAATCAGTGGATGAAGATACTTTCGCACTGCTTGGAGCTGAGTTGGGCTATCTCATTCAGATCGTTAGCCCTGAAGATGAAGATCGCGAGCTTTTGCAAACATTCGATATCAACCTTGATAACGAACTAGCCGACCTTGATCCTTCAATGTTGGTCACGCGTCCTCCCGTTGTCACGGTTATGGGTCACGTCGATCACGGTAAGACTCGTATGTTGGATGCTATCCGCCAGACAGAGGTTGTTAAATCTGAAGCGGGTGGAATTACTCAGCATATTGGCGCCTACCAAATTCATCACACGCATGATGGCGTAGATCGTGCAATTACCTTTATCGATACACCAGGTCACGAAGCATTTACAGCTATGCGTGCTCGTGGTGCCAAGGTGACAGATATTGCCGTCCTTGTTGTTGCTGCAGATGACGGGGTTATGCCTCAAACCATCGAAGCTCTTAATCACGCACAGGCTGCAGATGTACCAATTGTTGTAGCCGTGAACAAGGTTGATAAAGAAGGCGCAAATCCAGACAAGGTGCGCCAACAGTTGACCGAGTACAACTTGGTTGCAGAAGAGTACGGCGGAGACACAATCTTCGTAAACGTTTCTGCCAAGACCGGAGAAGGCATCAAGGAGTTAATTGACTCTATTCTTTTGACAGCTGATGCTGTGATTGATTTGCAGGCAGTTGCAGATGACGATGCTCGCGGTGTCGCGATTGAGGCTCACCTCGACAGAGGTCGTGGTCCAGTTGCAACTGTGCTTGTTCAGCGCGGAACTCTTAAAGTCGGAGATGCCATCGTTGCTGGTGGATCATTTGGTCGCGTACGAGCCATGCTCGATGAACACGGCGAAACGCTCTCAGAGGCCGGTCCATCACGTCCAGTGCAGGTACTTGGATTCACATCTGTTCCAAGTGCGGGTGACACTTTCCTCGTTGCAAGCGATGATCGCACTGCGCGCCAGATTGCTGAAAAGCGTCAGGCCGCAGAGCGCAATGCTCAACTGGCCAAGGCTCGCAAGAAGGTCTCACTTGAGGACTTCATGGAGCAGTCAAAGATTTCTACACTCAACCTGATCCTCAAGGGCGACGTCAGCGGTTCGGTCGAAGCGCTCGAAGATGCTCTGTTGCAGCTTGATGTCGGAGCTGAAGTAGATCTTCGAGTTATTCACCGTGGCGTTGGTGCGATTACCAAGAGCGATATCACTCTTGCATCCGCATCCACGGCAGTTGTTATCGGTTACAACGTGAAACCAGAACCACAGACTGCGATCTTTGCTGATCAAGAAGGCGTAGAAGTTCGCTTCTACTCGGTTATTTATCAAGCAATTGACGATATCGAGCTATCGCTTAAGGGTCTCCTTAAGCCAGAGTACGAAGAAGTTGTTCTGGGTAACGCTGAAATCCGCGAGATCTTTAAGTCCAGTAAGTTTGGAAATATTGCTGGATCGATCGTTCTTGATGGAATCATTCGCCGAAATGGCAAGGCTCGTCTGCTACGCGCAGGCGAACTCGTTGTAGATAACCTCACCATTGAATCGTTGAAGCGATTTAAA
Source organism: uncultured Actinomycetes bacterium (assembly GCA_903924485.1). Classification (GTDB taxonomy): domain Bacteria; phylum Actinomycetota; class Actinomycetes; order Nanopelagicales; family Nanopelagicaceae; genus QYPT01. The sequence goes on from CAIYBL010000008.1 coordinate 15,422, forward strand.
GATGATGCCACTGAAGTCCGTGAAGGATTTGAATGCGGTATCGGCGTCGGAAATTACAAGGATGTTCAGATCGGCGACGTTGTTCAGGTCTTTGAGATGCGCGAGAAGAAGCGGGCATAAAACCATGGGCCAATCACACCGTTCGCAAAAGGTCGCTGACAGAATAAAAGTTGTTGTGGCTGGGCTCCTTGAGGGGAAGATTAAAGATCCTCGCTTGGGGTTCGTCACGATTACCGATACTCGGGTAACAGGCGATCTCCAACATGCCTCCGTCTTCTATACCGTCCTGGGGGATGAAGAACAACGAGAAGCAACTGCGGCTGCACTGAAAAGTGCTACTGGAGTAATTCGCTCCGCCGTTGGAAAAGATTTAGGCACACGCATCACACCTTCCATCGAGTTCTTCCTTGACGGACTGCCCGAAAGCGCACTTGCACTTGAGTCATTGCTGGAGACGGTCCATCAAAGAGATGCTGAAGTCATTGCCTTGCGAGCTAACGCGCAATACGCAGGGGAGTCCGATCCATATAAGGCGCCCCGCGTGATAGAAGAAGAGGAATAAATTTGAGCATCGATGGATTTCTTGTTGTTGATAAAGCACCAGGAATGACAAGTCACGATGTTGTTGCGATAGCGCGGCGAGCCTTGGGAACGAAGAAAGTTGGTCACGCAGGCACCCTTGATCCAATGGCAACGGGCGTGCTTGTACTTGGATTTGGAATCGGAACTCGATTGCTTCAGTACATTACTGATGGCGATAAGTCCTACGCTGCCACCGTTGTATTGGGTCAGTCCACGGTGACAGATGATGCAGAGGGTGAAGTTCTCACTTCTGCTTCTGCGCAAGAGCTCTCGAGCATCTCTGATGAGATGATCCGCGGCGAATTAGCAAAGATGCACGGAGTTATTCAACAACGTCCAAGTTCAGTATCGGCAGTGAAAGTAGATGGACAGCGTGCTCATGCACGCGTTCGAGCAGGCGAAGATGTTCAATTACCTGCTCGAGAAGTGACTATTAGCCAACTGGATATTCTCACGATTAGGCGAAGAGAATCCTCTATTGAGGTCGACATTGAAGTGACATGCAGCGCCGGAACTTTTATTCGGGCAATTGCCAGAGACTGCGGACATTCCCTAGTAGTAGGTGGCCATCTAAGCGCGCTACGGCGTACTCGTGTCGCTAGTTTTACGCTGAACCCATCTGTAACAATCGATCAACTGAAATCTGCGGAGTTCGAGCCATTGAGTATTGGTGAGGTCGCGGCTCTCACTTTCCCAATTCGGAATATTTCAGAAGAGGAAGTCCACGAACTCTCCTTTGGGCGCACCTTAGTATTGAGCGAATCCCAAGAGATCACAGCTGCGATGGCGCATGGTCAGCTCATTGCTCTTTTGTCGAATACTGACACTCATGCCAAACCCATTGCAGTCTTTGCGGCGGCTTCATGAACCGCATGCAATGGCGCGGTGAGCAGATAGTAGGAGCAACTGTTGCTATCGGCATTTTTGATGGTGTCCACCTGGGTCATCAAGCCATTATTGCTAGAGCCAAAGAGGTTAGTAATGGCCGAGGAGTCATCGCTCTAACGTTTGATCCTCATCCGATGCAATTTTTCGCACCCGATAAAGCCCCCACCATGCTTGTCTCTGTAGAGAGGCGCGTGGAGCTATTACGAAGCTATGGCGCTGATGCAGTTATTGTTTGCGAATTTGATAGTACATTTGCGGCAAAATCTCCCGATGATTTTGTTTCTGAAGTTCTCATCAATTACTTAAAGATTTCGGGAGTCGTCGTTGGCCAGAATTTCACATACGGTCACAAAGCAGCTGGCAGAGTCGCAGATCTCATCGCAGCGGGTCAGAAATACGGATTCGTCGCAGAGGAAGTTGCATTACAAGCTACAGATGGCGATGTCGTTTCATCGACCCGCATTCGAAAGGCGATTGTGCAAGGGGATGTTGAAACAGCTGCTGCATTACTCACTCGCCCACATCGCCTCGAGGGAATTGTTATCCACGGCGAAAAACGTGGGCGTGAAATCGGTTACCCCACCGCGAATCTTGGTTATTCAACATCGACCAATACTGTTCCGGGAGATGGTGTGTATGCCGGCTGGCTAGAAGTTGAGAGCGATCGTTGGCCAGCTGCAATCTCGATTGGAACAAATCCAACTTTTGAAGGGGAGCGATCTCGTCAAGTAGAGGCATATGCCTTGGATCAAGAAGGATTGGATCTCTACGACAAGGGCGCAAAAATCGATTTTGGCTGGAGATTGCGCGATACCCTGAAATTTGATGGGCTAGAGCCGCTATTGGATCAGATGAAGATTGACTGCGATCAGGCGCGAAAACTGACCCAAATCTGATCAGCTCTTGCTCGATTTCACTTGTACGAGCGTGCGCTGGTACCCTACGACGTCCACCGAGAAAGCGAGTTTCCGTGAGGCAAACCGGAAACCATCGTGACCAATAGAAGGAGTACCAAGAAATGGCACTAACACCAGAAGTAAAGAAAGAAATCATTGCTAAGTACGGTAACTCACCTACTGACACGGGCAGTCCTGAAGCACAGGTCGCTTTGCTCTCCAAGCGCATTGAAGAAATCACAGAACACCTAAAGACAAACAAGCATGACCACCACAATCGTCGTGGCTTGCTTCTATTAGTAGGTCAACGTCGTCGAATTCTTCAGTACCTCGCAAAGACAAACATCGAACGTTACAGAGCGATCATCGAAAAACTCGGTATTCGCCGTTAATTAGAACGATCAACCGGGAGCAATGGTCCTCGGTAGTGGTTTACGGAACTATTCAACACTGTAGTCGTCCGTGGGCTTCGATCGAAGATTCATGCTCCTCGAGTTGGTCGAGAACAGGAGCGACCCATGGAGGGTCAAGAAATCTCATCAGCCGTTGCAGTAATTGATAACGGGAAATTTGGAAAAAGAGAAATACGTTTTGAAACTGGACGCCTTGCGCGCCAGGCAGGTGGAAGCACCGTTGTTTACTTAGATGATGAAACTATGTTGCTTTCTGCGACTACTGTTTCAAAGCAACCTAAGGATCAATTCGACTTCTTCCCACTAACAGTGGACGTTGAAGAACGCATGTATGCACTTGGTCGTATTCCAGGATCATTCTTTCGCCGTGAAGGTCGTCCGTCAGAGGATGCAATTCTTACCTGCCGATTGATCGATCGTCCGTTGCGTCCATCCTTCGTAAAGGGACTTCGCAATGAGGTCCAGGTTGTTGTCACTGTGATGGCACTAAATCCAGATCACATGTACGACGTCGTTGCAATCAACGCAGCGTCTATGTCTACACAACTTGCAGGATTGCCATTTTCTGGCCCAATCGGTGGCGTACGCGTTGCACTGATTTCAGGTCAATGGGTTGCATTCCCAAATCACTCACAACTAGAAGATGCAGTCTTTGACATGGTTGTGGCTGGTCGCATCAGCGGAGACGACGTAGCAATCATGATGGTGGAAGCAGAAGCAACTGTGCGTACCATCGAACTCATCAAGGGTGGAGCGCCAACTCCTACTGAAGAAGTTGTTGCACAAGGCCTTGATGCTTCAAAGCCATTTATTCGCGCACTTTGCGAAGCCCAGTCAAAGGTTGCAAAAGCTGCTGCCAAGCCAACAGCAGAGTTCCCAATCTTCTTGGATTATCAAGATGATGCGTTTGCTGCTGTTTCAGCAGCAGTTGCTACTGATCTTGCCAAGGCGCTGACAATTGTTGGTAAGCAAGAGCGTGAAACTGAAACTGATCGTCTAAGCGCTGCAGTAAAGGGTTCACTTGCTGAGTCCTTTGTTGGCCGCGAAAAAGAGATCCCAGCAGCATTTCGTTCGCTTACCAAGAAATTGGTTCGCCAGCGTGTACTTCGCGACAAGATTCGTATTGACGGACGTGGATTGCGCGATATTCGTGCACTCTCTGCCGAGGTTGAAGTTGTTCCTCGCGTTCACGGATCAGCAATTTTCGAACGTGGCGAGACTCAGATTCTTGGAATCACGACGCTGAACATGCTCAAGATGGAGCAACAGCTCGATACCCTGAATCCAGAAAACCACAAGCGTTATATGCACAACTACAACTTCCCACCATATTCAACAGGTGAGACAGGTCGCGTAGGAACTCCTAAGCGTCGCGAAATCGGGCATGGAGCACTCGCAGAGCGCGCGCTCCTTCCAGTTCTTCCAAGTCGCGAAGAATTTCCTTATGCAATTCGTCAAGTTTCTGAAGCTCTTGGCTCCAATGGATCAACTTCCATGGGATCTGTTTGTGCTTCGACTTTAGCGTTGCTCAATGCTGGCGTGCCATTGCGCGCACCAGTTGCGGGTATTGCGATGGGTCTGATTTCAGATGATGTTGATGGCAAGATCGAGTACGTTGCTTTGACGGATATTCTCGGTGCAGAAGATGCATTCGGCGATATGGACTTCAAGGTTGCTGGTACTCGTGAATTCGTCACAGCTTTGCAACTGGATACCAAACTTGATGGAATCCCAGCATCAGTTCTTGCTGGTGCACTTTTGCAGGCAAAAGAAGCTCGTCTTGCAATCTTGGATGTCATGGCAGAAGCCATTGACTCACCAGATGAGATGAGCCCATTTGCTCCGCGCATTATTTCGATCAAGATCCCAGTAGATCAGATCGGTGCAGTAATCGGGCCTAAGGGAAAGATCATCAACCAGATTCAAGATGAAACTGGCGCAGAGATTTCCATCGAAGATGACGGCACGATCTACATTGGTGCCACTGATGGTCCAAAGGCAGAAGCTGCCCGCGCGCAGATCAACGCCATTGCTAACCCACAGATGCCAGAAGTTGGAGAGCGCTACCTAGGTACCGTTGTAAAACTTGCAGCATTTGGTGCCTTTATTTCACTGCTTCCAGGAAAAGATGGACTGCTCCACGTCTCGCAAATTCGCAAGATGCATGGCGGCAAGCGCATCGAAAGCCTTGAAGAGGTCATGAAGGTTGGCGACAAGATTCAGGTTGAAATCGGAGAGATCGATCCAAAGGGCAAGTTGTCACTTGTTCCTGTTCTCGAAGATGGCGCGTCAGAGTCTGCTGAGTAAATAAGACTTTGAGCGTTCGACGCACAGTTCTTTCCAGCGGCCTGCGTATCGTTACTGAGGATATCTCTTCGGTACGCAGCGCTGCGATAGGAATTTGGGCCAATGTTGGTTCTCGTGATGAAACCCCGGCAGTTGCCGGGGCTTCTCACTTTCTAGAGCA
>CAIYBL010000009.1 GCA_903924485.1 uncultured Actinomycetes bacterium
TGCTAGCAAAGTGGGAAGCATCATTGAAGAAGCAATTACAAATTCCATAAGACATGGAGGCGCGACACAGATTCGTATTACTCTTATTGAAAATGTTCCCGGAACAATTTCGATTACTGTGACTGACAACGGATCCGGCCCTCAAGAGGGTGAACTCGGTTTGGGAAGCGACATTATTTCCCGCTATAGCTCGCAGACAAATAGTCTAAAGAGAAATCCAGGCGGGACAGGCTCTGTGCTTACTCTCAATGTGGGGAAATCCCAAGATTAGAAGTGTTACTGTTGTAATGAAAGTCAACGTTAGTGTTGCCTCTTCTTCTTATCGTCATAGTTGCAATGTTGTTTAAAAAAAATGGGGTTCTCCCTATTTGGAATGCACATTTTTATTACATCACATTTAATTTCGATACTCAGCTTCCACATCACTAATTAACTTCTGCCGAAAGTTTTTATTTACGCTACCGTGTCTCGTGATGCAAAAAGTCCTTCTTGTTACAGATGACGCATTTGAGTTATCAACTCTTGCTGCGGCGATGCGCCTTCATGGCGTTAACATCATCGGTGAATCTAATTCGCAAGAACACGCGCTTTCGATCTTTCGCACCATGCACCCAGATGTTGTCGTCATCGATGTTCAGTTTGCCTCAACCGGTGGCGTTCCTTTCGCACACGAGTTGCGCAAATTAAACCCCAAGCTCGGCATCGTTCTTACAACTGCATGTCCCGATCTGCGCCTCCTCGGATTAAGCGAGGGGGATATCCCCCTCGGCACCCTCGTTGTCTTGAAGAAATCTGTGGCTGATTTAGATGTCATATGTGACGCCATTCCAGAATCGCTCAAAGCCAACGAGAAGAAGGAGAAGATGATCTGGCTCAATGATCACTCCTCACTCCATGACAATGCCTTTACCTCTGTTCTGCACAAACTAACAAATACACAGATCGAGACCTTGCGATTAGTCGCCACCGGGCTCAGCAACTCCGAGATTGGCCGAACCCGATTTGTCAGCGAGAAAGCCGTCGAACAAATCGTTGCACGGGTAGCGCAGCAATTGAACCTGGTACCTGATCGCCGTAGCAACCTTCGCGTCTTGTTGGCTGGCGAGTACTTTAAATGGATAGGCGCACCTCGCCACCCGTTGTAGGAATCTTCAGACTCTTCCTTTCTTATCCGCGTCGGGTATCGTCACAATATGGATATTGCTCAACTTCGTGCTGGTTGGAACGAGGTTCTCGATCACTTAGAGCGAAAAAACCGAATCGCGTGGCTCGCGTTCTTTGATGCCCGACTCGCAAGCCTGACCAATTCAACCCTCCTCCTTGATTTTTCTGACAGCCAAAAATTTGCTTCAGGTCATGAATATTCCGCCATACGTAATGATCATCGCCTGGCCCTTCAAAGTGCCATCCAAGAAGTCTTTGGCATCGAACTAGAAATCATTGATAAGTGATGTCACGAAGTCGAATATTGCCCGTTCTTATTTCATGCGCTCTTGCATTAATAAGTTTTGATGCCGGTTCTGCATCCGGAGCAACTTCCGCCCTTTCGCTAACTCTCAAGCAAACACCCAGTAGCGCTGAGCCCATTGTCACCATGTACGGCGTTTTGAAACCAGCACACGTTGGATCAAAAATTTTCGTACAGGTCGAGCTTGCTGGAACATGGCAACCCACAGACCTGCAGACGAAAACTACTTCGGGAGGCGCCTGGAAGATAGAAGCTGTTGCAACCGCCCTGAGCGCCAGCGTTAAATATCGTGTCTTTACAAAGGTCGGCAGTAAAAACATTTTCTCGGTTGCACGATCCATTGTGATAAAACAAATACCCGAGATAAGAAATGTTGATACGGCCAATCTGATTGATCTTGATGGCCCAGGTGGGCGTATTCATGGCGTCGATATCAGTCGTTGGCAACATCCCAACGATGCGCCGATTGATTTCACAAAAATGTACTCAGCGGGCGTCCGATTTGTCATGATCAAAGCCGCCGATTCTCGTGATGCATCCGATGCGCAAGCCCTGAAATATTTGGTAATGGACCATAACGCCGCGCAGGCTGCAGGCCTTGTCACCGGCTTTTACTATTACGCCACATTACCCGATTCAACTGATCCGACCGTGATCGTTAATGACGCAATGACACAAGCCCAACGTGCCATATGGCGCCTTGCCAGTATTGGCGGATATACCAATCGCGATTTGTCATTTGCGCTAGATCTTGAAAATAACTGCGTGAGAGTGAGCGCAAACGGAAGTTGCTCAAAATATGCATCACGAAATGCTGTCACTCTTTGGGCATCCACGTGGTTGTCGGCCTTGAATTTACGTACCGGACGAACGCCCATCCTTTATTCGTATCCCCAGTTCTTGGAAAATGCCATGACCAGAAGCACCGACTTAAATAAATACCCATTGTGGTTAGCTCATTACGGAATCAATCCCGCAGATCCGTTGGCTCAGCCCGGGCAAAAAACCAGCGGTTGTTTTGTGCATTCATGGACGACCGCCAATTGCTCTGTCTCTTGGAGTATGTGGCAATACACCTCATGCGGAATTGCAAGTAAATACGGGGTTCCTGGGACACGCCTTGACTTGAGTGTATTTCGAGGGACTCCCAGCACTTTTTTGGATTTAATCAAAGGAACATGGGTTCCTGAGGTTGCTGATCTCATGCCAGTTCAAGAGCCCAGCACCACAATTATCAATTCCTTAATCGCCAGTACGACAAATAAACCTGTCATCTTTAACGTCAGCGTGAATCGACCAACAGGTAACCCTGTTGTCACTGGAACGGTTTCATTCGTACCGGATCAACCTTTCACTCCACCCGTGTTGTTGACGCAA
>CAIYBL010000010.1 GCA_903924485.1 uncultured Actinomycetes bacterium
CGATCTTCTTCGTCAACAAAGGCTGTTGGGTCTAGAACAGGTCGAGTCTGTGTTCTGGGGTCTACAAAATGTGGTGATTGTTTTATGCGTTCAGGAGTTGCTTTATCGAGTTGTTTACGTCTCTTGGCGGCTTCTTCCGGTGAAATATCTGGAGTATGGCGTCCGGTAAATTCATCAAACGAGCCTCTAGCTTGACCATTGCGCTTTGGTTGATATCCTGTATTACCATAGACGTTGGCCATATTCCATTGTTCTTGCATCTGCATGGGCATCATGGGCGGCTGTGGTCTTCCGTGTGGATTATCATGCCGATTGGCTCGTGGCATTTGGATCTGTTGCGCACCTTGCTTTTGGATTTGCGATGGCCTACCAGAAGCTGCTGTGACTCTTTGTGGAGCTGCCGGTTGAGTTGGCGCAGTCTGATTAGGATTTCGCTGTGTAATGAATCCTGGGCCCGCTGGACGTGTAGTGGGACCTAGATTTCTAGGTGCAGGCTGTGCTACGGGAGACGGACGACGGTTGGCTCGGGGGTCCAAGGCAACCATCACAACCTCATTCGTTTCTTCATCAACTACGTGCGGTGTTAACACGAGCCCCATTTGCGTTAGAGCGGTTACATGTATGGCCGAGGCAGGGAATTCACAAGTGCAATTCATGCATTGTATTTTCTTAGTCTGCGGATTCAAGTAGTTTGCGCCTGTTGTTGCGCAAAGGGGGCATCGTGTTTGCATATCATTCCTCTTCTGAGATTTCGCCCAATTCATCTGTGGCGGCTGAATCCATGATGTTTGTTACATCGGATGCTACTAGAGCCTTTGCTTCTTTTATTTGGGCTAGCAATTTAATCCTGATTGCCTCAGAATCATCAAGTAGCTTATAGAAGTTATCGGCACCACGGGCCATTAAATCTCCATACTTCCACGTGGTATTATTAGGGCGCTCTATAATTCCGTACTTATGTCCTAGATTTGCTAGCTCTTCACCAAGGTGAACAACTCCACGGCGGAAGTCAACCCAAAATGAACCCTTCCATTGATTTGGACCAGAGCGTGTTTTTTCTACACGGAAGTTGACCTTGTGACCAACCTTCTGCTCTCCAGATAGGATCTGAGCGTCTTTAGCCTCTGAACCTTGCATGAAGATGTTTTGAGTAATGAAGTACTGCCAACCAGCTCCACCAGAGTATGTGAATTTTGGAACTGGAGATCCAATCACAGGCTTCGCCTGATTAATGCAAAGCATCGCTACGTTATTTTCATCGCATCCGGCTAGGCAACGACGGATCACCTTAGGAAGGAATCTTGCGAGGGCAGCCATTTCAATCTGATCTACGCCACGAGTCTCTTCGATTGGTGGAATAATAGCTGCGATAGAATCTATAACAACTAATTTGACATCAAGATCTCGAGCCATATCGAAAATGCCACGCTTGGTTTTCTTGCCCTTATCATTCATTTCACCACAAAGGGCATTGAAGATGTTAGCGCCATTGTTTTCTGTCATAACTCGGATTCGAGATAGGTCGACTCCTAGTTGAGCAGCCCATTTGCGATCAAATGAGAATTCTGCATCAACCCAAACAGCAATCCCAGTTGGGAATTGCTTCTGCATCTCTCTAACCATGCACATGGCTACCATGGTTTTACCGGAGCCTGTCATACCGAAAAATTGAGTAATTTGCCCAAGGGGCATTCCCCAAGAGTGTGTTGCGTCGCCTAGTGCTGCCGAAGGAAAAGGGATTACTAATTCTTGTTCTAAAACCATTTCATCGGCTTGTATTAGTGCGCCTGCAAAGTTTTTATTGAATTCGTCCCATAGTTGCTTGCTCATCGAAAACCTCTCGCAGCAAAAGCTGCTGTTTCGGCGAGAGGCTAGTTGGGAAAATCACAG
>CAIYBL010000011.1 GCA_903924485.1 uncultured Actinomycetes bacterium
CACATTGCGAAAGAGATGACGGCGGTAGAGAACAATTACCGACAACGAGGCCAGGGCGTAGTAGAAACAAATTTGAATGCCAATTGCGGCAACACCTGCTTGAGCGATGTCATTTACCGATTTAATGAACTGGGACCCAATGAAGAAGATTAGGACGAAGGCGGTGGTGAAAACCGTTGCATTCCATGGGGTTTGGAACTTCTTATGGACAACACCAAAAGATGAAGGCATAGAGTAATCGCGGCCCATCGAGAAGAGAGTGCGAGTCACTTGAATCATCTGTGTCTCAATAGTGGCTACGGTTGAGAGCAAGACAGAGACAACGATGAATTTACCAAACCATCCAGGAATAATCGCGGCAGCGAAATCACTCAGAACGCTTCCACTTGAGGAAAGGGTGGCGTCGCTAAGAACCATGTTGATTGCGACAATGGTGAGAAGAAAGGTAAAGAAGACAAAGAGAATTCCGAAGATTCCACCCTTACCTGCAGTGGTATCTCCTTCTTTTGTCTCTTCATTAAGGTTCGCTGTGACATCCCAACCCCAGTAGAAGAATGCACCAGAAACTGCGCCGATTAAAACTGCACTTATTCCTTGCGCGACGACATATTTGGCATCGAAACTACTTGCAGTTCCAACAGCGCTATCTGGAATCGCGTAGGACTTGATTTGGTTTAGAGCAAACCAGTTCCAACTAAATACATGAGTGTGAGGGTGGTGAAGTAAGGCGATAATGTCGAAAATCCACAAAAGCCCGAGCTCGATCACAGTCATGATTACTTGAGCTTTGGCAGTGAATTTAATTCCGTAGGCAATGATGCCAACCATGAATACAAAAATGGCAGCGCCGACCAGAGTTGTCCAGTGGACGTTGCTGATGATCTTGTCATTTGACGTAAAGAGCGAAAGCAAACTGGTCGATGCCGGAACTGTAGATACCAGGCCGAAAATAATTGAAGCGGTCACCAACGACCATCCTGCTAAGTACCCGAGAATTGGGTGCAAGGCGTTGCGTACCCAAATGTAGGTAGCACCCGCATTCTGTCGAACCTGACCCATGTAATGGAAAGCGATAACAACACCAAACATTGCAATTCCAGAGTAGAAAAGTTCGCCGGGTCCAAACAGGCCCACAGTCACGGCCAACGTCACCGTGGTCGCAGCGATTGAATAGGCCGGCGCTGATCCAGCAATGCCCATAATCGTGGATTCAAAAAGACCTATTACGTTAGAGGCCAATTTTTGATCCTGATTCGGATGCTTCAGCTCTTTATTTGGGTTGCTAGCCATCGTGTTCCTCCGAGGTGCAGAGAGCATCCAAGGATGCGTGGACGTTTATGGCGGTTAAAGTATCAGTTTAAGCCTGTAAATTAGCGGTATTGCCAATCTTGAGTCGAGTTTTATCGAAAAAGGTGAAGCAAATACGAGAATTGAATTACGCTTACTTTAAGTGGACCGTACTGGGATCGAACCAGTGACCCCCACAATGTCAATGTGGTGCTCTACCGCTGAGCCAACGATCCTTGCTGTGCGAGGAAGCATACCTCACAGATTCGATACTTCGACAACGCTGTTTTGCGCTATTTAGCGCCCAAAATCGTCCTCAATACGTTCAATATCATCTTCACCAAAGTACGTTCCGGTCTGGACTTCAATGAAGACCACGTCGTCAGCGCCAATATTGCTGAGGCGATGCAGATCTCCGATTTCAACCATAACCGAATCGCCAGCAATATGGCGCGAAGTTATTCCATTAAGAGTGATATCTGCAGTGCCTTGGACGATGTACCAATGTTCAGAGCGTTTTTCATGACGTTGATAAGAAAATCTTTTACCAGGGGAGACCCAAATGCATTTAACTTTAAATGATGCGCTCTCTTGCAAGACTTCATAACGACCCCAAGGCCGTTCTGATTTCTCAAGAGTCATAGTGCTTTCCATTCATTGAGTAGGTGCCTGGATGATTATCTCGAAGATGTGAGGTGGGAACGGGATTTGAACCCGTGTAGCAGGATTTGCAGTCCTGTGCCTCGCCTCTCGGCCATCCCACCGTGGTGTTGTCTTTTGCCAAAATGACTCAAAGACTCTCAGAGCGGACGACGGGATTCGAACCCGCGACATCCACCTTGGCAAGGTGGTGCGCTACCACTGCGCTACGTCCGCACGCGCCCACGAGGATCCGTAAGTGCTGTGCGAAATCTAGCGTAGGGCGGTGCGTTGCGCCAAAGTGAGACGAAAGGGTGCCTTCGGGCTTACCGTTACGGGGTGGAAATGACCGAGGATCTGCCCCTATTTTGGATGAATGGGCGCCTGGCCTACGACTTGATGGAGATCAGCAGCGATCCGGCTGTCTTAGATACTGGGGGATTCTGGGCAGTATCGACGACCTTTGAGGGTGAATGGACTTGTGCGCGATTTGGCAGCGTTATTGATGCACCGCTGCCCAATTCAGAAGGTGAATGGCAGAAATTGTCATCGAAATGGGAATCCTCGATTGATCGAGATGGGTATCTGAATTATGTGTTGGAGATTCAACGACACATTGCAGAAGGTTGGGTGTATCAAGTCAATGCGTGCAGGCAATTGCAGACTGCCATTGCTGATGACACAGATTTATTGCCATTGATGCAAGAAATATTACGGTCCAACCCAGCGCCATTCGCTAGTTATCTGCGATTGCCTGATCTTGAAATTGCTTCAGCATCTCCTGAATTATTTTTAGCAAGAAAAGGATTAACGATTACATCGGGTCCGATTAAGGGAACAAACGTTGCGGGCGATATCAATTTCGGAGATAAAGATAAGGCCGAGAACATCATGATTGTGGATCTAATTCGCAACGATGTTGGCAAAATTAGCGAACCGGGATCAGTGCATGTGCCGCGCTTGCTTGCACCAGAACTCCACCCTGGCTTGACTCATTTGGTTTCAGATATACAAGGAACACTGCGTAAGGGTTTGTCATGGTCAGATATCGGAGCCGCCCTTTTGCCACCTGGATCCGTTAGTGGCGCCCCGAAATCATCGGCTGTGAAAGTTATTCAAGCCAATGAGGATCAACCTCGGGGTCCATATTGTGGTGGCCTTGGTTGGGTCGAAGGTGATCAAGCCAATCTGGCGGTAGCTATCAGGACCTTCTGGAAGACTGGAGATGGATTACTGCGTTTTGGGACGGGTGCCGGAATTACATGGGGGAGTGATGCAGCAAAAGAGTGGGATGAAACGGTGTTGAAAGCTGCGCGTCTAATATCTATAGCGGGCGGGGTTATTGCATGAAGGTTTTTCCAGAGGGCGATGGCATATTTGAGACTATTAAAACAATAGATGGAGTTCCGCAATTTCTTGATCGCCATCTAAGCAGGGCAGAGCAAAGCGCTCGAACATTGGCAATTACGATGACTTCGCGTGAAGATGTTGAGCAAATCATTCGCGAGGCAATCGAAAGCTCTCCCGTTAGTGGAACGGGGCGGCTGCGGGTCACCTTCCCGTTGAATGGAGAAATCTCTGCCATCCATGAAGGATTTACTCCGTGGTCGGTTCCGGCTCGAGTAACGCTTTTGGATGCTGTGATCAATGAGAAATCGCAATTCATAGGGCACAAAGTTCTGCCCTATGTTGAAAACCTGCGACTGCTCGAAGCGGTGCGATCAATGGGATTTGACGATGGCATTCGCCTCAACAGCGGTGGATATGTCTGTGAAAGCACCATTGCTAATGTGATTATGAAAATAGATGACCGATGGGTTACGCCCACCTTAAGTAGTGGTGCGTTGCCAGGAGTCATAAGAGCCGTGGCGATCCAATGGCTTGATGTATATGAAGAGGATCTCCTGGGCACTGATTTAGTGGATGTCGAAGCGATTTTCCTTTTATCTAGCCTTAAAAACCTTCAACCTGTTGAGTTTCTCGATGATCGAAAACTGGAGATCAACGAGGACTTGTTGCAGAAGGTACGGGCGCGGACCTCGCAAGATTTAGTAGACTGACCGCCATGTCTTTGATCGCAATTACCGTTGACGGATCTACCTTGTCGGTTGAAGCTGACCAGCGCCCGACGCATCTCTTCGCTGAGCAAAAGGATGTTGTTGTCGCCCGTATCAATGGTGTTATTTCTGACTTGTGGACTGAACTCGCCGAGGGTGACGTTGTAGAAGCGATCACAATGTCATCTCCTGAAGGCTTGAAAGTATTGCGTCACTCAACTGCCCACGTTTTAGCACAAGCGGTTCAGCAAGTATTTCCGCAAACGCGGCTAGGAATTGGGCCTCCAATCACTGATGGTTTTTATTATGACTTTGATCCCGAGAGGCCGTTCACGCCTGATGATTTAAGCGTCCTCGAGAGTGCGATGAAGAAGATTATTAAAGATGGACAGCGCTTTCGTCGTCGCGTCATCACCGAGGCCGATGCACTTACCGAGTTGGCCAATGAGCCATACAAGTGCGAACTCGTAGGGCTTAAGTCCGATCAAGGTGATGAATCCAGTGTTGAAGTTGGCGGAGCCGAACTGACTATTTATGACAACCTCGGTCGCGACGGGCAACCCGTGTGGAGTGACCTATGCAGAGGGCCGCACTTGCCTTCCACGAAATTGATCCCTGCGTTTAAGTTAATGCGAAGCGCTGGTGCATATTGGCGTGGATCTGAGAAGAACCCAATGCTTCAGCGAATATATGGAACCGCGTGGGCATCTGCTGATGATCTCACTGGTTA
>CAIYBL010000012.1 GCA_903924485.1 uncultured Actinomycetes bacterium
CACTTAACGCACTTAAGCCCGGAGACTTAGTATTTTTCGGAAGTCCCATCGGTCACGTAGGAATCTATTTTGGTGGCGGAAAAATGGTCGACGCCCCACACTCGGGGTCCCGAGTTAAAGTTGAATCTTTTGGTTCTCATTTTGGTTGGGAACGTTTCGTAGCAGCTCGTCGTTTCTGAAATGACATCGGTACTTTTTGTTACAAATGATTTTGGTCCGCGCGCTGGTGGAATTGAAACTTTTATAATCGGACTGATCGAACGGTTGCCTAAGGGCAGCGTGGTTGTCTACACCTCCTCGCAGCCAGATACGGATGCATACGATGCACAGTGGCTAGCCGATTTTGGTGTGAAAGTTGTACGTGATCGCCAGAAGATTTTGCTTCCCACTCCAAGAGTGGCTCGCGCCGTCGGAGCGCTCTCACGCGAACTAAAAACGCAGGTGGCATGTTTTGGAGCTGCTGCTCCACTCGGGATGTTAGCGCCTACTTTGCGCCGAGCAGGTGTTCAAAAGATTGTTGCCCTTACGCACGGTCACGAGGTGTGGTGGGCAAAGGTCTTCCCATTCTCTTTAGCAATGCGACGCATCGGAAAATCGCTTGATGTCATGACTTATCTCGGTGATTTTACACGTACAGCTATCTCGCGATCATTACCAACGAAAGCTCAAAAGTCTATGGTCCGCATCGCGCCAGGAATTGATATCGATCATTTCTCTCCTGAAGCCGATGGCTCACAACTGCGTACCGAACTGGGTTTAGATGCCAAGCGAGTCATTATCTCCGTGGGAAGACTTGTCCATCGCAAAGGCCAAGATCGACTTATCCAAGCAATGCCTGAGATTGTTAAATCTATTCCCAATGCGCATCTTGTTTTAGTAGGCCAAGGCCCTTATCGAGAAAAACTAGAATCTTTTGCACGAGAGTGCGGAGTATCCGCTTGCGTGAGTTTCATCGGTCGCATCGCTTATAAGGAATTGCCACGCTATTTTCGCATTGGAGATATTTTTGCAATGCCTTCACGTTCGCGCTTTCGTGGGCTTGAGGTTGAAGGCTTAGGAATTGTTTATCTTGAAGCCAGCGCATGTGGCTTGCCTGTAATTGCAGGCAATTCAGGGGGAGCCCCCGACGCCGTTCTTGAGGGCAAGACAGGGCTCGTTGTGGATGGGACAAATGTTGGTGCCATCGCAAGAGCCTGTATAGCTTTGCTATCGGATCCTGATCGATCGCGAGCGATGGGGGAGGCAGGAAGAAAATGGATCGTTCAGTCATGGTCGTGGGATCTTTGGGCAAAGGAATTTAGAAAGACGCTTTCGCTCTAATTGATTAACCCATGCTTGAGAGCGACACCAAGTGCTTGTGTGCGATTAGTTACCGCAAGTTTTCGATAAACAGAGGCAAGGTGCGTTTTCACCGTAGCTTCACTGACAAATAACTCCTGAGCAATCTTCTGTGAAGTTTTTCCAGAGGATAGATACGAGAGCACCTGCATCTCTCTCGCGGTTAATTTGAAGCCATCTTTTTTTCGCGCGATTGCGGCGCCCAATCCCGTGGCAGAAAAACTTAGCGGTGCTGCAAAGGCGTGAGAAACTGCCGCGATCACCTCGTGGAGCGGTGCACTTTTAACGATGAATGCGCTAGCCCCTGCTTGTAGGCAGGCCAGAAGATGATCATCGTCATCATGCAAGGTCAGGACAACAATTCCTATTGTCTGAGAAATGCTTCGAGCCCAAGTCACCACTTCTAGCCCACTTCCATCAGGCAAACTTAAATCCACAACAATGACATCGGGTTTCTTGTGAGCAATTTGTGCCAAAGCCTCGGCTTTTGATGCAGCTTCGCCAATTACTAGATAGCCAGATTGCGAGAGTGCGCTCTTGAGTCCTTGACGAACTACTTGATGATCGTCAATAAGCAGAACGGTGATATCTGCATTAATCATCAAGGCCATGGGGCGAGGTAACGGGAATTATAAGAAGCGCTTCGGTGCCCGTATTGGTGGCAGTAATCTCAAATTGTGCACTCATATTATGAGCACGCTCGCGTACCCCTGCCAGTCCGAGTGCAAATATTTCGGTGGATTCAATTCCGATCCCGTTGTCAGAGACGCGCAAAACCACAGACTCAGCAGATTGCGAAAGAGTGAGTGCGACGCTCGTTGCCCCAGAGTGCCGAGATACATTCTGCAGAAGTTCGCCAACGATTCGCAGAATTTCATACTCGAAATCGTGTTCGATGTTCAGTGATTGAGTTTCAATCGTGTGCTCAATGTGAAACTCGCCCATGAATGATTCAGTGAGTGCGACAAGTTCCTGAGCCAAAGTGGATCCTAGGGGTTGTCGAAGTTGGTACATCTCTCGGCGTACCTTGTCTATAAGCTCAGAAACACTAAATCTCAAGGTGCGAATCTGCGATCGGGTA
Organism: uncultured Actinomycetes bacterium; assembly: GCA_903924485.1. GTDB lineage: Bacteria > Actinomycetota > Actinomycetes > Nanopelagicales > Nanopelagicaceae > QYPT01. The sequence goes on from CAIYBL010000012.1 coordinate 2,420, forward strand.
TCAGCAGCGACTTCAGGCGTACCCAACATCAAGTCAAGGGCGTAACCGATGCCGATTAAGTCCTGTGCGATTCCATCGTGAATCTCTTGGGCAAGCTTGATTCTTTCAATGCTCGCCATGGCGTGCTCTAGGAGTAGAGCGCTTCGATCTCGGCGGCAAACTCTTTTGCTACCACATGCCTTTTGACTGAAAGTTTTGCAGTGAGATGCCCACCTGCGATTGTGAAGTCGGTAGGAAGAATCGTGAACTTCCTAATTGACTCCGCTTTGCTGACTGCCTTGTTTGCTTCATCGACTCCAGTTTGAATGACGGCGATGAGATCTGGATCCTTTGTGAGTTCAGCTAAGGAGGTCCCAGTCTTTTTATTGACATTGACCCATCCTTTAAGGGCATCTGCGTCCAGAGTTACAAGCGCGGCAATAAATGGTTTGTTATCTCCCACGACGACGCACTGGCTCACTAAAGGATGGGCGCGAAGTCGATCCTCTAGAACCGCTGGAGCAACATTCTTTCCACCTGAGGTCACGATTAATTCCTTTTTGCGACCGACGATGTAGAGAAAACCTTCGTCATCAATTCGTCCTAGGTCTCCGGTCTGGAACCAATTATCTGAAGTAAAGCTCTCCTTATTGGCGGCTTCATTTTGCCAGTACCCTCGCATCACGATCGGTCCCTTAATAAGAACTTCGCCATCATCATTGATGCGAACTGAAGTTCCAGGAATCGGACGACCTACTGATCCCACCCGATGGTGATCAGAAAGATTCAGCGTTGCGCCAGCAGTTGTTTCCGTCAGGCCGTAGCCTTCAAGAATTCTTATCCCGGCACCTCGATAGAAATGTCCTAGCCTGGCACCAAGTGGCGCGCCTCCGGAGATAGCCGCTTCCACATTGCCGCCCATTCCGTGGCGAATCTTGGAGTACACCAACTTGTCGAAAAGCTTATGTTGAATGCGCAGCAATGGAGGAGTTTTACCATGATCGACGGATTCACTGTAAGCAATAGCAACTGCAGCAGCTTTACGAAATATATTTCCCTTGCCTGCAGCTTCGGCTCTGGATTCAGCCCCGTTGTAAATCTTCTCGAAAATTCTTGGCACAGCTAATACGAAAGTCGGTTTGAAGGAGGCCAAGTCCATCGGGAGTCGTCCCGCGGGATCGCCACAGTGAGCCATGTGTAATCCGGCGCTTACTGCGCCAATTTCCACCATGCGTCCAAAGACATGCGCAACTGGCAAGAAGAGAAGCGTCGAACCACCGGGCTTAAGAAAGAGATCACTGGCACCTTGAACAACATTTCCGCACTCTGAAAGAAAGTTTCCGTGAGTGAGTTGAACCCCTTTAGGTTTTCCTGTTGTACCAGATGTGTAAATGATTGTTGCCAAGGTGTCAGGAACTAGGCTGTTGCGTCGCTTATCAATTTCATCATCGCTTATTGCAGCACCCGCTTCGGCCAGGACATATAAGACATCATCGGTCACGGTCCATACGTGGCGAGTATGGCTTGGAAGAATCGGTGTCACTAATTCTTTCAAGATCGGTGTCTCAACAACTATCCCTACAGATCCTGAATCATTCAAGATCCATTCCACCTGCTCGGCTGATGATGTTTCAAAAATCGGAACGACACATCCGCCAGCAAACCAAATCGCAAAATCCAGGATGGTCCATTCATATCGAGTGCGAGCCATGATTGCGACCCGATCGCCGATGTTGACTCCAGCTGCAATAAGACCCTTTGCTGTTGCGCGTACCTCGGCTTCAAATTCACGTGCGGTCACAGTTTGCCATCCCTCGCCCAGCGGCCGAGAGAGCATGATTCTTTCTGGTTCAAACCATGCCCTTTCTGCGACCAGATTTGTGAGGTTGCCAGCAGTGGCGGCAGGTACCAGGGCAGGGATTGTGATTTGGTTCATGGTTCTAACGCTAGCGTGACAAAGGCGCTAATGGGAGGGGTAATCTGTGCGCCATGACCGATAATTCTGCAGGTTCAATATCCATCGAGGCTCCATTCGAGGCGGTAACGGCGATCCTTTTTGATATCGCGAAATACCCAACATGGTCCACCTCCATCAAGTCCGTCGAAATCTTGAGCACGGACGACCAGGGTCGGGCCACCTCAGCAAAGTTATCGATCGATGCCGGAATGATGCGCGATCGCGTGAGTTTGGATTACGACTGGAGCCAGGCTCCGGGCAAACTCAGTTTCTCTCTTTCTGATGCTGATCTGCTCACGGGTATGGACGGCGCCTACATCGTCGAAGCAGAAGGCTCTGATACGACGAAAGTCACCTACGAATTAACGGTGAGTTTGTCCATGCCATTGCCTGCCATGATGCGTACTAAGGCCGAGAAGACGACGATTGATCAGGCACTTTCGCAGCTCAAGGCTTTTGCGGAAAAGTAAATGGGATATTCGATCGGTGTTGACGTCGGCGGTACCAAAGTTCTTGGTGGAGTTGTAGATAACCAGGGAAAAGTTTTAGCCCATGCACGTCGTGATACTCCTCGACAAGGTGGCAAAGCACTTACCCAAGCAATTGCCGATGTCACACTCGAACTGATGAGTGATTTTGACGTTGATTGCGTGGGCATATCTGCCGCTGGTTTCGTTTCATCCGATCGCAAGACGATGCTGGCAACACCCAATATTGCCGACTGGAATGGTGTTGATTTAAATAAGGAAATTAGTGCACTTATTGGCATCCCCGTTGTCATTGAAAACGATGCGAATGCCGCTGCATGGGGCGAGGCCAAATTTGGTGCCGGACGCGGAGAGTCCGACATTATTTTGCTAACAATCGGTACCGGAATTGGTGGTGGAATCATTATCAATGGCCAGCTCCATCGAGGCGCCTACGGCATTGCCGCAGAGTTTGGACATATGAGAGTTCTACCAGAAGGACATTTATGTGGGTGTGGGCAGCGTGGCTGTTTCGAACAATACGCCTCTGGAAATGCACTCTTGCGCCATGCGCGAGAAGCCGTCAGCGCATCACCCGAGATAGCCCGCAATCTACTTGCGCTGGGGGATGGAAGCGTTGCTGGAATGACGGGCAAACATATAACTGAAGCTGCTAGAAATGGCGACGCCGTGGCGCTGGCTTCATTTAATACAACAGCGCAATGGCTAGGCGCGGGCATTGCTTCGCTGGCCGTTTTGTTGGATCCGGCTTGCGTCATTATTGGTGGGGGAGTTATTGATGCGGGTGAAATATTGCTCGAACCTACTCGTGAGGCACTTGAGCGTTATCTTCCTTTTGTGGGAAAACATCCATCGCCACGTATTGTTGCCGCTGAGTTAGGTAATGAAGCGGGTCTTGTCGGTGTAGCGGATTTAGCGCGTTAAAGCACTGCGCCGTCTTCATCTGTGTAGTCATCTCGCAGTGTGTAAAGAAACGCGGCTAGCCCGCCGAAGAAAGCGGTAACTCCAGGCCATGGTTCCACACCTAAGGGATCAAATCCCGTGGCTGCGGCAACGACTGCGTAAAGCGGACCAGCAATCATGGCGTAGATGGCGTTGCGCTTGGCTCGAGTACGAATCGGTTGCAATAGTGGGTCGGGTTTAACGAAATGTTCATCAGGGTCAGGGGCATCCAAATCATCGAGAAAATTTGAAGGCGAAGACTGATCGAGGGAGAGTCCTGCAATGATGGACTCGAATTCTGCATCGATAAGTTCGGTGTCATCATCAGCAGCAGTTGGCCAAAATCCATGGACCACTTCGCTGATAAAGGAGATAGTTTCGTCGACGCCTTCAACTTCGTTTACTTGATCGAGAACCACTTCACGGATGTATGCAGATGAAATATTCTCAGCGATCTCTTGCGCCTGACTAAATTGTTCACCTGTCTCTCCGAGTGAATACATCAAAAGCAGGGGATGCTCTACGAGATCTAAGTTTTCGATTACAGATTTATACTCTTTACGTACCGAACGATCTTCAGAGGAAGTGATCGGATCTATGATCACAAGACCGTCGATCTCCTCGCCAAATTCTTCAGCAAGAGAAAGTGCAGATAGAGCGCCCAAACCAAAACCGGCGATGAATATTCGTTCAGATTGCGCCTTAAGAATTTCAAATTCTTTTCGAAGACCCTTAATGGGTGTTCCCTCAGGCATCACGATCGTCACCACGTAATGCCCTGCCCGAGCGTTGAGGTGTTGCGAAAACTCCGAGTTGGGAGGCTGGAGGACCAGCACGCCAATATTTCCCCCGGGAAGTTCTTGCCTGCGGGAGTTTGGGATCTGCGTCACTTTCCCATAGTGTCATATCTCAGGAAATGGCACTAAATTGGGACACTAACGATCAACGATAGGCGTCTGGACAGGAGGTGGCTCATGGTAAATCTTCCCTACGGGTTGCTCCGAGCCTTTCTCACTCCATTTCTTATGTTGCTTTTCCGTCCCAAGGTGACGGGACTACGAAATGTCCCCATCAATGGACCCGTAATTATCGCCTCGAACCACTTGTCATTTAGCGACTCGATCTTTATGCCCTTGGTTGTTCCTCGAAAAGTTACCTTTTTGGCAAAGAGCGAGTACTTCACCTCACCGGGACCAAAGGGGTTGTTGAAGAAACTTACCTTTATCGCCCTCGGGCAAGTTCCCGTGGATCGCTCAGGCGGACGTAGAAGCGAAGCGGCTTTGATCACTGGCCTAAAAGTTTTAGCTGAAGGCAATTGCTTGGGCATCTACCCAGAGGGCACTCGTTCCCCAGATGGTCGCTTGTATAAAGGCCGCACTGGTGTTGCACGTCTGGCCATCGAATCAGGTGCGCCAATTATTCCGGTAGCAATGTTTGATACAGACAAGATTCAGCCAACCGGCAAAGTCATTCCAAAGATCATGCGCGTGAAATTGATATTTGGAGAGCCCATCTATTTCACGGGTGATTCAACGGATATGCAGGTCCTGCGTGATGCGACCGATACTTTAATGCGGACGCTACAGGAAATGTCGGGCCAAGAGTACGTAGATATTTATGCTACGAAGAAAAAAGTGGAACCTAACGACGAAGATTAATCTTCAAGTTCCAGTCGCAAGGTAAGGTAATTGCATGTTGGGCATGTTGGTCCTGCATCAGGACAGGGACCTTCCAGAACCGAAATAAAATCTGCTATCACCGAGATGAAGGCTTGTTCATTACGCTGCACGGGAATATAACTTTGTGCAACCCCAAAGCCAAAAGATTCTGCATTCGTTCCTATGACTCTGTTGGGTTTCCAGACCAGCAAGCCCATACTCGCAATCGCCATGGGAGTTCCTGTAGCCGGTCTTTCCATGGCGTATGTGTAGGCGTGAAGCTGAGGGGAGTAGAAGTCACCAGAGTCGCGAGCATTGTCGGAAACTTTGCAATCAATGAGTGCATACGTTCCATCTTCATTTTCCGCCACTAAGTCATACTTGCCCACTACCGACCAACGGGTTGTTTCCCCATTGATTATGAACGGCTTACTTTTCACAAACTCGCCCAACTTAGTCACTCGTCCAGGACGCAATGATGGATCGATATCTAAAGTAGAAACTCCACGGAATATGTTTTCTTGGAATGAGGAGAGAGGACCGACAAGGGGCATAGCCAGCGGCATGATCACTTTGTGCCAGTACTTAATCCACAGACATCGCTTGCAGGTAGATAGACCAAAAGTCAGGTCTGAGGGTGAAATATTCTCGCGCGCAGGTTTGGCTGGTTTCTTCATTGAATTAGTATCACCTTTCCTAGCGTATTAGATGTGCAACTGCAGCACCGATAACGAGCGTGCCCAAAGTAACCATTACGCATCCTCCGGTGGTTCGAAGTCGTACTAATCGACGCGCATCGGTGGCCAACCATTGTCGCGCGGTTCCGGCGACAAGCCCCCAGCTACCATCGCACACCAAACACATGACCGCAAAAATAATTCCAAGGAGTAGCAGTTGACCGGTGACAGAACCTCGATCCCTGTCTATGAATTGAGGAAGAACTGCTGCGTTGTACACGAGAATTTTCGGATTGAGCAGTGCGACCCAGAGCCCTTGACGAACGGTGGTTAACACAGATGGTGCTACTTCATGTGTCGAAGTCATGCTCGCCGCGTGCTCATGTCGATGGCGTATGGAATCAATGCCGAGATAGATGAGATAGGCGCCGCCTCCCCATTGAATGCTGGCGTAGGCGATATCAGAACGGGCAAGTATTGGACCCAGTCCTATTGCAACAAGAACGGACAAGATCAAGGTGCCAATAGCATTTCCAAGTACGGTCAATAATGCGGTTTTTCGTCCCCATGAAATTGCTCGAGCGATGACAAAGAGAACGCTTGGACCTGGTGCAAGAACAATGATTAATGAAGAAACTACGTATTCCCAGATTCGCGTTGGAACGATCACTTAGGCATATTAACTGAGAAAGCGCACGGATGGGTGGTTTGCACCGTACCTATCCGTGCGCTTTTCTCAGACTTTGTTTTATTGCATTAGCTTGCGTTGCCACGATTCTTTGCAATGGAGTGAAGTACTTGATAACCAATCACTGCAACGAGCGTTGCGTTGATGATGCCACCGAATGTGTAGTCGCCACTGGTCCATGACATATCGGCGATGCCGATAATCAGTGCTGAAGCAGCAATTATTAGGTTGGTGGAATCTGCAAAGTTCACTTTGCCTTCAATCCAAATTCGAGCACCGAGAACACCGATCATTCCAAAGAGAGCGACTCCGACCCCACCAAGTGCGCCAACGGGAGTTGCACTTAAGACTGCGCCGAATTTAGGGGAGAGTGAAAGGCCAATCGCACCGATTCCTGCGACCCAGTAAGCGGCTGTGGAATAAACGCGAGTTGCGGCCATAACGCCGATGTTTTCAGCATAAGTAGTAGTTCCTGAACCGCCGCCTGCGCCAGCCAAAGTTGTGGCAACACCGTCGGCAAAAAGAGCCATGCCCATTTGATCGTCGAGATTCTTGCCCGTCATGGCAGAGACTGCCTTAACGTGCCCAACGTTTTCGGCGATCAGCACCAAAACCACTGGCAAGAAGAGAGCGATTGCCTTGCCGTTAAATGTAGGGCTGGTGAAGTGTGGAGCAGCAAACATCGCGGCGGCTTTGATTCCGCTTGTGTCTACATCCCCACGTATAAGAGCTACTGCATATCCGACCACGAGCCCAAGGAAAATACTGATGCGTCCAAGGAAGCCGCGTGAATATGCCGCGATCAAGCCAATGGATGCCAAGGTAATGATGCCGACTAGAGGGCCCTTAACAAAGTTATTTTTGGCCGCACCTGCAAGGTTAAGTCCAATGACCATAACGATTGTGCCGGTAACGAGAGGAGGTAGAAGCCAATTGATCCAACCAATTCCTGCTGCTCGAACGATAAGTCCGATCACCGCCAAAATAACACCAGTGGCAACGACGCCGCCAAGCGCGTTAGACATTCCTCCGCCAGCTTTTGCAGCAGCGATTGGTGCCAAGAACGCGAAGGATGAACCCAGGTAACTAGGAACGCGATTTTTTGTGAGAGCTAGGAAGATCAACGTGCCAACACCAGAAAAGAAGAGAGTTGTGGTTGGAGGCAAGCCCGTGATGATCGGGACAAGGAATGTTGCGCCAAACATCGCGGCGATATGTTGAACACCAACACCGATTGTGCGAGGCCAACTCAAGCGTTCATCCGTTGAAACAACTTCTCCTGCACCGATCGTCTTGCCGGTGCCATGGAGCTTCCACGAAAGTAGAGACATCTATGAATTCCTTCCTCGAAGAAACCCTCAGCACCGCGGGTGGTGCGCAGGGATGAACAATCTTGGGGAAGCGCTATAACCGTAAAGCGGGTTCCTTTTGAGCCTGCCTTACCCATTGGTACGCCACGCCGAGGAGCGCCCCCGCAGGGCTCTCAAGTTGCTTCACGCCCATGTATCGGCTTTAATTACGGTTCGATATATCGATTCGATATATCAGGTGAATCGGGAGGTATGGCAATGCGGTCACGCAGTGAATCCCTGGAGTTTGCCCTACTTGGTTTGCTGGCTCAGAGTGATCTCCACGGTTATGAACTGCGCAAGCGTTTGCTGGCGATTTACGGGCCCCTAAGAGCTCTCTCCTTTTCTGTCCTCTACCCCCAACTTCGGCGGATGCTCGAAGCCGGACTGATCGAAGAATCCGTCTCCAAAGACCCTGGACTTACTCGGCGCTCGCGCATCGTCTATCGCCTTTCCGAGGCCGGACGGAACAAATTTTCCCTTCTAACTGAAACGGTAAGTCCAGATACGTGGGAGGACGAGGGATTTGAAATTCGATTCGCCTTCTTTAGTCCTACCTCGCCGACAAACAGAGTTCGCATTCTTGAAGGTCGTCATCGCCGCCTCAAAGATCGTGCAGAAATTCTTCGATCAGAGCTAGAGAAATCACCAATAGGAATAGACAAGTACTTAGAGGAGTGGCGCCGCCATAGCCTGGAATCGGCTGATCGAGAAATCGCTTGGCTTGAAGACATGATTAAGACCGAGAGGAAATAAAGTGAATATCCAAACAGGTAAGGGCGACATTCGCGTTGCCATCATCGGAGTCGGCAACTGTGCCAACTCACTGGTCCAGGGCGTGGTGTATTACAAAGATGCCCCCGATGACCAAGAGATTCCCGGTCTCATGCACGCTGTCGTCGGTCCTTACCACATTAGCAACGTGAAATTTGTCGCCGCCTTCGATGTAGATGCCAAAAAAGTTGGTTTGGATTTAGCAGATGCCATTTGGGCGAGTGAAAACAATACGATCAAATTTGCCGATGTCGCGAAAACGGGAGTTACCGTTCTGCGGGGAGTTACTAACGATGGACTCGGAAAGTATTATCGCGAAACGATTACAGAATCAGATGCACCAGAAGTTGATGTAGTGCAAGTTTTGAAAGATGAAGCGGTAGATATTTTGATTTGCTACCTACCCGTTGGATCAGAAGTTGCCGCTAAATACTACGCTCAGTGCGCTATCGATGCAGGTTGCGCCTTTGTTAACGCTCTTCCTGTCTTCATCGCATCTGATCCTGTATGGGCCGACAAATTCACAAAGGCCGGATTGCCAATAATTGGAGATGACATCAAAAGCCAGGTGGGAGCCACGATTACGCACCGCATTATGGCAAAACTATTCCAAGACCGTGGAGTCCACTTAGATCGTACCTATCAGCTCAATGTTGGTGGAAACATGGACTTTAAGAACATGCTAGAGCGCGATCGTTTGGAATCTAAAAAGATTTCTAAAACAAATTCGGTGACGTCGCAATTAGAGCATGACCTAGGTGAACGCAATGTTCATATCGGGCCATCGGATTACATTCCGTGGCTAGATGATCGCAAGTGGGCGTATGTTCGCCTCGAAGGTCGTGCATTCGGTGACGTACCATTGAATTTGGAATACAAGCTAGAAGTGTGGGACTCACCTAACTCTGCAGGCGTAATTATCGATGCGCTGCGTTGCGCAAAGATCGGACTTGATCGAGGGATTGGCGGGCCATTACTTTCTCCTGCAAGTTACTTTATGAAAACCCCCCAGTGCAGTACACGGATGAGCAAGCTCATGTACGCACTGAAGAATTTATTGCCGGAACTGTTGAACGGTAATTTGCCAAGGTAAGGATTTGCGGCAAAGAAAACTCCCCCCGATTGCTCGGGGGGAGTTTTTCTTCACCCTCACGGAGAGTAGAGGGCTAGATCGTCGCGTGTTCTGGAGTGCGACGAAGATGAACCCACCCGGCCATGGAAAGTATGAGCATGAGCAGGCCGCCAACTAAGGCAACTCCTGCTGAGATTCGTGCAATTTGGCCTAACTCCCAGAATGCATATGCAGTCAAGAGTGTTCCGCGAAGCGTTGTTCCCTTAAATACAGTGTCGAGAGTAGCTAGCGCAGATGCAGCAGCCTTTTGTAGCGCTGGATCATTTGGATTTGAAGCAGCAGCTCCTGTTGCGGTTCGGCTAGCAGTTGATGCATCGGCATAGGTTGCCATTCGAGATAAGTGGAACCCTAAGTAATGATCTGCGTACATTTGTGCTTGCTTACCAGTAGTCATAAGTTTTCCACCGTTAGCCTTGAAAAATGCG
>CAIYBL010000013.1 GCA_903924485.1 uncultured Actinomycetes bacterium
GATCAGCGCGTAATGGGAATCGATCAGATTCAGTCAGGAGCTTACGCTCTGATGTTAGGTCAAAAGCCTCAATAGAGAATGTGAAATCACCTGCAGTGGCAGGAGTAAGTACTCCCTCAAATCGATCCGTACCTGGCCAAACTTCTTTCATCTTTACGCGCTGAATCTCTTTGCCGGAGTGATCGCGCAAAAGTGCTTCGGCACCAAATGGATCGTGACCGTCACGTATTACCGTGGCAGAGATAGTTATTTCTTCGTTAGGGATAGCTTTGACAGGAACAAATTCTCCCCCAAAGTAAACGCTGGGGGAGACATCTGTGATTGGAATCCGACCGATCAACCCGAGCCCTCAGTGTTGCCTGGATCGGCAGCTGAAATGTCGAAAATTTGGTAGCGATCAATTGCAGCCTGCACGACGCTTTGTTTTACATCCCCACTCTTTGCCAGTTGTGTAAGAACTGCAATGGCAATGGATTCTGCATCGACTTTGAAGTGACGACGTAGTGCTCCACGAGTATCTGACAGACCAAAGCCATCTGTACCCAATGATAAGAATGGCTGTTGCACCCATGGCGCAACTTGATCTTGTACTGCACGCATGAAGTCGCTGACTGCCACGACGGGACCTTTAGCGCCAGCGAGTTTTTGGGTGATGTATGCCTGGTATTGGTCATCAGGATGCAAAAGATTATGACGGTTAACGCGTAGTCCATCGCGGCGCAATTCATTCCACGAGGTAACCGACCAGACGGAAGCGGAAACGCCCCAATCTTCCTCAAGCAAACGCTGCGCTTTCAGAGCCCAGTTAACTCCAACACCAGAGGCCAAGATTTGCGCTGGCTTCTTTGCACGACCTCGCGCAGGTGAATAACAGTAGATACCGCGTAACAAACCTTCAACATCAAGGTTTTCTGGTTCGGCAGGTTGGGCGTAAGGCTCGTTATAAACGGTGAGGTAGTAATAAATGTTCTCGCTGTTTTCACCGTACATGCGGCGCAATCCGTCTTTTACAATATGACCAAGCTCAAACCCGAATGCAGGATCGTACGCAACTACTGCTGGGTTTGTGGAAGCCAGCAAATGCGAATGACCATCTTCGTGTTGGAGGCCTTCACCATTGAGAGTCGTACGTCCAGCTGTTGCACCCAGAACAAATCCACGAGTGAGCTGATCACTGGCTGCCCAGAATGCATCACCTGTTCGCTGGAAGCCAAACATGGAGTAGAAGATGTAAATAGGAATCATTGGTTCATCATGCGTGGAATATGAAGTTCCTACGGCAGTAAATGAGGCAACAGATCCTGCCTCATTGATACCTTCATGCAAGATGACGCCAGAAGTAGATTCTTTATAGGAAAGCATGAGTTCGCGATCCACGGAAGTGTAGGTCTGACCCTTAGACGAATAGATCTTCAGGCTTGGAAAGAGTGAATCCATACCGAATGTGCGGGCCTCATCAGGAATGATTGGGACAAAGCGTGAACCGATGGCTGGATCTTTGATCAAATCCTTCAACATTCGAACGAATGCCATCGTCGTAGCAATCTCTTGTTTTCCAGATCCGCGTTTTACGGATTCATAAACCGACTCATCGGGAGCGGGCAAAGGCTTGGATATTGCGCGCCTGCGAGGGATGGATCCGCCAAGTGCCAGACGACGCTCCATGAGGTATTTGGCTTCCTCTGAATCATCTGCTGGACGGAAATAAGGAGGCAATTTCGCATCGAGTTTGTCATCGGCGATTGGAATTCCCAAACGATCGCGGAAGGTAACGATATCTTCGAGAGTCATCTTCTTCATTTGATGTGTTGAGTTACGGCCTTCGAATGTTGATCCAAGTGTCCAGCCCTTAATGGTTTTAGCAAGGATCACTGTTGGGCGGCCCGTATGTTTGGTAGCTGCGCTATATGCGGCGTAGAGCTTGCGATAGTCATGGCCACCGCGCTTCAGGCCCCAAATCTGATCATCGCTCCAATTGGAAACCATCGCCGCTGTACGTGGATCGCGACCAAAGAAGTTATCTCGTACGTACGCGCCATTTTCGGCTTTAAATGTTTGGTAATCACCATCGGGAGTTTGGTTCATCAAGTTAACGAGAGCGCCTTCACGATCTTGCGCCAGCAGCGGATCCCATTCGCGACCCCACACCACTTTGAGAACGTTCCAACCTGCGCCACCGAAAATGGATTCTAATTCTTGAATGATTTTTCCATTTCCGCGAACAGGACCATCAAGGCGCTGCAAGTTGCAGTTAACAACAAATGTGAGGTTATCTAAACCTTCGCGCGCGGCCAGACTAATTGCACCGACACTCTCTGGCTCATCCATTTCGCCATCGCCAAGAAATGCCCAGACACGTTGGTCGCTCGTATCTTTAATACTGCGATTGTGAAGGTAGCGATTGAACCGAGCTTGATAAATTGCATTAAGTGGACCAAGCCCCATGGAAACTGTAGGGAACTGCCAAAACTCTGGCATAAGACGTGGGTGGGGATACGACGAGAGCCCGCCACCTTCATGGGAAATTTCTTGACGGAAACCATCGAGTTGATGCTCGTTTAGACGGCCTTCCATAAATGCACGTGCGTACATTCCTGGGCTTGCATGTCCTTGGAAATAAATCTGATCTCCGCCGCCTGGGTGATCTTGACCGCGGAAGAAGTGGTTGAAACCTACTTCATAGAGTGAGGCCGAAGACGCGTATGAGGAAATATGTCCACCAACACCAACGCCAGGACGTTGTGCACGATGTACCAACATCGCAGCATTCCATCGCATGTAAGCGCGGATACGACGTTCAATCGCTTCATCGCCAGGAAATTCCGGTTCTTGTTCTGGCGGGATCGAGTTGATGTAATCGGTAGTGCGAAGATAAGGCAGATCAACATTGCGCTCGCGTGCTCGCTTGAGCAGACTCAACATTAGGTAGCGGGCACGTACCGGACCAGCATTCTTAAGAACGGCATCAAAGGATTCGTGCCACTCCGAACTCTCCTGTGGATCGGTGTCCACGAGTTGGTCAATGATTTGATCGGGCGTTTTAAACGTTTCGCTCATTGACCTATCCTCTCGCGTTCAGCCCTGTTCCGTCACATTCAGATGCTTTCCTTACGCCTAGGCCCCCAAAATTGCCATCAAAAAGGCTTGCATAAGGGCCCAGATTTGGGTGGACTTAGACATCTGGATAGATAGGTTTCCGAGAGAAGGAGCAGAGTTTGTGATAACCCCAACGGGGTCGATGGCAACACGGATGGGCTTTAAAACTGGAGACCTAATTCTTGAGGTTGGTTTTCGCGATGACTGCGATCGCACATTACGTGAAGAATTTATCACCGAGACTGGCAATCAACTCCTCGATGGTGATGTGCAAGAAGTCGTAGATGGCGTGATTATTTGGTGGAGAGAAGATGACGGTGATCTTGTCGATGAATTAGTTGATGCCCTCACCTACCTTTCCGATACTGGCCCAATTTGGGTACTTACTCCTAAAGTTGGCCGCCCAGGCCATGTACATCCCAGCGACATTCAAGATTCGGCTCCTACAGCTGGTTTGAGTCAAACATCGACGTTATCTGTTGCTCCAGATTGGACCGCAACGCGATTAGTGGCGAGAAAGTCGGCTAAGAGATAGATTTCGCCCCATGTCATTAACAATTGGATCACCAGCCCCTCACTTTGAACTCTCAGACCAACATGGTGTGAACTTTTCTTCTGCGTCGCTCAAGGGCGAAAAGAACCTCGTTGTTCTCTTCTACCCTTTCGCTTTCACAGGCACGTGCACCGGAGAGCTATGCGAAATACGCGATGATCTAAATTCGTTTCAAAATGACGACGTTCAACTTGTTGCCATCTCTTGCGACTCCAAGTTTTCACAAAAGGTATTTTCTGAGCAGCAGGGATATAAATTCCCTGTTCTTGCCGATTTCTGGCCACATGGTGCAGTTGCCAAAGCATTTGATGTTTTTGACGAAACACGAGGATGCGCTGTACGTGGAACTTTCGTCATCGACAAAGAGGGCATTTTGCGCTGGCAGATCGTGAACGGCATCGGAGACGCTCGCAATATTGGTGATTACAAGACGGCGCTCGCTGCCCTTTAAGCGTGCAATTCGTTCTATCTCGCGCTTTCCACTAGAATTCGCGAGCCTAGTTTCACTACTAGGGTGCTTAGCTCAGTGGTAGAGCGCCTCGTTTACACCGAGGATGTCGGGGGTTCGAAACCCTCAGCGCCCACAAACATCGACACGAAGGGGTGTGAAATATTATGAAAGCCACCCCTAGCGATCAGCTTCAAATCCTTGATGTGCAGGTAATGGATTTTCATGTAGCAACTCTCAAGAACAAGGCAGCAGCACTTCCAGAAATCGCAGAATTGCTCGCAACTACGCAACGCCTACAAGTTGTACGCGACCTTTGTGTGGCAGCCCAAACTCAGATTAGTGACATCAAACGCGAACTCAGTCGCTCAGAAGGCGATGTTGAGCAAGTAGTTGCCAGGCTAGCGCGCGATGAGAAGCGCCTGAATGATGGCTCAACTGCCGCTAAGGACCTCGAGCACTTGCAACATGAAGTGGCGACATTGGCTGGGCGTCGCGCGGAGCTTGAAGAGATAGAACTTGAAATCATGATGCGCATCGACTCAGTGAAAGATCGCCTCGAAGAACTACGAGGAGAAGAGAGCGCATTGGTTGCACAGGCTGCAGAGATAGAAGCCCGTAAAGATGCCGCGCTTGCAATTATCAACGCTGACATTGCCACAACAACCACTGAACGTCTAGCAACCGTTCAGGCGATAGATGGCGCCCTCGTGGATCTCTACGAGAAGATTCGCAGCAATGGTGGAAATGGCGCAGCTGCTTTACGTGGAGGCATATGCGAAGGATGTCATTTGCCAGTGAACAGCGTTGAAATTGGAAGAATTAAAGCGGCTCCTTCGGATGAAGTTGTTCGATGCGAAGAGTGCCGCTGCATCTTGGTGCGCGGAGCACATTAGTGGCTCGTCATTTTCTTCTCACCGCTGATGGTGGATCTCGCGGTAATCCTGGACCTGCTGGTTACGGCGCAGTTGTTCACGAAGGTCATGTAGTCGTTGCCGAACTTTATGATTTTCTTGGCATCGCAACAAATAATGTGGCTGAATACAGTGGCCTAGTTGCAGGTTTAGTGGCCATCAATGCACTTGATCCCCAGGCAGAAGTTGATGTTCGGATGGATAGCAAACTGGTTGTTGAACAGATGTCAGGGCGCTGGCAGATCAAGCATGCAGGAATGCGAGAGTTAGCGCAGAAAGCCCGGGAGGCGCATTCTCCTGCGTTGGTTACATACTCATGGATTCCACGTGAGGAGAATGCACACGCAGATCGTTTGGCAAATAAAGCTATGGACGAACTCGGGGGCTTTGTTCCACGACAACTCAATCTACTTACTGAGCGTCTACGTATGGATGAAGTGCCGACAACTATTTATTTCATTAGACATGGCGAGACAGTTTTGACAGCAGATCGTAAATTTTCTGGTAGCCGCGCCAATAATCCGGCTTTAATAGCTGATGGATTAGCCAACGCAAAACTTGTTGCACAAGAAATTGCAACGCTTAAACCAGAGATTCTGCTGGCTTCACCCTTGCAGCGAACGACTCAGACTGCCCAAGAGATTGCGGCGCTGACTAACCTTCCAATTGTTTTCGACGAGGTTTGGTTTGAATGTGATTTTGGTATTTGGGATGGTTTTTCCATCGATGAAGTAAAAGAGCAATACCCCAAGGAGTATCAGGCCTGGGTTTCATCGTCGGCTTATGCTCCACCTGGCGGGGAATCATACGATGCGCTGGGATGGCGAGTAGATGAAGCAATCGACAAACTGGTTGCCACCTACCCAGGCAAGCGCGTTGCCGTGGTTGCCCATAACGGTGTAATTAAGCAGGCCATACGTTTGGCAACGGGCGGGGCACCTTCAAGTATTTTCCATATCGATGTTTCGCCATGTTCGATCTCGACGATCACGATTTGGCCTAGTGACGGACTCCGTGCGTTGCGCAGCGCAAATGAAATGGGCCACCTACGTTAGTAGTTAGTTTGCTTTGCTGACCGTCGACATATTGAAGTTCTCAAAGACAACAGGTGGCATTGCTACGCGATCCATATCATCAGCCCATTCACGCGGCTGAGTTATCTGTGTGGTTCCTACCTTTTTCATACGCGAGAGTAAGTCGACCGGTGATTCATTCCAGCGGAAGTTATTGACAGCGCCGATTACTTCTCCATCGATCACTCGATAGACACCATCACGCGTGAGACCAGTGAGCAATAAAGTGCTTGGGTCCACTTGGCGTATGTACCAAAGTGTGGTCAGAAGTAAACCATCCTTCACTCCTGCTACGAGATCGTCGAGCGACCCGGAGGCGCCAGGTACTTCCATGATTAAGTTATCGCCCATCGGAGTAAAGGAAAGCCCCGTATCACGCGATGATGCGCGGGTCTGAGCCAGCGCAGTAAGTGAACCATCTGTAAGCCAGTTAGTGCGCGTTTGCGCAAGACCATTATCGAAAACTGAACTCATGGGCCCACTAGCGGTGGCTGCAATAAATGGAATGGATTCAAGACCTTTATAGGAAGCGTCTGAAAACATATTTGCAGGGTGATTAGAAAGTTTTTCACCGATACGTGTTTTAGCGCCATTTTTGCCAGAGAAAACAGATTGACCTTCGTAAGCATCACGCGCTGCTGAACTCCAGAACATGTAGGTCAAGAGGTCACTGACCGAGCCTGCTGGCGCAACGGTGTCGTAACGTCCAGCAGGGATTTCGATCTTCTTTGCCTGCCACTGCAAACGTTTGCGAATGATGGCATCTACATCGGGAATGGAGACATTGGAGAAGTCGCGTGTTGGCACGCCCTCCCATGTAGAGCGTGATCGCTCGTGAGATTTTCCTGTCATCTCAAGTCGACCTACAGGCTGATCCCATCGAAGGCGCAATCCGCCTTTGGATCCCACCCATGTAGAAATATGTGAGTGCTCGGCATACCCAAAGAGTTCAATCGCATCAGCGTTGGAACGCGTAAACATATCGCCAAGAGCAGGTGCAATTTTCGCAAAGACATCTGGTCCTGTTGCAATGTGCGTCTGACTCCATGAACCGACAGAAGTATTCTTCGCCAACTCTGAAGCATCTGCCGCAACACCAGCGCCAAGGGCGGCAATGCGAGCTTCCTTAACGACTGATTCAATTTCGTGTGCAGCAACATCGGTGCGTGAAACGCCACCGGAAGCGATGCCGCCCTCAACTTCTACAAAAGCAATGACAGTCACTGATCGTTCGGCGATAACGCCATTAGTGGTGAGAGTGCTATTTGCCCACCGCAAGTTGGCTTGAGTCTTTTCATGAACGATAACAATGCAATCGAGATAATCTGCCGCCGCGCTAATTCGCTCAACTAATTCTTGTGGGGAGATCATGCTCCGGCCTCCGCAACTGTATTGAGGACATTGATTTGAGAAAAGACCGCCGCAGGTGATCCGTGGCTAACAGCTGCCACTTGGCTAGGTTGTCCCTTGCCGCAGTTGAAGGCACCGCTGAGTACATAGGTGGAAGGGCCACCTACTGTGCGCATTGCGCCCCAGAAATCCGTCGTAGTTGCTTGATAAGCAACGTCTTTAAGTTGGCCGACAACCTTGCCATTCTTAATGCGGTGGAACTGTTGACCCGTGAATTGAAAGTTGTAGCGCTGCATATCGATAGACCAAGAGTTATCACCCTTAATCAAGATGCCGTCTTCAACATCGGCAATGAGTCCTGCCATATCTGGACCCTTGGGATCTGCTTGAAGGGAAACATTGGGCATGCGTTGGATAGGTACGTGAGCAGGGGAGTCGGCAAAGGCGCATCCGTTACTTCGATCCCGACCAACACGAGCAGAGATTCTGCGATCGAGTTGATACCCGACGAGAGTTCCATCTTTAATGATGTCCCACTGCTGGGCTTCAACTCCTTCATCATCAAATCCCACCGTACTTAAACCATGTGGGGTCAGACGATCACCTTTGACATTCATGAGCGGTGAACCATATTTCAATGTATTGAGATTATTTGGCGTAGCAAAGGAGGTGCCTGCGTAATTGGCTTCGTATCCAATAGCACGGTCCAATTCAGTGGCGTGCCCTATAGATTCATGAATGGTCAACCATAAATTGCTTGGGTCAATGAGTAGGTCATATTTTCCCGGCACGACACTCGGTGCTGCCACCTTTTCCGCTAACAATGCTGGAAGCTCTGCAATCTCGGCGCCCCAGTTATAAGTGGCGTCATCCATCCACTCCCAACCGAAACCTGCTGGTTGTGCCAATGTGCGCATGGACTCAAAGCCATGATCCCCGACACTGACTGCATCTATTTGAGTTTGAATTCGAACTCGCTGTTGTGTTGTGGAGGTTCCATAGGAGTCAGCATAAAATTTCTGTTCTTTGACATACATCGTGTGCGCACTCACGTGACTCACTGCGCTGGTTGAAAGTAATTTGCTACTTAGATCTGCTAGTCGTGCAATCTTGGCTTCATCGCTCACCGAGAACGGATCAATTTCGTATTCTGAGACCCAGGTGCGATTGGCGTATACAGGTTCACTTGCCAAAGAAACTTCTTCAGTTGAAAGTGGCTTACTTGTTTTAGCCATAGCCACTGCAGTGATCGCTAATTTCTTAGCCATTTCAGGAGAAATTTCTGGAGATGAGGCGAATCCCAGGTTCCATCAACAATGACCCGCACGCCCACACCTGTAACTGTGTCATCGGATTGCGTTTCAGGCCGCGCATCTCTCAATTGCAGATAACCCGTTCGCACGCGTTCGATGCGGACATCAACATGGGATGCACCGGCACTTTTAGCTGTACTTATGGCTGCATCGGCGGTCGTTGTTAGCGCTAGGGCAAGGAAATCAGCATCTACTGCACGAGAATTGGTCAGAGACATAGATGAAGTGTGGGTGAAAGGCAAGGTATTCTCAACTCATGAGCGATTCTTCTTTTTCAACCCGAGTCCTGCACGCTGCTACCGGTTCCACGAAAAGCGCGCTGGGATGGGGCCAGGAAGCGGCCATCAGAATGCTCCATAACAATCTGGACCCTGCAGTTGCTGAGCATCCAGAGAAGCTTGTGGTCTACGGCGGCACAGGCAAGGCCGCGCGCGATTGGCCATCCTTTGACGCCATCGTGCGAACGCTTACGAAACTTAAAGATGATGAAACACTTCTGGTTCAATCAGGTAAACCAGTCGGCGTTTTCCAAACTCATGAATGGGCACCGCGTGTATTGATCGCGAACTCCAACCTTGTCGGAGACTGGGCAAACTGGCCAGAGTTTCGTCGTCTGGAACATATGGGCCTAACAATGTACGGACAGATGACTGCAGGTTCTTGGATCTACATCGGTACGCAAGGAATCCTGCAGGGAACATATGAAACATTCGCAGCAATAGCGCACAAGCGCTTTAACGGAACTCTTCAGGGAACTCTCACGCTGACTGCAGGATGCGGAGGAATGGGTGGAGCCCAACCTCTTGCCGTCACGATGTATGGTGGCGTCTGCCTCATCGTCGACGTAGATAAATCCCGTTTAGAAAAGCGCATTGAATCTCGGTACCTAGATGAGATTGCCGATGATCTCAATGATGCGATTGACCGCGTTCGTAGAGCGAAAGCCAAGGGAGTGCCGCTCTCTGTCGGGCTTGTAGGAAATGCTGCCGTTCTATTTCCACAATTGCTCACAATGGATATTGGAATCGACATTGTTACCGATCAAACGTCGGCACA
>CAIYBL010000014.1 GCA_903924485.1 uncultured Actinomycetes bacterium
CACCTACGTAGGCCACAGTGACTACGGAATTGACTACGAGGGAGCGCACGTTCGCTCCATACTCGCCTGCTTCTCAGGTACACGCACCTGCGCCGAAATAGCTCACGAACTTGATTGCGATCTCGATAGCGTGACTTCCCTTGTGGCAGAACTCGACGGCCTTCATTTCCTAGATACCCAAAGAAGTGCAATCGTGCTCAGCGATCGCTACCGCGCACCCGGCGTGGAGGCTTTGCCAGATTCGGGATTTGGCGATGACGACCTAGATGCAACCTTCCAACAAATAAAATCCAAAATCCGTCCCGAACTTTCTCTCACCACGTGGGGGCCAGAAGTTCGCGATAGCGGTGTGGCCGTAATGAGCGCCCGACAAGATCAACCTGTCCTTATCTACGGAAACTCGCGAATTGCAATCTTGCTCTACGGAATTCTCCTAAGTAGTGGTGTATCTCAAACTTCGTTGATCTCTGATGAACCATCTCGCCTTATCGGAGATGTTGACCTATGCGGTGGTTTCTTACGCCTTAGCGATATCGGGTCCAGCCTAAATGATCGGATTAAAAGTATCCGCCCCGAACTTTCTCTCTTTCCCCTTAACTGCGCAGGAAGTAAAAAACCACGGGAAATCGCTATCAGCGTTGGGCCACCAACACCCGAACTTCTACAAACATGGATGAGTGAATGTATTCCGCACATGTTTATCGAAGATCCAGAATGCGCATCAATCACAATTGGCCCGCTAGTTATCCCCGGCACAACTCCTTGTTGGAGGTGTACAGCACTCACTCAAGATGACGAACACATTGCATGGACCGAAGTCCAATGGCAACGGCGAATTGCCCCTCGACACGAGACCCCAGTATCCGTGGCACATCATGTGGCGGGCCTTGCAGCTCTAGAACTCCTTCACTTCATCGATACAGGTAGTTCAGATCTATTGGGTTCCACTCTTGGTATTAACTATCTCAGCGCCATTGAATCCACTCACAGAACTTTTCTGCATCATCCTGCGTGTGGATGTCGCTGGTAAATAGGTTCAGCCTCATCGTCCCGAAGTGAAGTAACTCCTGGTGATGGGAAGATTTTAGTTGATCAGGTTATTTGTCTCGCTGTAATAGTTACATCCGTCGTGCAACTGTCCGAACGGGTAGAGGTAGCGGGCGCGGTGCCGGTCCATGTTCCAAGTCCATCCGACCATGAAGGCGCCACTCCTCCTTCAAATGACGCTGTCACTGCAGTTCCACTGGTGCCTACTGCAAGCCGCTGAACCAAAGTGCCACTGATGGTTCCGATTCCCGTTACAACATAAGTAATTGTGCAGAAACTAGTTGAGGCAACTGGTATGCCTACATAACTCACCTTTATTGTGTGTGATGCGGTGACATTGGTGAATGTATAAGTGGTGATCTGGCCTTGGGAGACGTTGTCAACAAAGACTTCACCAGCAAAATATCCCGGTATGGATTCCAAGGTATAGGTCTGACTCTCACCAAATCCAATAGAGGTGACTCCAGGTTTTGAGATGAAGTGTTGAGTTGCAGCCGTAGGAGCCTGGAAATCCAAGACCACAGATGCGTTCAGGGTAAAGAGTTGAACCCAATTAGCGATGATGGTGTGCGCATGGATCACATTACTAAATATGTAACTAAAGCGCGGATATGTCGCATCAAAGCCCGGTGCGTAGTTCAAAGTTATAGGTGCACCACCATCAACAATGACACTACCTAATGTGTATCCAGGTTGTGGCGTGAAGATGTAGGTAGCGTTGTCACCGTAATTAAATGAACTTGATCCATCAGGGCTAATGGTTCCGCCTATTCCTGTAGCTGCAGAATTACCAACGTAGAGCTGTCCATTAACTTGTGAAGAAGCAAAGATTGTGTGAGGTGCTTGATTTGCACCCCAAATTGCATACAACGTTACGTTGGCATCAAGTCCATCTGGAGTGAAACTACTTGTGATTATGTCTCCAGACGGGGTAGCAGACCATCCACGAAAGATTTGGTCTACGCCAGCATCAAGGGAACCTTTGCCAGGAAGAGTGATCGCAGATCCTGGAACCACCTGCATGTCAGCAGGAGGTGTGATTGAAACTATTCCGCTAGCAGGTTGAGAACCAAAATTGGCATCAAAATGAACGGTGTATGCATCAGGCATAAATTTTTCAACAAGAGTGTGATCTGCGGTTACGTTGTTCAGTGCATAGAGTTTGCTTGCTGTACCAGGAGCGGGTGGACTTGAGTGCCCATCCATTATTTCAGAATCAATATGATATCCGTCATCTGGAACGACCCAGTAGGAGAAATCATCATTGCCACGAATTCTCTGAGTTCCATTCAAACTTATCGCGCCATGACCAATTGCTGATGCGGTGACGTTGTACCAAGCCTCGCCAAAATTGGCTGTATAAACTCCTTCGGCGTAGGTGCCGCAGTTAGCATCGTTCGCCAATGGTGACCAGTCAACTGAAGCAGTGTCGCAAATAGCGATCTGCGGTAAAGCTGGTTTTATCAAAGTTGTTGTTCCATTCGACAATGTCCAGCCCGTGAAGACATATCCTTTATCGGCCAAAGGGGTTATGTCTGAAGAATCACCAGGGTTTTGAGTGACTCGTGTAAGTGGTGTTGGAATTGTTGTTGCAAGGACATTGAGCGGATTGCCATTTGCATCTTTTGTCAGAGCTTGGAAATTCACACCTGGGTTAAGCGGAACCGTAAATTCTGTTGGGAAGTGGTTTAAGTAACTCACATTTGAAGGATGGAAGTATGCCTGCTCTCCGACTTGTGCGATAAAGGATTGAATTGATTTTCCTCGGCCATCTGGCGATAAAACAGTAACTTTAACGATGTTATTTCCAGGAACTAGATTCGTTGCTCCGTCAACTGTTGCTCTTGTACCAGCGTTTGTATCTACGGTAACCGCATTGGTTCCTATAGGAAGCACAACGGTATCGCCTGCATTTTTATCAATTCCATTGACTCGCATAGTAAAGGTTGAGATGCTGGCAGCAACTTGTTGTTGATCATGCGATAACTCAACAGAGATTGCTTTCTGACTCTTACCATCTTGAGCGGTCGCAATGATGGTGACGATATGCGAAGTGTGACCCTGGGGCTGAACGGTGAAAGTACAGCAGCCTTGCTGGGAGAGTAGATATTCACTGCCACCACCCGGAATAGAAAAAGTCGTGTCGGGGTCAGCCGGTGTCAAAGTAAAAACAAAGGAGTCATCATTTTTGACCGTCGTTATACCTTCGCATGCATTGGTGAAGGGTGCTATCCGGTAACAACTTCTCACATTTGATGAAGGGTAGTAATACAATGTTGTCCCATTGGAGACTCCTCCGAGAGGTACAGCTGGTGGGGCGTTGAAGTACCTGCATTGATCGTATCCGCACGAGGCATACTCCCTGTCAGTTACCGAAGAGAGAGCACCCTCTTGGCGCGTAACACTCGGGCTAAATTCTGCATTATGTGAAGGTTCAACCGTCTTGTTAAAGGAAGAATCAGCTAAACCAGTAATGCTAATTGGCGTGGTTGCATCTAGAAGAAATGGGACAGCGGCAGAAGAAGTAAAACCGCTAGATTGGTCGGCAGAGGCAAGCCAAAGCTGCTGGTTATAATGAGGGCCCGGAAACGCTGCTGATTGGACGTAGTCGTATCTGCTATATGGCGGACTCTGGAAAAGTGACGGAGCAAATGGTGCCACTGCAAATCTGAGATTGTTATTTACTTGAGTAATTGACGTGACTGCAAATGAAAAACTCTGCGTATCAAATAGCTGTTGTGATTCGGGATCGCGGGTTTGCAAATGTCCATGGGGTCCAGCGTAATAAGAATTTACAGTGGGCTCGGCACCGATAGAAAGGGCATAGTACGTGCGATTTTGAGTTGCTGTTTGGATCGGCAATGTACGTCCATGAGTGATGAAGTGGCGTTTGGTCGAAGTGGTGTCGCCGTCATTTATGTATCCCCAGCCGACTATTTCACCTTTATAAAGATTGGTGTTTTTACTGAAAGTTAAATACTGAATCATTGGAAGGGTTTGATCTCCATATTGAAAAGTCTTCGTGCATGGGTCTTGGCACTTTACGAGCGAGCCGCCGGGAGCCAAATTGTAGATATCCGCATTTTCGTTGGCTACGTAAGTAAATGTGATCATCTTCTTTTGGAATGTGGCGGTGGCATTGACGTTTGCGCCGGTATCCGTGCGTACGGGATTTGTTGAGTTGTTATCGCTCCACTTGACAAATTCGTAGCCAGTTTTAGGAATCGCCGTGACGGTGTTTCCTCCTGCGAAATACGTAGCGTTGGAATTGCACTGGGAAGTTGCAGCATCAGCGGTGACTGCCGTACAAGGAGTGTTGATAGATCCACCTGCAGCTGACGAGTAAATAAATGTGTAGGCCGGCGTTACCGCAACGGCAATAATTGTGAAAGTCACATTTTGACTTCCAGTAGCCCATTCAGCAGAGCTTCCATCACCCTGTGTGGCACTCACTTTGCACTCACCTGCTGCGATTGCATGAACGATGGGTTGATTTGCCGTAGAAGGTTTTCCTCCGTCGTATGTCACCGAACAGATATCTTGAGCGGTCGAGACGACAGTTACAAAATCAGTGGTGTTAAAACTAGTCAGGGCCATTGTGGCGTCACCGCCTACTGCAAGTTGAGAGGTTGGGGCTGAGAGCGTCAGGGATGGGTCTTTTAGACTTGAAGCGCTAGTCCCGCTAGTCCCGCTTCCGCTTCCGGCCAGAAGTAGGACAAAGGGCATCATGAAGATGAGAGTTTTCTTAGGCATGTTCATGACCCACCGGATCCCTGCTTGGCTAAACCTCGTCTAAGGGCGAGGCTGAAGGGGTGATTCCCCTATTTGTCAGGGAATATTAGGGGAAATCTTCCACGAGTGCCAGCACTCATGGGGTGCAGTTGTGGTGGCCCTTGCCGATATCCATTCACGCGAGAGCAACGGTGACGTGTGGCTTAATCCCACAACTTTGAGGTAGACATTTCACAGAGCTCCCACAACGAAGGGTCTGAATATATGTACATGGGCAATAAAGCCCAGGTATCCGAGGAGATTGAAATGAAATCGAAGAAGATAATTGGAGTAGCACTCATCACAGCCGGTCTCATGGCCGCGTCTTTAAGCACGGTCTACGCAGATGATTCAGCTCCTACCGCGCCTTCAACAACCGCCGTCAATCCAGCAAATGCTGCCTACCAAGCACAATTAGCTGCATACAAAGTGGCAATGATTCAATACAGAGTCGCTTTGGTAAAGAATGACATTACCTATCGCGCTGCCATGCGCCCTTACAACACTGCATGGACTAACACCATGAACGCTTATGAAGCCGCGTGGCAAGTTACGCAAGCTGCCAACAAAGCCCAAAACGATGCGTATATGGCCAAACACGCACCACTAGTCGTTACTCGCGAAGCAGCGATTGATGCAGCTGATGCAGCATTCTTGGTAGCAGTGAACGCTAACAACACACCGGCAGGTTTAGATGCCGCTCTGACTACACATTATGCAGCAAATACAGCGGCGCAAAATGCATTCAAGGCCGCAGTTGCAGCACTTGGTGTTAAGCCCGTACCTGCTGTAAAACCAGCCCCACCGGTTAAGCCAGCCCCACCGGTTAAGCCAGTTGATCCAGTCAAACCCGTTGCACCCGTAAAACCTGAATCAGACCACAAGGTTGGCGCAACTCCAAAGGCAACAGCACATAGCTAGAAATATTTACAACGCAAAGAATCGGCCTCCGGATAGTTAACGGGGGCCGATTCTTTTAGAAAGTCAATGTTGGGGCTAATTGAAATTTCACACGACATTGTTGAACCTGATTACTCCGTCTTTCTCGCGTCTTCTGCGACCCCGAATACATAATAGGCAGCAAGGATGAGACAGATCGAGAAGGCGACAACTGGGTAAAACAAGGCACAAAGAGTCGCACTTAGGTAGGCAACAATTCCAATGGAACCCTTTCTCCATAACGATCTAAGGGTGGTACCGGTTGCATTCGATGAGAGATGTTCATGCTCCATGAGGTGATGGATTGTGAGCATGAAGAAACAGGATACGTAAACCCAATTAGCGCAGTAGATGCCTACTGCCAACCTTGCATTTGATCCCTGGTTGAACCATGTCGCTGCCAATGAGGTCGTGAACGGAATTGAAACGATTCCTAGTAGTAAACCAAGATTGGTGAAAAGTAAATTTCGGTCAACCATGGCTACGCGATCCAAAATCGAATGATGGTTAACCCAGCAAACTCCAATAGATAAGAAACTGATCACATACGCTACATAAGAAGGCCACTGCGAGCTCAATGAGGTACCCAGATGGCCCGCCGATACATCTGGAACTTTGAGGTTAAAAACTAGCAAGGTGATGGCTACGGCAAAAACACCATCACTAAATGCTTCCATGCGGCTTGGTTTCATGGGAGAACATTACTCCTGGGCATTTTAAATCAGTGGAGGGTCGGTGGAAATGGCTATCCTTGTCAAGAAGATATGGGTGTCTAGATGCCTTAGCCAAGAATATCAACGCAAGTCTCACGAAAGTTTGAGGGAGTTATGGCGGAAGTAACTATTTTTAACCCAAACACGAAGAAGTTTGAAACAATTGGGCAAAAAGAATTTAATAAATATATGTCAATGACTAACGGAGCAGTCTTAGAGTGGATAGTTGAAGAGAAAGTTCCCTTACAAACAGATTCAGGCGAGCAATCAAATTAAACTACCTAAGTGGAGGTGCCGGGAATCGAACCCGGGTCCTTCGGCACTAAAACAGGACTTCTACGGGCGTAGTGTGTTTATCGTTTTCTCAGCTCCGGATCTCTTACACACGAGTATCCGACGAACTCATTTGCGAAACTGTTCTCTGATGCTGTTCGCAAAGCCAACATCATGAAAAGCCCTCTAGCGACGCTAGGTTCCAGACCGAAGGCCGAATCTGGGCTAACGGCTTCAAACTAGCTTATGCAGCGAGTGTGAAAGCTTGCTGATTAGTGTCAGCAGTTATTTTTGCACGGATTATTGGTTTACGAGATCATTCCGGCTTCCTCGGCCCGCTTCCCCTGTCCCAACAACCAAAGTCGAGACCGTTCACCCCCAAGATTTATATATTTCTTATCAAATATAAATGATGAGACTTGAAGCGTTACTGCATCACTATGTAATTGTTTTGGTGCGCAGATTTAATTCTGCGCCCTAAGTGTAGAAGATCACTTAGATAATATGTAACCCAATTAAATGCAGCTATATTCCCTAAATCTGAGCGTGAATGGCTGCTTTAGTTGGATTTGCCCGAGCGCCTGTTAGATACTTCGCGCTCCATTTCACGGCCCGCCTGACGCTCTAGCAATGCAGCGCGCTTGTCGTGGGCTTTCTTGCCACGGCCCACAGCTAACTCGATCTTGGCTTTTCCATCTTTGAAATAGAGTGAAAGTGGGACCAAGGTGATGCCGCCCTCTTTGGTCTTGCCAATGAGATCTTTGAGTTCGTCTTTGTGCACCAAAAGTTTGCGATCCCTGCGTGGAGTGTGATTGGTCCATGTTCCTTCTGTGTATTCAGGAATGTGCACACCGCTAAGCCAGAGTTCGCCATTGTGAATCATGGCGAATCCATCAATAAGGGAAGCTCTGCCTTGGCGGAGCGACTTCACCTCGGTACCTGTGAGCACAAGCCCACATTCAAAGACATCTTCAATGGAGTAATCGTGACGCGCTTTTTTATTTTGCGCGATGAGTTTGCGACCTACCTCTTTAACCACGGTCGCTCCTCATGGCGTGGAGTCTAGACCTTGAGGTAGCGGCGAAGCGTAAAGACTGAGGCGGCAATGGATACAAAGAGCCCAGTTGCCAACAAGTACCCAGAGGAAACCCACACCTGTCCCCACCCAAAGAACTTGGTAAAGGTCAGCAGTGGGGCGACCTTGGAATCAATGACGCTCTTGAGCGCAGCCAACAATCCCGTCGCAATAGCCCATCCGATAATCGCGGATATCACGCCCTCAAGTAAGAATGGCAATTGAATCGACATTGAAGTAGCACCGACCAGTTTCATTACACCCGTTTCGCGACGCCTATTAAAGGCTGCAATGCGCAAGGTGTTACTAATTAATAATGCCGCGGTAAGTACTGATGCAAGTCCGACGAGTAACGCCGCATTTCTTAGAACACCTAGAAGGCGGAAGAACTTCTCCAAAATCGCACGTTGATCCTGTACAACATCAACGCCCGGCCGCCCAGAAAAAGCACTGACAACCACGGGGTATTGAGTTGGATCTTTCAATTTCACACGAAAAGATTCTGGGAGTTGATCCGCAGTTACATTTTGAGCGATCGCTGAATTCTTAAAGCGCTCCTGAAAACGCGAAAATGCTTCAGTTTGGGACTCGTAATAAACATTGGCAACAACGGGAAGTGCCTGTAAATCTTGTTGAATAGAGAGTCTCTGCTCCGGAGTAACTACGCCATCAGAACATGATGGGGTCTCTGAAAGTGGGCCGCACAAGTACACGGAGACTTCAATTTTGTTATACCAATAATCTTTCATGGCGCTTACTTGTGCGTTGGACAGTAGCCCGATGCCAAGTAGTGAAAGCGAAATTGCCACAGTGATGATTACAGCAAAGGTCATGGTGAAGTTACGACGTAGACCAATGCCTACTTCACTGATGAGAAACCGTGCGCGCATTTCGCTACCCCTTAACCTGTATATCCATAAACGCCACGGACTTGATCGCGAATAACGTGTCCTGCATCAAGTTCGATAACGCGCTTGCGCATTTGATCCACAATACCCGAGTCATGAGTTGCCATAACAACTGTTGTACCTTCGCGATTGATGCGATCGAGCAACTTCATAATTCCTACACTCGTGGCAGGGTCTAAGTTTCCGGTTGGCTCATCTGCAATCAAAATCGGTGGGCGACTGACATATGCCCGCGCAATCGCCACGCGTTGTTGTTCGCCACCAGAAATCTCACTCGGTTTGCGATCTGCTTTATCTTCAAGGCCTACAAGTTCAAGGACCTCGGGAACTTCACGATCGATCTCTTTCTGGGAAAAGCCCAACACATGCAAAGTAAATGCAACATTCTCAAAGATGGTCTTGTTAGGAAGCAATCTGAAGTCCTGAAAAACCGTACCTACCTGGCGGCGAAGCTCAGGAACTTTGTGGTTGGCCAGGGTTCCTAGATCCTTACCCGCTACATGGATCGTGCCGGTGGTCGGACGCTCCTCGCGCAAAACAAGGCGTAAGAAAGTGGACTTACCCGAACCAGAGAGGCCGACAAGGAAGACGAATTCACCCTTTGTAACCTCGAGATTAATCCCATCGAGGGCAGCCTTGTCCTGACCAGGATAAAGCTTGCTGACATTCTCAAAGCGGATCACACATCACTCCAAAGGGGGCTTAAGCCGGATACAGGGTTTCTACCGCCTTAGTTTAGGCAAATCAGGCTGAGAGGGCCGCTTTTAATCGCCCCTTTTCGCTGATAATTTCCAGAGATATCTCACTCTGGGCCCTTGTTAGGCGGAGACGTTTCCTCGGCGCCAGCGGATGCCGGCCTCGATGAAGTCGTCGATTTCCCCGTTGAGGACTGCAGCAGTGTTTCCCGTTTCATGATTATTCCGTAGGTCTTTAACCATTTGATAAGGCGCTAAAACGTAAGAGCGCATCTGGTTTCCCCAGGACCCGCTGTTATCACCTTTAAGAGCATTGATCTTTGCTTGCTCTTCTTGGCGACGACGTTCTAATAATTTCGATTGCAAAACTGCCATCGCTGTTGCTTTGTTCTGAATCTGCGAGCGCTCGTTCTGACACGAGACGACGATTCCTGTGGCAAGGTGGGTAATTCGTACAGCAGAGTCGGTGGTGTTTACACCTTGACCACCTGGACCAGATGAGCGATACACGTCAATGCGAATTTCTTTCTCGTCAATATCTATGTGATCACTCTGGGCAACAACAGGAACAACTTCAACTCCGGCAAAGGAGGTGTGGCGACGGCTCTGACTATCAAACGGAGAAATGCGTACTAGGCGATGTGTGCCTTGTTCCACCGAGAGAGTTCCGTAGGCATAGGGAGCAGTAATGCGAAAAGTCGTAGATTTGATACCAGCTTCTTCAGCATAAGAGGTTTCTAGAACATCCACTTTGAAATTGTGGCGCTCGCAATATCGCAAGTACATGCGCATCAACATCTCTGCCCAGTCCGCCGCTTCAACTCCGCCAGCCTCTGATCGGATCGTGATCAGTGCATCTCGGTCATCGTATTCACCATTTAATAGGGTCTGAACTTCAAGCTGGCCAATCGCTTTCGTTACAGAATCCAGTTCGCGTTCGGCATCTACTAGGGCAGATTCATCTGATTCATTTTGTGCCAACTCGATCAGGATGGGCATATCTTCAACTCTTTGGCGAAGCTCGGTAAGGCGCTTGATTTCGCTCTGAACCCGGGAAAGCTTGCTGGTCACCTTCTGAGCGTTCTCAGGGTCATCCCAAAGATCGGGAACTCCTGCGGCGGCTTCAAACTCCACTGCGTCAGCGCGCAATTTAGGCAGGTTTAGGACTTTTTCAATGGATACAAGGGTTGCGTCAATTGCAGCGATCTCAAGATCGTATTCGCGCGCAGCCATAAGGAGGAGGATACCCAGAATGAGGTGGGGCTGTTTTCCAGCGCCACAATCAACGATCAGCCGAAGAGCGACCACGGTAATTTATTGGCTGCGGCGCCAGCGGATGCATAAATCTGGACTGTAGTCAGGTTTGACTGAGGCAATCGAAATGGAAGTGCCACTCGGGCACTTGTGCGCAAATCCACGGTATTGCCTTCACAGTAGAAATCGGTGAGTCCTATCTGCTCTAACTGTGGAGAATGCATGCCATCACTTTGCATCCATAAATCCAACTCCTCTAATACACGTGCACGTGCGAGGGAACAATCCAGTGGAACTCCAACTGTTGATGTGCCCTGGTAGTAGGCGGCACGATCCAAACTTTGTACCGCCCGCAAGGCAGCTGCTTCTGTGGCCTGCGTAAGAGATCTTTTCGACACCGCAATTGAGGCAACATCAGTCATTAAAAGCAGAAGCGCGACTGTGACCAAGAAAAGTCCCATAATCAAAACTGATAGAGAACCCTGGTCTTTTCTCAAAGCACGAGTGATTCGGCTCATTGCCATGGCGATACATACATCTGGGCAGAGACATCAATCGTGCGGTGAATATCAGGGGAAGTAACTTGCAGGCGAGCCAGGACGCGCTCACCTTCTGTTAAGCAACTGTGTGAGGAACATGTAATTGAAAGTTTCATCGACGAAATCTCTGTCTCGGTGAAACCCATTCTGTGGGCACCGTATTCCAACATGGTACTTGCTCGGGATTGCGCCTCGCCGAGGTCTTCACTAGTTACATAAGCACGCACGACCTCACGAACTAAGTTGCGGCTATTAATCTCTTTGGCGCTGACATCGGCAAATTGAGTGATGTAAATGAGTATGGGCAAAAATAGCGGGATTGCAAGAATCACAAATTCAACAGTGGCGCTACCCGATTCCCGCGATCTGTTTTTCCTAATTCTTATCAAGGTTGCTTCTCCATGACAGCGATACCAACTACGTCGATCACTCGATCTTTTTCATTGGCCAAGAACGGCATCACAGGAAGGATTCTCGGAAGTGACCGTTGGCGGTGGGTTATGAGGAGTTTCAACTTCCCCATCGAAAACCACGAACCAAAGGAAACAACTTCGTCGGTATCTAGCACCTGGCCAGTAATGGCTCCGGTGGTTGCTTCACTTTGCGCGTAAGAAAGATCTAGGTTGCGATAATTCACCGCCACGATGAGTTCTGCAGTTATAAGAAAGAGAACCATCAAAGGAATAATGACAAGAGTGCTTTCAGCAACGCCGCGGTCATCGTGCCAAAAGCTTGGGCGCTTTCGGGTAGTGAACATAGGTTCCTAGCGAATTCCATTCATCGAATCCAGAGAATTGCGCAGAATGGCTGTTAATCGTGGGGCAGCGATTGTCCATATGGCTGTTACCAGTCCAGTTGTCATGAGTACGACAAGAACCCATCCAGGAACATCCCCGCGATCACTATCTAGCTCTTCACGAGTGCGTAAAACCACGGTGATCAACTTTTTGGTAACTCTTTCTGAAATCTCATCTACAAATACGCCTACCTTTTTCATGGGTGCTCCTCAAACTTGGGTGTGCGAGCGCTGATTGCTAGCGCACTGTGAGGATTGTTGGCTCAGTCCGATGACAAATCTCCGCCATGAATCAGCGGGTGTGGATGGAAATAATCGGTGCGGAAGATTTACTTCTGGTGGATGACCGTGTCGAGCCCAGCGATTTTGAGTTCCTTGCGAAGTTCTGGTGGCAGCGCAAAAAGAAGCGACTCCTGTGTTGCGGTTACTGTCTCCACATCATCAAATCCACGCACAGCTAGCCACTCCAGAAGATCGCGAACCAAGATCTCTGGTACGGAGGCTCCGCTGGTGACGCCAATTGTTTCAACGCCCTCTAGCCAGGACTCTTGTGCCTCGGCGGCGAAATCAATTAAGTATGCGTTCGGCGTTCCATATTCTTTGGCAACTTCAACGAGTCGAACGGAGTTGGAAGAATTTGTTGAACCAACGACTAGGACGAGATCGGCGCGAGGCGCAATTTCCTTAATCGCAACTTGGCGATTTTGTGTGGCATAGCAAATGTCATCACTGGGTGGGTCAATAATGTTGGGAAAACGTTTGCGAAGTGCGGCAACGGTGGCAAGTGTCTCATCCACACTTAGTGTTGTTTGGGTCAGCCAAGCAACTTTATTCTCGTCTCGAACTTTGATCTCATTGATGTGGTCGAGACCATCAATAATCTGAACATTACCAACAGCCTCGCCCGCAGTGCCTTCAACTTCTTCATGTCCAGCATGGCCAATAAGGAGAATCTCTAAGTCTTCTTCAACAAAGCGACGTGCCTCGTGGTGAACTTTGGTAACCAATGGACACGTGGCATCAATCGTTCGCAAATTGCGGCTAGCGGCATCGGCATGAACTTGGGGGGAAACGCCATGGGCGGAAAAGACCACAAGCGCTCCCTCTGGAACTTCATCGGTCTCCTCGACAAATATGGCCCCGCGAGCTTCAAGAGTGGCCACTACGTGCTTGTTGTGAACGATCTGCTTGCGTACATAAACCGGAGCGCCATAGAGATCGAGTGCTTTCTCAACGGAAATAACTGCACGATCAACGCCAGCGCAATAGCCGCGCGGTGCAGCAAGGAGAACCTTCTTAGACATGGGGAGAGTCTATTAGGATCACGACGTGCTCGAAACTTCAGCTGAATCTCCCGCCCCTGTCAGGGTTGTCTCGGAAGCGCTCAAAGGTTATATAGATCGGTTGAGCCCCATTTGGGTTGAGGGCGAGATTTCCGAAATCAATGAACGCACGGGTATGGCCTTCATGAGATTGCGCGATCCCAGCGTGGATATGAGTCTTTCTGTGATGTGCCATCGGACGGTCTTGGCACCAGTCTCACCACTTCCTGAAAATGCCCGAGTTGTGATTCTGGCAAAAGTTTCGTACTACACAAAAAGTGGCACACTCACATTGTCTGCAAAAGAAATCCGGCAAATCGGTATCGGTGAACTTCTTGCACGTCTGGAACATCTCAAACAATTGTTGGCCTCAGAAGGGCTATTCGCACAAGAACGAAAAAGGCCACTCCCCTTGTTGCCTCGCAAAGTCGGACTTATTTGCGGAAGAAACAGCGCTGCGGAAAAAGATGTTGTTGAAAATGCGAAACGCCGTTGGCCTGCAGTGGAATTTGAAATCCGCGAAGTGGCCGTGCAAGGAGCTGCTGCAGTTGTTGAGGTATCCGCAGCTCTTCGCGAACTTGAAGCTCACCCGGAAGTAGACGTCATCATTATTACTAGAGGCGGTGGCTCCTTCGAGGACCTCTTACCGTTTTCCGATGAAGGTCTTGTGCGCCTTGCTGGTTCTTGCCTCACACCAATTGTGAGCGCCATCGGTCACGAGCAAGATGCACCACTTCTGGATCTGGTCGCTGATGTTCGCGCATCGACACCAACCGATGCAGCCAAGAAAGTTGTCCCTGACATCGCAGAGGAATTCGCACTTATTAATCAGCTTGCCCAACGTGCACGAAGAAATGTTCTCAATCTTTTGGAATTGGAAACGCAACGAATTTCCAGTCTGCGTCAACGGCCCGTACTCAAGGATCCACTGACCCTTGTTACAACGCGCGCTGAAATAGTCTCTTCCCTGCGCGAGCGAAGTCATCGAAGTACAGTCCATGCCGTTGCCTTGGCTCGTGAGGAACTGGTCCATGTCTATGCCCGCGTGCGTTCGCTCTCGCCTCAAGCCACTTTGGATCGTGGCTACGCGGTGGTCCAACGCGACGATAATTCAGTGGCACGTGATCCACGTAACCTTTTCGCAGGCGAGCACCTGCGTTTGCGTTTAGCTTTGGGCGAAATCAGCGCCACTGTTAGCCAATCCTGAGAGTAGATTTACCTCATGACTCCTGATGCCGCGAAGAAAAAACTCTCCTACGAAGCCGCTCGAGATGAACTCAACGATGTCGTCAGCAAACTTGAAGCTGGTGGCACAACGCTCGAGGAATCCATCTCCTTGTGGGAGCGCGGAGAAGTCCTTGCAGGTATCTGTCAGGAATGGCTGGACGGTGCTCGCGCAAAACTTGATGCGATTGCACCAAAGCCATGACTCCGACTTTCTCCTATTCAGATCTCCTGCCACTGGGCGATGACACAACCACCTATCGCTCCCTTGGTAGCGAAGGAGTGTCAAGTGTTCAGCACGGAGATAAGACTTTTCTTGAGATTTCTCCAGAGGCCATCTCACATCTAACAGAAACCGCAATTCACGACATCTCTCATTTCCTGCGCCCTGCACATTTACAACAATTGGCGAACATCCTTAAAGATCCACAGGCTTCTCCTAATGATCGATTTGTTGCGCTAGATCTTCTTAAGAACGCCAATATTTCGGCAGGCGGTGTCTTACCGATGTGCCAAGACACAGGTACTGCGATTGTGATGGGCAAGAAAGGTCAGCATGTTCTGACTCAAAGTAAAGATGAAGTGGCAGTAGCCCAAGGTGTCTATGACGCTTACACAAAACTCAACCTTCGCTATTCGCAAATGGCGCCCGTCACCATGTGGGATGAAAAAAACACTGGTAATAACTTGCCAGCCCAAATCGAAATTTTCGCCGACACCGAACACCCGGATCAGTATTCATTCCTCTTTGTTGCAAAAGGTGGCGGAAGCGCCAATAAGTCCTACCTGTATCAAGAAACAAAGGCAGTCCTTAATCCGACAAGTTTTTATCCGTGGCTTGAAGAGAAGTTGCGATCACTAGGAACTGCAGCATGTCCTCCGTATCACTTGGCAATTGTTATCGGTGGAACAAGTGCCGAGCACACAGTCAAGACAGCAAAACTTGCCAGCACGAAATATTTGGATTCGCTGCCAACCTCAGGGGATGCAGTAACGGGCCACGGATTTCGTGATCTGGAGATGGAAGCGGAAGTACTTAAGCTCACCCAGAACTTAGGTATTGGCGCTCAATTTGGCGGAAAGTATTTCTGCCACGATGTGCGCGTTATTCGCCTTCCTCGCCACGGTGCCTCTCTTCCCATTTCGATCGCTGTATCGTGCTCGGCCGATCGCCAAGTCAAAGCAAAAATCACTCACGACGGAATCTTCATTGAAGAGTTAGAGCGCGATCCTGCACACTTCTTGCCAGATACCACCGAAGCTCATCTCATCGATAGCGATGATGGTGTTGTAAAGATTGACCTCAATGCCGGTATGGACAAGGTCCTCCAAGAACTCTCTCGCCATCCTGTGAAGACTCGTCTCTCCCTGACTGGCACCTTGGTGGTGGCGCGCGATTTGGCTCATGCCAAGATCAAAGCGGCGATGGATGCTGGGGCAGAAATGCCCTCATACCTCAAGGATTTCGCCGTGTATTACGCCGGACCTGCCAAAACCCCTGAAGGTTATGCCTCGGGATCCTTTGGTCCTACAACAGCTGGACGCATGGATTCCTACGTGGAGTACCTCCAAGCCCGTGGCGGATCCCTTGTCATGCTCGCAAAAGGAAATCGCTCCAAAGCGGTAACAGATGCTTGCAAGTCTCATGGCGGTTTCTACTTGGGATCTATCGGCGGACCCGCCGCACGGTTGGCACTGGACTGCATCAAAAAAGTAGAGGTCCTAGATTTTGCCGAACTGGGCATGGAAGCGGTCTGGAAGATTGATGTCGTGGACTTCCCCGCCTTCATCGTCGTGGACGATAAGGGAAATGATTTCTTTGCCGAGACTTCCAAGCCAATGTCGATTGGCAAGCGTCCGGACTAGTAGTAGCCGGCCCACTTAAATCGCGAGAGCGCCTTGCACGGAGAGTGGTAGCGAGAGTTAATGTAAGAAAGCCCCCAGCGGATTTGTGTTACTGGGTTTGTTCGCCAGTCCAGAGCAATCGTTTCCATTTTGACCGCTGGCAAAGCTTGAGCAATTCCATGGGCCCCAGAGTTGTAATTGTGAGACTTGTAATTCCAATGGCTTTCTCGGTCCCACAAAGTTTTGAGACACCCAAATTGAGACGTTCCCCATTTGTAATCGGTCGCCATTATCGCTCGGGCAACAACTTGTGCTCCGGTAGATGTT
The DNA here is from genome assembly GCA_903924485.1 of uncultured Actinomycetes bacterium. GTDB lineage: Bacteria > Actinomycetota > Actinomycetes > Nanopelagicales > Nanopelagicaceae > QYPT01. The sequence continues at coordinate 16,729 of CAIYBL010000014.1, forward strand.
CGGGCGGCTTCAGTCTGCGCGCTAGCAAAGGAGACAAGGGCCAATTCATTTGACGAGGAAATCGAGCCACCTGTTTGCAGTTGGCTATAGAGAGCAATGGTCAGTGAAGACTGGGTAGTGAGTGAGGCAGTATCTGGAAGTGCAATATGTGTGGCCATCGGAAAATCCAAGGCATAGGCACTCGGTTGAACTGTGGCAAGGAAGACCAGTGAGACAACGCTGATCCAGGCGGTAATGGCCAAAGTCAGGATGCGCTTGGAGTGGCTAAAGACCCGCCCAGGGAAGGCTCGCATGAGTTCATGCTCTTTTTTGAGGGAGCTCTTTCTTGTTCTACTCATGACGCCTCCTTTCCGATCGGTCTCGACGTGCATTGCTAGTGAGCCATTTCCTTTGGGGGATGGCTCGTGGCGGCTCGGGGAAGGTTTAAGGGTGGCAAGAGAGGGTGGCATCGGCAAATTAAGACACGCGTGTGGCGTAAATTCTCTAAAAAATCATCCCCTGTGGAAAAGTTAAAGCGCAGGTCGTACAGGGGAAAGTCCGAAATGTCCGAAATGTGAGTGTGATCTATTCCTTGAGCCTTTTTGAAGCCCTTAAATCGTTACAGGTCCCTCAAGAAGTTCCGTGACCAGGGCGGCAATCGGTGATCGCTCACTTCGGGTCAAGGTGATGTGGGCAAAAAGCGGATGGCCCTTCAAGGTTTCAACGACCGCCACCACTCCGTCATGGCGACCTACGCGAAGGTTGTCGCGTTGGGCAACATCGTGGGTCATGATGACTCGGGAGCCTTGGCCAATGCGAGAAAGCACGGTGAGCAAGACCCCTCGCTCGAGGGACTGGGCTTCATCAACAATGACGAAGGAGTCGTGCAAGGAGCGACCACGGATATGGGTCAGCGGCAAAACTTCAATAAGTCCCCGCTCTAAAATTTCATCGATCACGGGCTGACTTACGAGAGCCCCAAGTGTGTCAAAAACCGCTTGCGCCCACGGTGACATTTTTTCATTTTCGTTGCCTGGTAAATAGCCCAACTCTTGACCGCCCACTGGATAGAGCGGACGGAAGATCACTACCTTCTTATGTTGGCGTCGCTCCATAACAGCTTCAAGCCCAGCACATAAAGCCAAGGCGCTCTTTCCCGTTCCAGCCCTGCCCCCTAAGGAGACGATGCCGATCTCGGAATCAAGAAGTAGATCCAGGGCTACTCGCTGTTCGGCGCTTCGGCCATGTAGTCCAAATGCCGAGCGATCCCCGCGAACCAAAAGTAACTTCTTATCTGGGGTAACTCGGGCCAGAGCGCTGCCTTTGTCCGAGTGCAAGACCACCCCTGTGTGGCACGGCAATTCATATGCAGCTTCGTGTTCGGCAAAATCGTTGGCATAGAGGGCGTCAATGACATCGGAGCCGACGGTGATTTCAACCATCCCCGTCCAGCCGCTGTTAGAGACTAATTCGGCTCGGTACTCCTCGGCCTCAATGCCCATGGAGGAGGCCTTCACGCGAAGGGGTAGGTCCTTGCTGACCAAAACAACGTCTCTGCTATCGGCCATCAGATTTCTGGCTACCGCCAAGATCCTTGAATCATTGGTGCCATCGCGCAGAAATCCTTGTGGCAGAGAACTTAAATCTGAATGGTTGAGTTCGACAGAGAGCGTTCCACCTTCTGGCGTGATCGTGAGTGGTTGGTCAAGGCGACCGTGAGTTACCCGAAGATCATCCAGGGCTCGAAGGGCTGCTCTGGCAAAAAAACCAAGTTCGGGATGATCGCGCTTTGTCTCAAGTTCGCTGATAACAACGATAGGTAGAACAACTTCATGTTCTGCAAAGCGCAAGAGCGCACCAGGATCCGCCAGCAAAACACTGGTGTCGAGAACATACGTTTTCTTACCGGACTGAACCGTCAAGCGCAGCGCCCTCAATCTTTGTAATTGTTCTCGCAGGGAAACTAGAGGGGACTAGTTCTTACAGGAAAAATGTAGAACGCCTTGCCCCAACTTCTTCGGCGACACGCGCGAAGGGTTTTCAGAATTCACTCCGTGTTAGTTCGTCAACTTCCGAAGCGACGATGGCGCAGGGCATAGGCCCTCAGTGCCCGAAGGAAATCTACGCGACGAAAATCTGGCCAATAGGCTTCACAGAAATAGAACTCCGAATGTGCGCTTTGCCAAAGAAGAAATCCAGAAAGGCGTTGCTCCCCCGATGTCCGAATAACTAATTCGGGATCGGGCTGTCCAGCGGTATAGAGAAAATTTCCGATTTCATCGACAGATAATTTTGCGGCGGCATCGGCAAGTGTGTGACCCTCGCTAGATTCACGGGACAAATAGTGCTTAACGGCGTCCACAATTTCTCGGCGGCCGCCATAACCAATGGCAACATTGACTTCGATTCCTTGGTAACTGGCGCTATCGGTAGCAGCGGTCATTAAAGTCTTTTGAAGTCCCTCAGGCAGAAGCTCAAGAGCGCCCACCGGCTTAATTCTCCAGCGTTTGGTTGCAGCAAGAGCGTCAACCGTTTCGCCAATGATGGCAAGAAGTGGGGCAAGTTCCTCTTCGGGGCGATTGAGATTTTCCGTTGAGAGCAACCACAACGTGACGATCTGAACTTGAGCCTCTTCACACCACCCCAAAAATTCAACAATTTTATTAGCACCAGCCTTATGGCCACGCGCTGATGAAGTCATTCCTACTTCATCAGGGTTGGCCTTTGCCCATCGACGATTGCCATCCAAAATGACCCCGACATGATGAGGAGTCTGCGTGAAATCTAAGGAAGTGACGAGGCGACGTTCATAAAGCGGATAAAGAGATGCCTTTATCGCCCGACGAATAACCCGCCCGCGCTTTCGCATGTACTTATTTGTGCCCATATCGTGCAACTACATGGCGTTCGGCCCATAGGGAGGCAATGGGAAGAGTTCCGGCCAAAATGTAAGCAAACATTTTCGGCAATGAAACCTTGGTTTTGAAGCAAAACTGAATAGCCGCCAAAACATAAAATGGGTAAGTAAAACCGTGAAAGACCGGGATCCACACTAAATGACTGGCAAGTGATGGATTGTGCATTAAATGCTTAACGGGAATTTCAACGAAACAGAGCAGCAACATCAACGTTCCAGAGAAGATGGCCATAAACCTATAGCGATTGATAATGCGATTGAGTGAAGCGTCTTGCTGCGTCATTGACTGCTCTCTTTCTCAGGGGCCATATTCTCAGGTTCTATGCGCCTTATCCTACGTTGGTAAAAGGGAAGGTAAAGCACAACGCATCCCATAATCCACCAGATAAATACATAGGAAATGTGTTGCCAATAGAAGCCAGGAATAACTGATTTTGGCGCGGGTGAGGAAATTCTCGTTCGTGAAACCAGAGTTTTTTGCCCACTATTTAAGGCCGACTCCTCTGAAACAACAAGGTACCCGTCGTAAAGATCCAGAGAAGTTTTATCAACTACTAACGCACTATCAATGCGGGCCAATACGTCCGTAGAACCCTGGGCACGAGCATCGTTTTGATGGGGCATTATGGTGGCGGTAATGGCGAATTCTTTCGCTGGGTCTAGCTGATCTCGATCTGCCCATAATCCCCGCACTGCCAATATTGCCGCGTGAGATGAAACCTGCATCAGATCAACTTCCCACGTGCCAGATTTTCCTGTCGAATCTATTTGGTTGGGTGCTTGAAAACGCAGAAGATATTTTCCGAAGACCGTAACTTTGCGCAAGGCAACTGAGCCGTTAAGGGAATTTCGTGGCGATGCCAAGGTATCCAGTGGCACGATTTCAGTATTAACAATTACTGGACGATTGCTGGCTTGGGCGCGATGTAACTGCCAAACGCCCAAATAGCCACAGGCAACGATGAGGGCGAGAAGAGCCAAGTAGCCGAGGGCTTTCTGAAAGTTACTGCGTCTCATCATCCTTGCGTTTTTCCATGCGCGTGAAGCGTCGATAGAAACTACGCAACAAGAAAACAACGGCAAGCGTCAACAGCGCAACAGTGGCGGAACCAGCCGCACCCATCTCAACATTCTTTGACATTTCCACTCCAGTCCGTACCTCTGCCACAATCATCCCATGTCCGAACTCTCCATGGACGACCGCTATGGCCGCCGCCCGCCCCGATATAAGGGATGGGCAATCGCTCTGTTGGTCGTTGGCGCAGCTTGGCTATCGTGGGCTGGATTACACCACTCCAATCCAGAGATCCGAACAACCCTAATTTCCTTCTCCATCACATCCGATCGCTCAATCTCGTTGCGGTACTCCATTGATCGTCGAACCCCCAGCAATGCGATCACCTGCACACTGGTTGCCCATGATTTTCAGAAGAATGTCATCGGGGAAATCAATGACCTGTTCCCTGCCGGCGCCTCCCATGTAGAGAGAACCACCCTCATTTCAACCCGAAATGCGCCTGTAAATGCAGGCATCTCGCGCTGTTGGGTCTCCACACAGTAGCCTTCGCAGACTTATGACTACTCAGACATGGCTCACACAAGAGGCTGCCGACCGCCTCCGAGGTGAGTTGGCAACCCTTGAAACAACGGGGCGCACTGAGATCATCAAAAAAATTGAAACTGCCCGCGCAGAGGGAGACCTCAAAGAAAACGGTGGCTACCACGCTGCGCGCGAAGAGCAAGGAAAGATGGAAGCGCGTATTCGCCAACTCAAACACATGCTTGAGCATTCACATATTGGTGCACCACCAGCAGGTGAATCAGGATTCGTGGGCGCTGGAATGGTAATCACAGCAGACATCGGTGGCGAGGAAATTAAATTCCTTCTTGGTTCGCGCGAAATCGCCTCTGGCGATCTTGATGTCTACAGCGAAAAGTCTCCACTGGGTGCGGCCGTCCTCGGTGCAAAGATTGGCCAGACCGTCACTTACAAGGCGCCAAGTGGGAAAGAAATCCAAGTGGCAATTCTTGAAGCAGAGTTCTACGCGTAACTACTTCTTATTTGCGCGGCTGTATTTACGAACACTCAGCGGAACAAATATCGCCAAAATAATCACCATGTAAATCAGCGACATAGTTAATGGATGTTGGCTCGGGAAAGAATTCGCTGTCGCGCCAAAGTGATTCTTCAAACCAAAGAGTTCTCGGCATGCAGCCACCATCGTTGACACAGGGTTCCATTCGGCAACGTATTGCAAAGGCCGGGGCATTCCGGTGGTTGGCGCAAATGCATTAGATAGGAACGTCAGCGGAAAGGTAATCAAAAAGCTTAGGTTTTGTACGACGCGTGCATCACGAGCCGATAGTCCCGCGAAAATTCCGACCCAGGACAGTGAATATCCAAATGCCAACAAGAAGATAAAAGCCAATCCAATTTTGAAAATCCCTGAGGATGGGCGCCATCCAACGATGAAACCAGCAAGCCCCATAACCGCAAGCACGACGACGTTCAGTAATCCATCTCCGAGGGTGCGACCAAAGACCAAGGCCGAACGCGAAATAGGCAAAGACCTGAAGCGATCAATCAAACCCTTTGTCATATCCTCGGCCAGACCCGAGGCCGTTGCCGCGAGGGTAAAAGCAGTTGTTTGCACGAAAATTCCGGGCATAAGCAATTGAACATATCCGCCAGGGTCTCCCGTGGCGATGGATCCACCAAAGACATAACGAAAGAGCAGAACAAACATCACGGGCTGAATGGTGGAGAAAATAAGGACTTCGGGAACTCGTGCTAACTGCAAAAGTTGGCGTTTAGTGATGATGAGTGCATCCATTAGTGCTTTCATGATTGATCCTCTGCAATATGTCCGGTCAGTGACATGAAAACATCATCGAGCGATGGGCGTTTTAGGGCAACATCCAAAGGATGTATCCCTGCAGTATCGAGCAGTCGCAAAACCTCAATCAGCGCAGTTGCTCCTGTTGTGACAGGTGCGGATATTTTTCGCAGTCCTTCATCCAAGGATGCGACTTGCCCGCTCACTTTTGAAACTGCTTCCATGGTCGCGGCTATGTGAGCCTGATCAACAACAACTTCAAGGCGTTCGCCACCCACTTGCTTCTTGAGTGCATCGGATGTTCCGCGAGCAATCACTTTCCCATGATCGACAACAATTATGTCGTCGGCAAGTTGATCAGCTTCATCGAGATATTGCGTCGTCAATAACAATGTAACTCCACCCTTAACGAGTTCCTCAATAACCCCCCACATTTCCTGACGCCCGCGAGGATCAAGACCCGTCGTTGGTTCATCAAGAAAGAGAACTTTTGGCTGAACGATCAAGGAGGCAGCTAAATCAAGACGACGGCGCATTCCTCCGGAATACGTTTTGATCGGACGGCGAGCGCTATCTGTCAGTGAAAAACGCTCTAGCAACTCGTCAGCTCTGGCGATAGATGCCTTCTTGCCCAAGTGATAGAGACGTCCAAACATCACCAAGTTATCCCAACCCGTTAACGTCTCATCAACTGCAGCGTATTGACCAGATAATCCAATAATTTCGCGGACCTTATCTGGGTGTTTAAGGACATCGATTCCGCCTACCGTCGCACTTCCCGAGTCTGGAGTGAGAAGGGTCGTAAGAACACGAACTACCGTGGTCTTGCCAGCGCCATTGGGGCCAAGCACGCTCAGGACCGTGCCTTCCTCAACATCCAGGCTGAGGTCATCCAGGGCCTTCACCTCGCCATTTCGGTAGGTACGGACCAAATGTTCTGCAACGATGGATTTCACGCGGTAAAGTTACCCTTCTAGTTGAACCTTCAAGTACCTGGCCCACCAGGTCAGATTCTTATGCATATTAAATATGAAAGGCAGTCTATGTCCAAGCATGTAGCAGCAACCGGAGCCCCCGCAAAGGCCCACACTCACCGCGAAATCATGATTATTTTGAGCGGTCTTATGACGGGAATGCTCTTGGCAGCCCTTGATCAGACGATCGTCTCCACTGCGCTGAAAACAATTGTTATTGATTTGGGCGGTCTCAAGGAATACACCTGGGTTGTTACTGCATACCTTCTTACTTCCACTGCCTCCACACCGCTTTACGGAAAGATCTCCGATCTTTATGGTCGTCGAGTTGTCTTCCAATTCGCAATCGTTACTTTTCTTATTGGATCAGCCCTTGCTGGCGCGGCAACAAATATGACCCAACTTATTGCAACCCGTGCGCTGCAAGGTCTTGGCGCCGGCGGATTGATGGCACTGACATTCGTCATCATCGGTGACATCGTTCCTCCCCGTGAGCGCGGACGCTACCAAGGTTACTTCGGCGCAGTATGGGGACTCTCATCCGTTGCCGGTCCACTCCTTGGTGGATTCTTCTCCGATCATCATCACATCCTAGGAATCACAGGATGGCGTTGGATTTTCTACATCAACATTCCGTTCGGAATTCTTGCACTGGTTATCACTTCAGCCGTATTGCACATTCCAAAAGTAAAGCGTGAGCACTCCATCGACTACCTCGGCGCCCTACTTCTGATTCTTGGCGTGACCTCGATTCTTCTTGGTATCGCTGTGTATGGACCTGAATATGGCTGGTTGGACTCTCGCACAATTGGTTACGTTCTTGCTGGAATATTAATTTCCGCTGGCTTTCTTTACTGGGAAGGCAAAGCTAAAGAACCAATCTTGCCTTTGCGTCTCTTTAAGAATCACACTTTCAGCTTGACCTCTGCGCTAGGTGCAGTTATCGGTGCCGGCATGTTTGGTGCGATTGTTATGTTGCCGCTTTACCTTCAAATTGTTAAAGGCAACAGCGCAACCGCTGCAGGTTTGAAATTGATTCCGCTCATGTTGGGAATCGTTTCGATGTCCATCTATAGCGGCAAGCGCATCAGCAGCAAGGGCCACTACAAGATTTTCCCAGTTGTTGGCACTGCAATTATGACTCTCGGAATTCTCTCCATGGTCTCCCTTTCTCGTACCACTCCTTACTGGCAGCTCTCGATCTACGCCATCATCGTAGGAGCCGGTCTTGGGCTTTCCATGCAGACCATTGTTATCGCACTTCAAAACTCCGTTGATTTCGCCGACATGGGCGTAGCGACAAGTTCTAACACTTTCTTCCGCTCCCTTGGTAGCGTTTTTGGTACTGCACTCTTTGGCGCCGTGCTCAACAACCGCCTTGCTCATTACATGGCCAGCGGATTCACAGGCCTAGCCAAAAGCAATCCGTCAGCAGTCACCGGGGTGGACCTTTCGACAAAGGGAATTACGGGCATTATCTCCGCCCCTGGAAAAGTTTCAGTCCTTGTTCACAACACAGCCCTTGATGCATATGTAAATGCATTTCACATTGTATTTCTTGCGGCAGCGCCAGTAACGGCACTTGGTTTCATCCTGGCGTTAATGCTTCGTGAAGTGCCGCTACGTACAAGTCATGACTACGCTGCGGCTCGCGAAGAAGCTGCTGGCGAGGCGCTTGGTTGATTCAGACAAAACTTCTCGCGGGTCTTCCGCGAGAAGTTAAAGTCTTAGTCGGTGCATCTTTTTTTGTTGACGTTGGATTCGGAATTGTCGTCCCTGCGATTCCTCTATTCACAAAATCGTTCGGAGTAAATAACGCAGCCGTCGGTTTTATCGTCTCGGCCTTTGCAATCGCACGTTTTTGCTCTGGACTGATCTCTGGACGCCTGGTCGATAGATTCGGTGAACGTCCAGTCTTTGCAACGGGCATCATCATGGTTTCCTTCTTTACATTTCTGTGCGCTCTTGCCCACAGCTATTCGCAACTTGTTATCTTCCGGACAGCAGGCGGACTTGGCTCATCAATGTTCTCTGTCGCTGCGGGTTCGATCATCATGAGATCAGTTTCTGATGACATGCGAGGCCGCGCACAATCTATTTACAACGGCGCTTTTCTCGTCGGTGGTATCGCGGGACCTGCCATCGGCGGCATTCTTATTGGAATTTCAATGCGCGCACCATTCTTTACTTATTCTGCCTTCCTGCTCTGCGCTGGCACTGTCGGCTTTTTCTTTCTCTCTCCAGGAAAGCGTCACTCGGTCGTTGATGACTCTACGGATGAAAAAATGCATATCTCTGAGGCGATACGCATAGCGCCCTATCGAACCGCGCTAATGCTTTCCTTTGTAACAAGCTGGGTGCTCTTCGGTTTGCGCTCCTCAATCCTGCCTTTATTTGTCATAGAAGAGTTGCATTCCACTGCCTCCATTGTTGGACTTGGCTTTACTTTGACCGCTCTCTTCCAAGGGATTTTGCTCCTACCTGCTGGTGCTCTCTCTGACAGACGAGGTCGGCGGATGGCTCTCCTGATTGGTACCTGCGTTGTGTTGGCGGGCGTTTTGTTCATGGTCTTCGCAATCCACCCCTGGATGTATTTGGCGGGTATGTCGATCATGGGCTTGGGCGGAGCATTCTTGTCCACCACTCCAGCAAATATCGTAGGAGATGTAATCCGAGGAAAAAGTGGACAGGTTATTGCCCTCTTTCAAATGTCCGGTGATGCAGGCATGATCGTTGGACCTATAACCGTTGGATTTTTATCAGACGTATTTTCTTTTAGAACTGCCTTCATGGCATCAGCTGCCGTCTTCTCACTGTCAGTCCTTCTTGCCTTCAGACTTCCCGAGACCAGGAAATCACATCTGGTTAGCGAGCCCTTAGAAACAAATTAGCCCCCACCAAGTCGGTGAGGGCTAATTCCTAAACTGTATTAGTTGCTATTGCGAAGTATCGACAGCAATCGAAGAACTTCCATATACAACCAGACCAAAGTCACCATCAGGCCAAAGCCTGCGCGCCATGATTCAATTTCTGGCAGACCAGCATTGACACCCTTTTGAATTTGATCAAAGTCCAAAATCAAAAAGATACTTGCTAGGCCAACACCCGCAAGTGCCAGAAGTAATCCAAGACCGTGGACTCCATAAAGTCCCATACCGCCACCAACATGTGCGAAGGCAGCAAACATGCTGACAAGGCCAAGTACAAGGTATCCGATTGCCGCGCCCATAACCATGCGAGTAAAGCGTGGTGTCACGCGAACGCGTCCACTGCGATAAGCAAAGAGAACACCAACGAATGCAGCAAGTGTTCCAAGAATCGCTTGACTTACGATTCCAGGATAAATCGTGTTGTACACGTGGCTTAGGGCACCAAGTGCTAATCCTTCAAGGGCTGCGTAAGCGATGATCATCGCTGGGCGAACCGTCTTACTAAATGTATTGACCATCGCAAGTACGAATCCACCAAGGAAACCAACCATCAAGAAGCCGCCGCCAAGATTGAGCTTCCATGCAGCAGCGCCAGTGATTACCAGGATTCCGAAAAGGATTCCGGTACGAGTGACCACATCATCAATGGTCATACGACCGGTGCGAAGTGATGAAGCCGCTGGTGAGTTGTAAAGATTCTCTAGTGTTTGTGGTGAATCAACGGCTTGCTCATGCTGGGTTGTTGCCCCAGGGTTCATGGATGCGAAGCCACGTTGATTAAAGGCTCTTCCCAAGACAGGGTTTGAGCTTTGCATAGGTTCTTGTCTCCTTCTTTAGCCGATGGAAGGTCCATCAGTAGTAGAACAATATTAGGTTGCAGATACTTCCCAGCAACCGCAAGAGGCGCTCACAGTCTGGGAGTCGGCCTAGAAATTTACGTTCTTAGTGCCTACGCGGCAGGCAATCCCACAATCACGATCTCCGAGAGCGGCAGGCGCACGCGTGGAGCTTTCTCACGCTCGACTAAGACAGTATCTTCAAGG
>CAIYBL010000015.1 GCA_903924485.1 uncultured Actinomycetes bacterium
GACGTGATCCGAGTCGTTGCACGGTATCGGCGAGTTGGTCATGAGAGGTCACATAGGAGACATGGTCTAGGCGCATAGGGAAATAATGCCCCATGCCAAGGGGTGCTAATTACCATTTCCAGGGGGATAGATACGCGGGGGTTTGGGAATACCTGGCCTGCGTTTGGGCAGAAAAGGAGCTATCAGGTCCTGATTTATCCCGCGGCTAAAGCGAGCAAGCAAGATCTTTGGCTGGAATCACACCGGTAAGTAAATATTTATCGACGGCAGAGTCCACGCAATCTGAACCGCGCCCCTGACCCGTATGGCCATCAGCGTTAAGGGAAATTAATCGAGAATTTTGAATGATCTTATGTAGCGCAACTGCCCACTGGTACGGAGTTGCGGGATCGCGCGTTGTTCCAACAATAATTATTGGCGTGGTATTGATACTCGCGATATTGGTGGAGGTTGGCGAGGAAGCACCAGATGCCGTTGCTCCCGCCGTCGGGAAGTACTGACAAGACAGAGCGTTGTAGGCAAGGTATGGACCAAAAACTGGCGCTTGTGTTGCGAACATCTTTGCATCACTTTGCACTTGCGCCAAAGTACGTGAGTCGTGCCAATCTAAACAATCAATTACTAGGGAGGCATCGGACTCATTATTGGCGTAGGTGCCGTTGGGGTTTCTTTGACTGTACTGATCTGCAAGGGCCAGAAAGGTCGTCCCATTGCCCGACTTTGCCTCGCGCAATGCGGTGCGCAGTTGTGGCCACCCTGATGTGTTGTCATAAAGCGCTGATGCAGTGCCAAGAACAACTAAAGATTCAGTAACTGCGCGACGTGACCTGCTTGTTAATGGTTTAAGTGAGGTGGCTTTAAAGAGCGCGATGAATTGAGCGGCTCCGGATGTAATCTGAGCGGGAGTCACCGCTGAATGCAGTGCTATAACACTCTGTATTACAGCGGGCTTGCTTTGGTGGTTGTAGGAGGTATTAAGAGTTTGGACTCCACTAGTTGAAGAGAGTGGGCAATCTCGTCGTGCAAGGCATTCGGCAATGAAAGCGTTAAGGGCGTGATCAAATCCAACAGCCTGCACTAAGTTTTGATCTCGACTACTCGCATTGGGGTTTATCGCTCCATCGAGAACTACCCGGCCGACATTTCCTGGAAATAATTTCGCGTACAAGGTGCCAAGGTAGGTGCCGTAACTCTTGCCCACGTAATTAAGTTTGGAATCCCCTAGCGCTGCACGTAATACATCCATATCGCGAGCAGCATCCAAAGTGCTGTAATGCATGATATTTGGCGTACTTGCTTGGCACTTTGCAACATAACTCTTAGCGTTGGCTAAATAAGCCTTTAATTCCACCGGATTATCGGGCTTACTATCTGCAGAGTAAGAAGCGTCCGTCTCTTTGTCGGTCAGGCAATGAATGGGCGCGCTCTTACCAACGCCGCGAGGATCAAAGCCAACAACATCGTACTTGTCCAAGATGTCAGGGCTAAAGATGTATTCGGCAGCCATCGCGTAATCGATACCCGATGCACCGGGACCGCCTGGGTTAATCACCAGAGAACCTATGTGGGATTTTTGTTTGATAGCTTGGTAGCGCAGAACACCAATGTTGAATGATCCGGTTTTTAGATTGGAATAATCGATAGGGACGCGAAGTGTTGAACACTGGAAATTATCGTTGCATGTTTTCCAAGCCAATTTCTGTGTTTGGTAGCCGGCTAACGTTGTGGGTATTCCAGCGCTAAAAGTAGTTGCAAGTGCACCAACATGAGTACGCGCAGAAATGTTCACGGACGCGCTTGCCGAAAGAGTGGATCCTGCGATTAGCGCAACGAGAACCGTAAAAGTTTTGAATGTGTTCTTAAGCAAGAGCGCACATCAAAGCTTCGATAGTAAGAAGTGGCGCAGCATTAAAACTTAAGTTGGTACGCGCTTTCATAATGGCGTTGATTTTTTCAACGGTCGCATGTGGCGGTAGGCGATCTGCGAGCGCCACAATCTCATTGGCTAACTCTTTGTTAATTAAGGATTGGGCGTCGTTTGAACTCGCTGCACTATTTGCACCATTTGCTTGGTCTGCACCGTTTGTGGCATTGGCTGCTTGCACCATCATCACGTCGCGGTACAACGTTGCGATATCAAGAAGGGCGCCATCGAGTGAGTCGCGCACCATGCGCGTTGCGCGAGACTTTTGTTCTTTCTCTAATTCTTTTAACGCCTTAGATCCACCCGTGGCCATACCGCGCCCTGTGGCGCCCTGACCCCATGCTTGAGCTAACTCCTGAGATTCCTTTTCATCGCGCGCCTCTGATTGCGTATTAGCCTCCTCGGTGGCTAATTCCACCAACGTGGCGGCAGCTTTAAAGGCGGAGGCAATATCGGTGATCCCTAAAGGCAACTTCATGATCGTGTTGCGTCGTCCGCGGATGGATTCATTGATGGCCAAATGGCGAGCGCGCCCAATATGCCCCTGGCTTACACGGGCCGCGAAATCGGCCATGCCGGGGGAAATGCCATCGCGGCGGATAAGGACTTCGGCGACCGCATCCGTGCTGGGGGTGCGCAATTGCAGGTGGCGACAGCGAGAGCGGATAGTGGGCAAAACATCATGCAGGGTTGGGGCGCAGAGCAACCAGACGGTGCGGCTGCCGGGCTCTTCAATGGCCTTGAGCATCGCGTTCGCGGCCGATTCAGTGAGGCGATCGGCGTCTTCCATAACGACCACTCGCCAGCCGCCAACACTGGGTGACCATGCGACGCGTTGCAAGAGCTCGCGGACCTCGTCGATCTTGATGGATAAACCTTCGGTGCGAATGACCTCGACGTCGGCATGCCCGCCAGCCATTGCGGTGCGGCAATCAATGCATGTGCCACATCCATCGTTGGGGCAGATCAGCGCCGCGGCAAATGCAACTGCTGCGCTGGATCGTCCGCTTCCGGGTGGGCCAGTAAATAGCCAGGCATGGGTCATCTCTTGTGTTTCCTCACCATTACGCGATGAGGTCACCGCATCTTGGAGTGATTTCACAATGTGTTGCTGGCCTACTAATTCATCAAAAACCTTCATCGTAATTATTTCTTGCTCGCTTTGGTTGTCGGCTTAGCCGCTACCTTCTTCGCAGGTTTGTGTGTAACCGCGCGCGATGCACTTTTAGCTCGGGCTTGAACTATTGCTCCTGATTTAACAATTGCTTGAAGTTGGCGCGAGCGAAGCGATGGCTTCTTGGGAACCTTGCTTAGCGCAGGCAACTCGGCAACACGCGTGATGATCGCGGTGTGAATATCTTCAACACTCATCTGACCATCAAGAACTAAGTATCGCTCTGGATCAAGAAGTGCCAGCTGCAGATACTCCTGGCGAATGCGCTCGTGGAAATTTAACGGTTCTGATTCAAGTCGGTCTTTCTTCTTCAGTCGGCCTAAGCCAATTTCTGCGGGAAGATCCAAAATAATTGTTAGCGTTGGAAATAGTGATTCCGTTGCCCAACGAGAAATACGAGCAACCTCCCCTGGTTCTAGAACACGGCCAGCACCTTGGTATGCAATCGATGAATCAAAGTATCGATCGGTGATAACAATGTCACCGGCCTCAAGTGCAGGGCGAATAACGGAGAAGACATGGTGTGCGCGATCTGCCGCGTATAGCAAAGCTTCGGCGCGTGGTGAAATAACTCCAGTGCTATGTGAGAGCAAGATCTTGCGCAGATCAACTCCTAGCGGTGTCCCACCAGGTTCGCGGCTCAATACAACCGAATGATCTTGTCCCTCAAGCCAACTCTTAAGAAGCTTGGTCTGCGTGGATTTTCCGGAGCCTTCTCCACCTTCAAAAGCTATGAATAAGCCCTTAGTTGTTGATCCGGTGATGGATCCGAGGACCGGCGAAAAGACATACCGCTATGAAGCTCAGAGGGCCGTGGGTGTTCTGATGGCCGGGATCCTGACCGAGCTCTCGGAGAGGATGAAACAGACCCCGATGGGGCTTCTTCGCGATTATTTCC
>CAIYBL010000016.1 GCA_903924485.1 uncultured Actinomycetes bacterium
ACCTTTATTTCATTCTTCCCACAATGGAAAACGGGTACCTCCTTCGACAAGGTCACCATTCAAAGTTTGCTCGATATGGAAGCTGGTGTTGGTGTAAAAGATGACTACCCGAATGGACCATCTGGCTGGGGAGTAGCAATTGCCCAGATGTATGCCACAACTGATATGAATTGGTTCATGTCTCACAACCGCATGATGCTTGAGGCGCCGGACACAAAGCCCGATTACCGGAGCGTTGATACTCAGATGCTAGGACTCATCATTCAAAAAGTTACAGGAGGAACTGTCTCCAATTACTTCAGCAAGAACTTCTGGCAACCCATCGGAGCGACTACCGCGGCAACTTGGAATGTCGACCATATCAACGGGCACGAAAAGACCTTCTGCTGCTTTAACGCCACCGCTCGGGATTACGCCCTCATCGGCCAATTGGTTCTTAACAACGGCAAAGTAGGCGGACAAGAACTCATGAGCCCCGCCTGGATGAAGCGCATTTCTACGCCGGTCGTGAAGCTAGATTATGGCTGGGGCTATGGCGCCCAGGTCTGGCATCCATATCCAGGTATTGATCTAGCCATGGGTTTACATGGTCAACAGATATTTATGGACCCAGCTTCCAAAACCGTTGTCGTGAAGCTCAGCGATTATCCCAATGGAGATGATCCGCAGGATGCGATCTCTGCGGTGCTTTATCAGGTAGACAAAGCAAAGAAATAGATTTCCCTCTACTTAGAAATCGCCAAGGCTTTTAACTGAGTAAACCTAGTGGTCACCAAGTGCGGGCAACTCATCGATGATTACAGCCACCCAGACTTCTTAAAGGTCCTAAAGAGGAATGCCGTCAGAGTTACCATGACCCCGAGAACTATGTAATATCCATATTTAGTGCTGAGCTCAGGCATATGGTGGAAGTTCATTCCATATATGCCTGCCAGCATTGTTGGCCCTGAGGCCAGCGCCACCCAAGCAGATATTCGTCTAACATCAATATTTTGCTGCACTTGAATATGCGCCAAATCCGCTTGCAGCACCGAGGTAATTAGCGAGTCCAATCCGGATGCTTGCTCGCACGCTTGTAACAAGTGGTCTGAAGTGTCGCGAAAGAATGGTTTCAATCGCTCGGGAACGGCATGAACAAATCCGCTAAATAATCGACTAATCGGAACTACAAGCGGTTCGATGGCATGTTTAAATTCGATAATTTCCCGCTTGAGGAAGTAGATCTCTTCGGAATATGTTTGCCTCTTGCCGGTGAAAACTTTATTTTCGACGGCCACGACTTCTTCTTCCAGCTGGGTGGCAATATTCGTGTAGCCATCAATAACGCGATCGACCACGGCATGCAATACTGAAAAAGGTCCTAGCTGCAGCAAGTCGGGTTTCTCTTCTAGCTCATGCCGAATCTTCGACAAAGGATGACCTTCACCATGTCTTACTGTCACGATGAAATGGGAATCGATAAAACACATGAGCTCGCCGGTCGTGATTTCTTGGGCCTTCTGATCAAAAAATACTGTCTTCAAAACAAAAAAGGTTAAGCCGTCGTAGTCCTCAATCTTTGGCCTTTGATTAGCGCTGATCGCATCTTCAACTGCCAGTGGGTGAAAGTTAAGTTCTCCAACCACCATATCGAATTCAGCTTGAGAAGGTTCGGCCAGCCCCAGCCAGACGAAGCCACCGTCGCGTCTAGCCATATCAACTAAGTCAGATATATCTTCCGGTCCTTCAACTCTGGAACCATCTTGGTACAGGGCGACGTCAACAATCATTTAAGAATCCTAATCGCTAGGTGAAGCTGAATTACTTACTCGTTTTGCCCAGTCGCGATAATCATCAGAAAGTTCCTTGACCGCTGCAATTGAGGTGATCTTATCGCGGGCACCTGAACGGGCGGCAAAGACATCAGCGATTGTGATCCCATGCGAAGGGCGGCTCGTAACTTGGATTCCCGCACCCTTTTCAATGGATCCTTCTTCGATGATTCGTAAATATGCACCCGATCGATTTGCCTCCGTAAATTCCTTTATCAGGGTTGGACGATCCCAGAAGCCGGCAAAGATTCTGCAGGGAATTCGCGGCTCGGAAACTTCGAGAAGCAATTCCCCGATTTTCCAGCGCTCACCTATCACTGCACTGGAAAGGTCAAGATCCAGGGTTGTGAGATTTTCGCCGAATTGACCGGGCGAGATTGATTTCCCGATCTTCGCTTCCCACCACAGAGCATCTTCGCGCGCATAGGCATAAACCGCCTTGTTATAACCGCCATGATTCACTCGATCAACAACGGTGTCTCCGACTACTCCCTCACCGCTAAAAAGGACAGGGCCTTCAACTCCAGTTTTATTGATACCCGTACGGTTGGTGAACTCTGTCCAATTATGCGGCTGGCTTTCTCGAGCAAGATTGATGGAGAGCACTCG
>CAIYBL010000017.1 GCA_903924485.1 uncultured Actinomycetes bacterium
CCCGCATTGCCAGAAGTTCCGTGGCGTGCTCCTTGGCGCTTCGGGATTCTTCAAGCCCAGCAAGCATTCGTGCAATTTCAGCTACCCGTGCCTCATCACGCACTTCACTCACCCCGCTTTGACTTACCGTGCCATCAATGTTTTTAGTAACAACAAAATGGGAATCAGCCCACGCGGCAACTTGTGGCAAGTGGGTTACAACGATTACCTGAGCATGACGTGAAAGCTCGTGAAGCCGTCGCCCAACCTCGATGGCAGCCTTGCCTCCAACTCCTGCATCGACTTCATCAAAAATATATGTGCCCACTGGCTGTGATTGTGCGAGAACAACCTCTAATGCAAGCATGACTCTCGAGAGTTCGCCGCCGCTTGCGCCCTTGGTGATCGACACGAAGGGTCCATCCTGATGGCCTTGTATTGTCATCGCAATTTCATCGCATCCGGCTGATGTAAATGTGGGGATTTCTATCGAAAGAGAATAATCAGGAGCGATAACCGTGCAGGCGAATTGCGTATGCGGCATTGAAAGAGTGTGAATCTCAGAACTCACTGCTGAGGAAAGTCTTTCGGCCGCATCTATTCGAATCCAGGAAAGGGCTTTGGCAAAGCTATGCATACTCGAATAGGACTCTTTGAGTTCCTCCTCCATCGCTGCCAAACGATCATCGCCACCGACCAAGTCCTCAATCGAACTCTTGACCATTTCATTTCGCGCAACTAAAACTTCGATTTGCTGGTCTGGGTCGCTCGCATCGGCAAATCTCTTGAGGAAGGCATTGAGGTCGGATCGTCGAGATTGCAGGTACTCAAGTCGAGTCGGATCTGCCTCTAGATCTAACAAATAAGACGAGATGGATAACGTTGAATCGGAGAGAAGAAAGAACGCCTCTGAAATATTCTCCAGCATCACACTGATGGAGGGATCTCGCTCCTGGATCGTTTCTAAGTGTCTGCGCGCTTGCCCTAAACTAGAAAGGATTCCTGCTTCTTCATCACTCAAAAGTGACTGCGCCAACGATGCGTATTCACGAATATCTTCAACAGAACTTAGTCGAGAAACCTCATTGAGCAGGGCCGCATACTCACCGACTACTGGCTGCAATTTCGCGAAGGCTTCCGCAAACTCGCGAAGGTGAGCAACTTCAGAATCTCGATCGGCAACCTTGGATCGAAGAACCTTTATTCTCGATCGTAAATCATGAAATGCCGTGTAACTTTTCAGGTATTGATCATGCGCATCAATAAAGGCTGCTCCAGCGAAGCGATCAAGGATCTCCCTTTGTTTCACAGGTTTTGTGATGGACATGCTGGCAGCTTGGGCGTGGACTTCGATGAGTTGCTCGCCAAGTTCGGCAAGGATTCCAGCGGGCACAGCGACTCCCCCAGCCGATGACTTACTCTTTCCGGCGGAATTCACTGTTCGGGTCAAAATTAATGAACCCTCGTCTGTATCAGCACCGATCTCACTAGCGTGTTCAATAAGTTTCGGAGTTAAACTGAAACTGGCAGTAACGACGAGTCGTTCTTTGCCTTGGCGAACAAGAGAAGGATCACTCTTTCCTCCGAGAACGAGAGCCAATGCAGTCAAGATCATAGTTTTGCCGGCTCCTGTTTCCCCGGTGAGCACAGTGAAGCCGGGAGAAAGCTCGAGGGTTGTTTCCTCTATAACCCCTAGTGCCCTAATTGAAATTTCTTCTAGTTGAGTACGTTCACTCACCGCGCCAACCTTCAACAGGCAATTTGAACTTTGCTACAAGCCGATCGCTAAAGAGAGACGGCTTCAAGTGTGCCAATGAAACGGTCTCTGAATCCTTTGTAATTGTGACGCGATCACCCAGTTGAAGGGAAAACTTGCGTAGAGAATCGCCCAAGAGCGAAGCATCAGGAGATTCAATGTCGATAACGATCTCAGATTGTGGTGAGACAACCATTGGTTTTGCAAATAGCGCATGCGCAGAAATGGGTAATAAAACCAGTGCTTCAACTTCCGGCCAGACAACTGGACCTCCCGCCGAAAATGCATAAGCGGTGGAGCCTGTAGGAGTAGCGCAAATGAGACCATCACAACCCCAACGAGATAGTGGTCTGCGATCAATCTGAACAAAGAGTTGAACCATCGTTGTGCTATCTCGCTCAATAGTTACCTCGTTGAGCGCCCAGCCGTGAGCAACAGGAACATCTGCTCGTTCTACAGAGTAAGCCAAGACCATTCGTTCATCGGTAACGTAACTTTTCTGTATTACTGAATCCGCAATCTCCTGCATGGATGGTTTCTCGACTTCTGCCAGAAAACCGACATGTCCCAAATTGACCCCGAGCAGAGGGATGCGTAATCCCCGCACTGCTTCGGCCCCACGTAACATCGTCCCATCTCCCCCAAGCACGATTGCGATTTCACACCCATGCAGTGTTGTCGAATCTGCCATTGCAGTATGAGAGATCTCTAATTCAACATTTGTTAATACACGAAAACCCGATTGAGTAAATATCGAAGCTAGATTGGCAGCAGCCTCTTGGGCAGCTGGACGCGACGAGTTAACAACAAGAAGTACGGAGCGTTGTGCGCTCATGCCGGACCAGCTTCAATTGCTCGATCTAAAGCTTCTTCATCAATAACGCCCGCCCCGCGTCGTAGCCACAAGAAATATTCGACATTACCAGCAGGTCCTGGAAGCGGACTGGCAGCAATTGCCACTGTACCCAGACCGACGTCATAGGCGGATTCTGCTACTTCAATAACTGCGGCCTTTCGTAATGCAGGATCGCGAACGACCCCGCCTGCTCCTAATTTTTCACGACCTACTTCAAATTGTGGTTTCACCATTAAAACAAAGTCTGCGTTTGGCTTTGAGACAGCAGCCAAAGCTGGAAGTACCAAGGTGAGGGATATAAAACTTAAGTCGGCCACGACAAGATCAATAGGATCTCCAACCATCTCCCCCGTAAGGTGGCGAATATTTGTACGGTCCAAAATTGTCACACGAGGATCCTGACGAAGTGACCATGCCAACTGCCCGTACCCGACATCTACCGCGACCACTGCTGCTGCATCGCGACGAAGCAAGACATCTGTAAAACCGCCAGTGGACGCACCCGCATCTAAACATCTCTTGCCAGCTACGACTATCTCTGTGAAAACATCGAGTGCTCCAGCCAACTTATGGCCACCACGAGAGACAAAATCATCACGATCGCCTTGTAGAACAATCGAAGTTTCTGCATCCACTTGGCTGGCAGGTTTTGATGCAGGAATACCCGTCACGAGTACCGAACGAGATTCGATGAGATCAGCTGCGTGGTCTCTAGACCGCGCCAATCCTCGACGAACCAACTCGGCATCTAGGCGGGTTTTCATCGAAACTCTTACAAGCCGTCAATAGTTGAAAGAGCGCGTTCTAAGTTCTGATGAACCGACTCAAAATTGTCCGCGTGCTCGTTTACTGGCAATGAGTCAATGCGAGACAATTCATTCTTAACATCTTCCACGAAATTCTCCCCCTCGGCGCTCATATCCATCGTCATTTCTTGGGTGCTTTCTTCGCAGGTGCTTTCTTCGCAGGTGCTTTCTTCGCAGGTGCTTTCTTCGCAGGTGCTTTCTTCGCAGGTGCTTTCTTCGCAGGTGCTTTC
>CAIYBL010000018.1 GCA_903924485.1 uncultured Actinomycetes bacterium
AAGTTATTTTCGAAGGAGCTCGCGCAACAGGCGTTGAAGTTGCCATTAAAGGTAAGAAGCAGAGCATCCACTCTCGGGAAGTAATTCTCTGTGGCGGTGCAATCAATACTCCACAGATCTTGCAGCTGTCGGGTATTGGTAATGCGAAAGATTTGGAGCGTTTAGGAATACCGGTTGTGAATGATCTACCAGGAGTTGGATCAAACCTTCAAGATCACCTTGAAGTGTATGTTCAGTATTCCTGCAAAGAGCCCGTATCGATGCAGCCAATGTTGAAATTGTGGCGACGTCCATTTATTGGAGCCTCATGGCTTTTCTTTCGCAAGGGACCCGGTGCCACGAATCACTTCGAAGCGGGGGGATTCGCCCGAAGTAATGAAGACGTTGAATACCCCAACCTAATGTTTCATTTTCTTCCACTTGCCATTCGCTATGACGGAAGTGCTCCTTCGGCTGGTCATGGATATCAGGTACATGTGGGACCAATGTATTCAGATGCACGCGGAACGATAAAGATTAAAAGCACCGACCCGTTGGTGAAGCCGGAATTGCGTTTCAATTACTTATCTACCGACCAAGATCGGCAAGAGTGGATAGAAGCAGTTCATGTTGCGAGAAATATTTTGACCCAAAGCGCAATGGCGCCATATAACGGCGGGGAAACATCTCCAGGCTCATCCGTTTCAACGGATGAAGAGATATTGGATTGGGTTCGCCGAGATGGTGAGACAGCGCTGCATCCATCATGTACAGCAAAGATGGGTACGGACTCAATGTCTGTCGTAGATCCGCAGACGATGAAGGTCCATGGTGTCGAGGGACTTCGGGTTGTGGATGCTTCGGTCTTTCCTTATGTAACAAATGGCAATATTTATGCACCCGTCATGATGGTTGCAGAAAAGGCTGCCGACTTAATTCTTGGCAAGGACCCATTGCCCCCTGAATACACCCCGTTTTATCGGCACGCTAGGCGTTAGAAATGTCCGATAGCGATCGTGCGCCCTCGGCCATTGCTAGAGCAAAGGTCCAACGCACGGATTCAGATTCCACGACTTCCGACAGTGTTGTCGTTGAAGAACCTCTTGAGATTCGACTCAAGCGTGGAGCAACTGAGGATCAACTTGGAATCACCATGCGAACTCCAGGTGCTGATTTGGAGTTGGCAGCAGGGTTCTTGTGGGGCGAAGGTTTTTTAACAGACCCTGCTCAACTATTGAGTGTCAAAATATGTGGCGATCGGACTCTGACACCACGTCAGCGTGCCAACGTTGTTATTGCAGAAGTCAGTGACGACACCCCGCCTGCCCCTCGTTCATTAGATCGCAGATTTACAATCTCCTCTGCATGCGGAGTCTGTGGCTCTACGAGTATGAGCGACCTTCATCTGCGTGGAATTAGAAAGGTAACAACCCCAACACGTTCGATTCAGGAGATCGCTACTTTCACTGAACGACTGCACGAACGACAACCGATATTTGAATCAACGGGTGGGCTGCATGCCGCGCTTTTGATTGATGAAATGGGAGTAACGCGCTGGGTGCGCGAAGATGTTGGTAGGCATAACGCCGTCGACAAAGTTATTGGGCTTGCGCTGATGAATGCGGCTCTTCCATTAGAGGATTGGACTCTCGTAGTTTCTGGTCGAGTTGGTTATGAAATTGTCCAGAAAGCAATTGTCGCAGGGATTTCTGCATTAGTGGGAGTTTCTGCCCCGACATCTTTGGCAGTGGACCTAGCAGCCGAATTCAATCTCACGCTTCTTGCTTTTGCTCGAAATGGAGTGGCAAAACATTTTATTTCGATTCCCGAGTGAGGAAAATCAGTCCACACGCAATGACGACGATTCCGATCCATCCTTTAGCGTTAATGTGTTCATTGAGAATTACCGCCGCAAGCAAGGTGGCAGTTGCCGGTTCAGCTAAAATTAACGTTGAGGCGGTGCTTGCTCGGACGCCATGAAGGCCATACGCGTAAGCCAGGTAGGCCAAGGCGGTTGGTACAAGACCTAGCCACAGGACCAATGCCAATCCTTTTGCACTGACTAAATGTGAAATTCCGCCCGTGAAAAGAAAAGGAAATGCCAAAAGGGCGGAGAGTGCAAATATCTGAGTCATCGCCTCGGCAATTCCGACTCCCATTGCTAGCGCGCGTTTGCTCGTTACCGCAAAGAGAGAATAAGAAGCGCCGGCGCAAATGGCTAACGTGAACCCGACGACATTAAAGTGAGCAAAGCCTTTCGCGCTGCTGAGAAAAATAATTCCAGTGGTTGTAACGCATGTGGCTATAAGCCACGTCCGCGAAGGTTTTTCGCGAGTAACAACGTAGGCGATGATTCCAGTGAGTGCCGGAGCCGAACCTAAGGCAGTGACAGTTCCAATTGCTACGCCCGTGCTTTTCACCGCACCAAAAAAAGTTAGCTGATACATAGCCATACCAATAGCCGAGAGCCATAGATCACGTTTATCCATTTTCTGGTGAGTACGTGGCATGAAACGTGTGAAGCACCATAGTAAGAGGGCACCGCATAGAAGGCGTGCACTACCCACTGCCATTGTAGAAATTCCGTGGGGGCCTAACGCTTGCGCAGTTCCTGTAGACCCAAAAAATATACCCGCGACAATCAACGCACCATAACGCGTGCGCATAACTATTGACCTGTGATCGGTGCTAGTAACTTCATCAAGATGCTGGGTCTGCCCGTAACGCGCTCTTCCGTATCAGCGGCTTCGGAAAGCTTTATTGCGGCGTTAACTCCAAGCCAACGCAATGGTTCAGGTTCCCAGAGTCGACTTCTCCATTGGATAAACGGTAACTTGGTTCGACGGGTTTCTTTGTGAGTAACAAGATCTGCCATAGCTGCAGCGGCGAGATAGGCGAGCGTAACGCCATCTCCTGCATACCCACCGAGTTCGCCGTACTTGCCATCAAATCGCACGTAGGCCGCCCAATCGCGAGTAACAGCTACCGCCCCACCCCACGCATGAGTGAATTCATAGTCACGCAGAATAGGAAACCATCTCCTAGCCATCACGCGGATTTGCTCGTGCATACCGGCGAGTGATTCATTGGCATCGCTTCGACGTGAGCCCCAAATGTATGGTGCACCTCGCCCTCCAATGGCCAACCGGTTGTCAGCGGTGCGTTGGGCGTAAGTCACTAAGTGAGCATTTTCCGCAAAAGTTTCTCGGTTAGCAATACCTATCTCGTCAAAGACATGATCCGGCAATGGTTGTGTTGCAACCATGAGAGAGTAGATAGGTAGTTGTTCGCGGGTATTCGCGTGGTAGGCCTCAATGGCTCGAACCACAGCGTTGGCTGCAATGAATCGATCTCCGACAATCACCTGATTATCGGCAGAGAAAGTTGCCGTGGTGTTTTCAAAAATTGAAATTCCTCGTCGCTCTAAGGAAAGAGCCAATCCCACGATCAGTGCTGCCGGATTTATCACTGCGCAATGAGGAGTGAACGCTGCGCCAATCGCGCCATTCATGTTGATCTTTGCACGCGTTTGGCTTTCGTCAAGAAGGATGTAACCGTCCTCTAGACCATCGCGCAACCTACTCATTTGTGCGGCATTGCGGGCGATCTGCAAACTTCCACCTTTATGAAAATCGCAATCAATGTCTTGCGAGCGTGCGAATTCACCAATCTCATCGATACTCTCGCGCAGCTGTGTATGCAAACTTGCAATAATCTCAGCAGAAAAATGCGAAATCATTTTGTCATCGTTAATCGGGTACAGAGCCGAAGCCCATCCACCGTTGCGTCCACTTGCTCCGGAGCCGACGGTAGATTGTTCGATAACGGCAATTTTTAGATCTGGATTAATCGTATTGAGATGATGAGCGCACCACAGCCCACTAAATCCGCCTCCGACAATGACGACATCCCACGATTGATCGAGAGGTTTTGTTGCGAATTCGGGGTGATCAGTAAGGGACCACCAAAGACTCATGGGCTTATTATTACCCTATAACCCACGTTGCAATGTAATCGGGGATGGGAAGACCGGGTTTGAGATTATCGGCGGCAACAGCAATCCCATACGAGGAGTGAATGGGCAAAATTCCTGCCCATACATCTGCCTCAAGATCGGATTCAAGGTCATCAGGTTGCCCGTCAGAAACTTTGATCGATATCTCAGTCAGAGGAAATGCTAGAACGGTGGTGGCTTGCACTTCCTTTGGCAATGAAGCCCGAAGTTCGGATCTCCTATGAGGGAAAAGGTGATCCGTGAGAATCTCAAGGGCTACGTTCTTTTCTTCACCCTCCAGGACTCTTGCACTGCCAAGGGCCATCAAGGATTCATAGTGCATGGAGGATTCGAAGGCCGATCGTGCCAAAACCAACGCATTGAGATGCGTGATTGTGAGGCAGGCAGGCGTGCCTTCGCTTAAATGTTTGAAAAGTCGTGACGCCGTGGACCCATGTAGGAGAACTTCTTTGCCGTATGGAGAGCATGCGACGGGCAGCGAGTAGGGCTGCCCGTCCACAACAATGGCAACATGGGCGATGAGTGCACGACTTACTATCGATCGAGCAACATCTGGGTCGAAACTTTGTTTCTGGGGTGCACGATGCACCTTAGTGCGATCACTCATCAGAAGATCAGGGAAGAAGCTTCGGTAAGAACGGTGCGCAGAATTGATTCGATTTCATCGAAGTGACTCTGGTCGCATATAAGTGGTGGAGCCAGTTGAATCACAGGATCTCCACGATCATCTGCCCGACAATATAAACCGTTCTCGAAGAGAGCTTTTGAAAGGAACCCACGCAGAAGCTTCTCGCTTTCCTCCGCATTAAAGGTCTCACGAGTTACTTTGTCTTTTACGATTTCGATAGCCAGGAAGTATCCAGCTCCACGAACGTCTCCAACGATTGGCAAGTCATAGAGTTTTTCCATCGTCGCCTTAAACGCTGCTTCATTGGCTTTGACATGCTCATTAGTGCCTTCGCGCTCCATGATGTTTAAGTTTGCAAGAGCAACTGCCGCACCTGCTGGATGGCCGCCAAAAGTGAAGCCGTGCAAGAAGGATGCGGTGCCATGTCGGAATGGTTCATAAAGTCGATCGTTGGCGATCATTGCGCCCATTGGGAAATAGCCGGAGGTCATTCCTTTGCCGCAGGTAATAATGTCAGGAACAACTCCGTATCGAGTTGAAGCGAAATATTCGCCGATGCGACCAAAAGCGTTAATCGTTTCATCGCAGACCATCATGACGTCATAGTGATCGCAAATTTCGCGAACTCTTTGAAGGTAACCTGGGGGAGGCACGAAACATCCGCCAGAATTTTGTACGGGTTCCACGAAGACTGCTGCAACAGTATCTGCGCCTTCAAAAAGGATCGCCTCTTCAATGCGGTTTGCTGCCCATTGCCCGAATTCCTCAACAGAATCGCGGTGATTCAGGGGAGCGCGGTAAAAGTTGGTGTTAGGTACTTTATGGTGTCCAGGAACAAGCGGTTCGAAGTATTGCTTTGCTCCAGGAATACCTGTGATCGATAGCGCGCCTTGTGTTGTGCCGTGATAGGCAATGTGACGGCTAATGATCTTGTGCTTCATAGGTTTGCCGGTCATTTTGTAATACTGCTTAATTAATTTGGCAGCCGATTCAACGGCTTCACCACCTGTAGAAGTAAAGAAGACATGGTTGAGATCTCCAGGTGTATATGACGTTAGGCGCTCTGCAAGTTCAATCGCTGATGGATTGGAATAGGACCAAATAGGAAAGTAAGCAATCTCGCGAGCTTGCTTTGCGTACGCGACAATAATTTCTTCGCGCGCGTGACCTAGCTGGACGGCAAAGAGTGAGGATATGCCATCGAAATAACGCTTTCCACGGTCATCGTAAATATAAGCACCTTCACCGCGTGTGATAATCGGTATGGACCCACCATCATCGTATGCACCCATTCGGGAGAAGTGCATCCATAGATGATCTTTGGAGCGATTTGACCAATTTTCTTCAAGGTCATTTTCAAAAATTTGTGCATTATCAAAAGTGCTTGTTGTTGCCATTTGTTAGGTTCCCCAGTTATAAAGTTGTTTACGCAACTTCAGATATATAAAGCTCTCAGTACTGCGTACTTGAGGTATTGCGCGAATGCGTTGCAGTAGTTCAAGCAGGTGCTCGTCATCATTACAGATGACCTCACACATCACATCGAAACCGCCTGACGTCACAAGGACGTAGTCAACTTCTTTGTAGTGTGCGAGTTGATCAGCAACTGCAGTGAGATCTCCTTCAACTTTGATGCCCACCATCGCCATTCGATAAGACCCGACCGTTAGAGGGTCGGTGATTGCAACCACTTGCATGACCCCGGACTCGATCAGCTTGGCAATGCGCTGGCGCACTGCTGCCTCAGAGAGCCCCACGGCCAGACCAATTGCGGCGTAGGGCTTTCGCCCATCGATCTGCAACTGCTCGATGATGGCCCGAGAGACATCATCGAGAATCTGGCGGTGTTTGGTGGTCATGGGGGTTACTCTCTCGTACCTTCGTGACAAAAGCAAAGGAATCCGCAGATTTTGGGGCGTTTTGCAACGATATCCGTAGTAAAAGTGCCAAAAATCAGCCAAATCCGTAGGTAGGGTGCCTTTTACGCGTGAGTGGGCGTACTCTGCCTCTCATACCTAACCCCCTGTAAAAGGTGGCCTGTTCGAAAGGGAATGCAATGTCGCAGCTAGAGCAGTTTAAGAACCTCATCAACGGAGAATTAGTATCGAGTTCATCCGGTGAGGTCACATCTATCGTGGATCCGTCCACGGGTGAGGTGTACGCCCAAGCGCCGAATTCGAACGCTCAGGATGTTGATGCGGCAATGAAATCAGCTGCTGATGCATTTGTCGGCTGGCGAGATTCCACTCCAAGTGAGCGCCAACGCGCACTACTGAAAATTGCTGATGCACTTGAGTCGCGATCGGAAGAACTTGTCGCGATTGAATCACGCAACACGGGCAAGCCTCTTGGCATTACAACGTCGGAGGAGATTCCACCGATGATTGATCAGATTCGATTCTTTGCTGGAGCAGCACGAAATCTTGAAGGCAAGTCTGCAGGTGAGTACATGCATGGGATGACTTCAATGATTCGCCGCGAACCAATTGGTGTATGTGCCCAAGTAACTCCTTGGAACTATCCGATGATGATGGCAACGTGGAAGTGGGCTCCAGCTATTGCTGCTGGAAACACTGTCGTACTTAAGCCCAGTGATACAACTCCCGCATCAACCATTTTCATGGCGCAGGTAATGTCAGAGTTTTTGCCAGCCGGCGTCATCAACATCATCACTGGCGAACGCGATACAGGTAGAGCCCTTGTAGATCACAAGACCCCGGCGATGGTTTCTATCACGGGATCTGTTCGTGCAGGAATTGAAGTTGCCGGGGCTGCGGCCAAGCAACTCAAGCGAGTTCACCTCGAACTAGGTGGCAAAGCTCCTGTCGTAGTATTTGACGACGCGAATCTAGAATCTGCAGCGGAAGGAATCGCAATAGCAGGATTCTTTAATGCTGGACAAGATTGCACAGCAGCAACACGTGTCCTCGTGCAAGCAGGGGTCTATGACCAGATGGTGGCAATGTTGGCTGATCAAGCCACAAACCACATTGCTATCGGTTCACCTCATGAAGATGTTCTCGTAGGTCCTGTAAATAACGCTAATCAGCTTGCTCGCGTTTCAGGCTTCTTAGATCGTGCCCCTTCCCATGCGCGCGTTATGGCGGGTGGAAAAGCGTTGCAGCGCCCTGGATTCTTCTTCCCACCAACAATCGTCGCCGATCTCAAGCAAGATGACGAGATGATTCAAAATGAAATCTTCGGTCCGGTCATCACGATCCAGAAGTTTCATACGGAAGAAGAAGCAATTGCAATGGCTAACGGAGTTGACTACGGCTTAGCTTCTAGTGTGTGGACGCGCGACCATGGTCGAGCTATGCGACTTGCCAAAGCCTTTGATTTTGGCTGTGTATGGATTAACACTCACATCCCCGTTGTTGCAGAGATGCCACACGGAGGATTCAAACGTTCTGGATATGGCAAGGACCTCTCAGGCTATGGATTTGAGGACTACACCCGCATCAAGCACGTCATGACAAGTCTTAATTCTTGAGTCTGAAAAGGCCCTTATGCATGGACGCACTATGCATAAGGGCATAAACTCCCCGCATAACCGCTACGCGATGTACAACGAATGAAGGATAGATAACTTTCTACTAATGAAGCCCATGACAAAGAGGAGCCGCAATGCCTACTAATAGTCCACTCACACCAGAGACACGAGCAATCATCCGCGCGCAAATGTCGCGAAGAGGATTACTTGCTGGAGCAGGAGGCCTAGGTGCAGCAGGGCTTTTGGCTGCATGCGGAACTAAATCGGCTTCTACGGGCACCAAGGCAGCCGCAGTCACGGACTTGTCGGACACAGAGAAGATTGCGCGCTGGGCGAACTGGACTCTGTATTTGGATTACGACTCAAAAGCTAAGAACTATCCAACTCTTGAGGCATTCAAGAAATCCTCTGGGATTAACGTTACTTATGCCGAAGATGTTGATGACAACAATACGTTTTATGGCAAGGTCGCAGGTCAGCTAAAGCTTGGTAAAGACATTGGATATGACATTGTCACCCTTACTGACTGGATGGCTGCCCGCTGGATCCGCTTGGGATACACACAAGCCATTGACGCTACGGCTGTTCCTAATAAGAAGAATATCTTGCCGGTCCTTGAAAATGTCGCCTTCGATCCAGGCCGCAACAATTCGTTGACATGGCAGACAGGCTTTGCAGGATTTGGTTGGAATAAGGCACTTCTTCCTAAAGGTATTCACACTCTTGATGATCTTTTTGCTCCAGCAAACAAAGGTCGTATTGAAGTTCTCTCAGAGATGCATGACACCATGGGAATCATCATGATGTACCAGGGTGTGGATATTTCCAAGACTTTCACAGAAGCTCAATTTATGAACGCCATCGACTTCTTGCAGAAGCACATTTCTGATGGATTCATTCGGCAGGTGAAGGGCAACTCCTACAAGGAGGATCTCATCTCAGGAGATGCAATCGCGGTTATCGGTTGGTCTGGAGACCTCTTCCAATTGGCAACAGAGAACAAAGACAAATTCGATTTTGCAATTCCAGAAAGCGGTGGAACCTTGTGGAGCGACAACATGATGATTCCTTCCACCTCGCCTCATCGTAAGAATGCTGAAGCAGTTATGAATTATTACTACGAGCCTGCAGTGGCAGCTCAAGTAGCGGCATACGTTAACTATGTATGTCCTGTACAAGGCGCTCAGGCTGAAATGGAAAAAATTGACCCCGTGCTAGCTAAGAGTCCATACATTTTCCCTGATGCAACAGCGCTCGCAAAGGTGAAAGTTTTTGCTTCACTCACGCCAGCTGAAGAGACTAAGTATCAGACAGCTTTCCAGAAGGCTACGGGCAACTAGTGGTCGATGCAGCAGCTTCTACAAAAGGCGATCTCACCCTTAGCAATTTGGTTAAGGAATTTGGAGATTTTCGTGCAGTAGATGATCTTTCTCTGGTGATTCCAGAAGGTTCCTTCTTTGCTTTGCTGGGCCCATCAGGCTGTGGCAAGACAACAACTCTTCGAATGATTGCAGGGTTGGAAGAACCAACGTCAGGAAAGATTGCGATTGGTTCCACGGATATCACCTACGCCAAGCCTTATGCGCGTCCAGTCAACACCGTCTTTCAAAACTACGCGCTCTTTCCTCACCTCACCATATTTGAAAATGTAGCCTTTGGCCTGCGTCGTCGCGGTATTAAAGATGTCAAGGAGCAAGTAACCAAAGTTCTCGAGCTTGTAGAACTTGCTCACCTTGCTGCGCGCAAACCTGTTCAACTTTCTGGTGGGCAGCAGCAGAGAATTGCCGTTGCTCGTGCGATCGTCAACCGCCCAGCTTTATTGCTTTTGGATGAGCCATTGGGCGCCTTGGACCTCAAGCTTCGACGCCAAATGCAGATTGAATTGAAGTGGATTCAAACTGAAGTGGGTCTGACCTTCGTGCACGTAACACATGATCAAGAAGAAGCTATGACTATGGCTGACACGATCGCTGTTATGAATGAGGGCCGTATTGAACAAATGGGCACACCTGTAGAGCTGTATGAATCTCCTAAGACGGTCTTCGTTGCAAACTTCCTTGGGCAGTCAAACTTGGTTAAGGGCAAAGTTGAAGGTACAGATGGTGATGACCTACAGGTTTCTGTTCATGGCAATCGAATTGTTGTTCCAGCAAATCGCGACTTCTCCACCGATAATCACGAGCGAAGTGTCCTAATTGGTATCCGGCCTGAAAAGATCTCAATCGAACACCCTGAAGCAAATACTTTGGGTGGCGGAATCATTACGGATATCTCCTTCGTGGGCGTGAGCACTCAATTCCAGATACAAATGCCTTGGGGTCAAGAGTTGGCAGTGTTTGAGCAAAATGATGGCGGCGCCTCGCACCTTCAAAAGGGCGACACTGTTTCGCTCTCGTGGAAGCCACAATTCACTTTCGCATTAGATGGAACTGCTGACATTGATGCCGGAACTTCCGTAAATCCTGAAGAGGAATAATGGCATTCGTCGCAGCTGTCGCTAAACGATCGGCCAATGTCCGAGGAATTAAGAGACCGAGCACACCGTACATTTTGTTGATACCTGGCTTGGCCTGGCTTTTTATGTTCTTTATCTACCCACTCATCAACTTGGCTAGTACTAGTACGCAAACGCCAGCGGCAAGTGGGGAAGTGGGCGCCTATGTTCAGACTTTCCGCTTTGCAAATTACCTTGATGCATTCTCTGGCGCCCGTGAGCAATTTCTTCGCTCCATTGCCTACGCCTTAATTGCCACTCTTTTAGCTTTGGCGATTTCATACCCACTGGCCTATGCAATCGCATTTAAATCGGGAAAATGGAAGAACTTGCTACTTGTTTTAGTGGTCGCTCCATTTTTCACATCATTTCTTTTGCGTACCGTTGCCTGGAAACAAATTCTTGGTAACGAAGGACCAGTTGTTGCTGTACTGAAATTCCTTCACGTATTAGGACCCCAGGGCGGATTAACTGCAAGTGCCTTTGCGGTCGTTACTGGCATGACCTACAACTTTTTACCATTTATGACTTTGCCGTTATATGCGAGCCTTGAGCGCATCGACCCGCGCACGTTAGAAGCTTCCTCAGATCTATATGCAAATGGCATCACAACTTTTCGTAAGGTGACATTTCCTCTTTCTTTGCCCGGTGTCGTAGCGGGAACTCTCTTAACTTTTATTCCAGCGGCCGGTGATTACATCAATGCCACATTGCTCGGAAATCCCCGAACTAAGATGATTGGAAATGTGATCGAGGCTCGATTCTTTGACATCGTCGACTATCCAACCGCAGCTGCGCTCTCGTTTATGTTGATGGCGGCGATCTTGATAATGGTTATGGTTTACGTACGCCGCGCTGGTACGGAGGAACTCGTATGAAGCGTTGGTTATCCAAGAACCTTATTAAGGTCTATGCCACATTGGCATTTGTCTACCTATTTATTCCTATTGCCTACACGATGGCCTTTTCCTTCAACAACGCTGGCAAGAGCAATCTGACTTGGCGCGGTTTTACGTTTTCGAATTGGGAAAATCCTTGCGGAGCTCCTCAAGTATGTAACGCTTTAGGAAACTCGTTGAAGATTGGTGGGATAGCAACCCTCATCGCGACAATTTTGGGAACCATGATTGCTTTTGCTTTGGGCCGACATCGTTTCCGTGGAAGATCCGCTGTAAATATATTGATCTTCTTGCCGATGGCAACTCCTGAAATTGTTTTGGGTGCATCGCTTTTGGCAATGTTTCTAAACCTGGGTATCAATCCAGGTTTCTGGCCAACAGTTATCGCGCACGTAATGTTTTGTATTTCCTTTGTTGTGGTCACGGTTAAGGCGCGCATTGCCAGTTTGGATCCAAAGCTTGAAGAGGCCGCGATGGATCTTTACGCCACCGAAGCAGAGACTTTCCGACGTGTCACCTTGCCACTTGTGATGCCAGGTATTTTCGGCGCTGCGCTATTAGCGTTTTCTCTTTCCTTCGATGACTTCATCATCACCAACTTCAACTCTGGAACGCTGACAACTTTCCCGAAGTTCGTCTATATTTCATCGGCCCGCGGTATTCCACCGCAGGCAAATGTGATCGGATCCACCATGTTTATCTTGGCTCTCACCATTGTTTTGATCGGGCAATTCGCATCAAGTAGGAAAAATCGCGTTTAGCGGCTATATTGTCCCTATCTGAAGTGAAAAAATTAAGTCGAAGGACTTAACGCTTTGGGGTAGGACTCCGGAGGACCCGGGCCAACTGTGAATGTAAGTAAAGGGGTGAGTCCGGCGCTAAGCCGGCTGCGCGATGGCCACCATCGACCCTTTCGTTCTACGGCATTTAGCCGATCTTCAACCAACTTTGTATTGGTTGGATTCTGATCCACTCGAACCTGATTCTCACTCTGCCTTGATCGGTGATATTTCTACAGACCTTTGCATCGTTGGCGCTGGATATACAGGGTTATGGACTGCTCTGTTAGCAAAGGAGCGAAACCCAGAACGCGAAGTCGTCATTATTGAACAGCG
>CAIYBL010000019.1 GCA_903924485.1 uncultured Actinomycetes bacterium
CAAAACCGCTTGCATGTCCGTATGCGCGAGCGCCTGTACGTGAAGCCCCACCGAGCAATTGATATAAGGGCATATTCGCTGCCTGTGCCTTGATATCCCAGAGGGCAACATCAACAGCTGCGATGGCTGCCATTGTTACTGGACCACGACGCCAATATGCACCTCTGTAAAGGTACTGCCATGTGTCCTCTATTCGATGCGCATCCCTGTCCATGAGAAGCGGAGCAACGTGATTCTCTAAATAACTTGCAACAGCAAGTTCGCGTCCGTTGAGTGTTCCATCACCGAGTCCGACCAAACCGTCATCGGTCGTAAGTCGAAGAGTTACAAAGTTTCTATCCGGACTGTTAACTATGACTTCGACTTTTTTAATCTTCATAGGGCGCCCCTTTGTTTGCGATCTGATTATTCGAACTAGGAAAATTCAGCTGCGTTAGTAATTTGATCTACGATTTCCGCGGGAGAAAACTGTATGTCGATCTTTATCCCTCGCTCGTTTTCTGTAAGGGGTTCCAAATGTGCAAACTGCGAAGCAAGAAGTGAGGCCGGCATAAATTCGTGGCTTCGAGCCAAAATGCGATCCTGAACGATCTCAGACGGACCATCGAGAAAAACAAAGAAAACGTCAGGGACATACGAACGGATAATGTCTCGGTAGCTCACTTTCAGAGCTGAACACGCGACAACTGCACCAACGCCCGCATCATCGAAATCCCGAAGAATTAACCCCACCGAATTCAGCCACGGCAACCGATCAGAATCAGTCAGTGCATTGCCCGCTGCCATGGTTGCTATGTTCTCAGGTGAATGCAAAGCGTCGCCATCGCTAAAAGGGAGCTTCAGCACATCGGCCAGCAGGTGCCCAATTGTGCTTTTGCCAGACCCTGAGACGCCCATAACCACAATCGAGGGCGTACCCGCGGTTTGGCGCATATCGAAGGCCTCTTCTCACTATTGGTTTCATCCCCCAACATGCTTGAGGAGGGCGAACTACGCTCAATGACTTACGAGAGGGTAGCGCTATAAGGCATACTTATGCAACTGTTTTGGCTATACGTCTGTCTATTGGCCCTTGGGGTGCTCGTTATGGCCACCAAATTGAAAGCGCATGGCATTGAGAATCTTGTTGGAATAGTCATCATTTCCCCGTGAGGCAAAGCGCGAAAAGAGCGATGCGCTAAGGACTGGTGCCGGAACGCCACTTTCAATGGCCGCCTGAACTGTCCAACGCCCCTCCCCGCTATCGCTGACTTGGGTCGCGTAGGCATCAAGGAAAGGATTTTCCTCTAAGGCTTGGTTGGTCAGATCTAATAACCACGAAGCAACAACGCTTCCTCTGCGCCACACCTGAGTGATCTCAGGTATATCCAAGTCGAAGGCAGGATCAGCGTCTTTGGCTGCGCTCAATATCCCAAGGCCCTCAGCAAAAGCTGCCATCATCGCGTACTCAATTCCATTGTGAATCATCTTTACGTAGTGGCCAGCCCCAACAGGCCCGCAATGCAAGAAGCCTTCTTCACTGTGCGAGGGCTCGCCCGTTCTTCCTGGGGTTCGCTCGGCGCTGGAAACACCAGGAGAAAGTGCGTGGAATATCGGGGTCAGCGATTTAACAACATTGGCATCGCCGCCAATCATCAAGCTGTAGCCGCGCTCTAATCCGTGGACACCGCCACTTGTGCCAACATCTACAAAATTGATTCCCTTATCCCGTAGGAATTCTGCGTTGGAGTAGTCATCACGGTAATGCGTGTTGCCACCGTCAATGATCGTGTCACCAGGACTCATGTAACTGGAAAGTTCGGCTATAGCAGCCTTGGTAAGAGGAGCAGGCACCATGACCCAGATCGTGCGAGGAGTGGATATGGATTTCACGAGTTCGGAATAGGAAAAAGAAGGCCGGGAGCCTTCGGCTGCCAAGGTCCTGACGACGTCAGCATTGATGTCATAGACAACCGATGTGATGCCGGCCCGCTGAAGTCGACGAACTAAATTTGCGCCCATCCGGCCCAAACCAACCATGCCAAAATTAATCGCTGGACTCTCCGACATTACCCACCTCACGACTCAGTTGTCTCAAATAGGCACTCCATGAGAATTGTACTGGGCTTTCCTTACTCCGGAAGATCCCGCGCTAAAACTTCTTTCAAGTCGCGGGGATTTAAAGGGCAGTGAAGAATTCGTTAGACGATTCTTAGCGCCGAGCCATCTCGGATCCCCCGCGAAGGATGAATATTGGAGGCTCACGCTTGATGCTACAACTATCAAACGGTCAATGGAGTTCGTTGTACAACATTTTTTCCTTTGGCCTTATCGCAATGCTTGCAACAACCGTCTTCACGTTAATTAGCCAGTCACGTGTGCTTCCTAAGTACCGAACTGCGCTGGTCATGTCGTCGATGGTTACTTTCATCGCTGGATATCACTACTTCCGCATCTTCAATTCCTTTAACGAGTCATCAATGAAGAATGCTCTCTCAGTGGGTACTTCCCAGGGATCATTCAATGAGGCCTACCGCTACATTGACTGGATTCTTACTGTGCCTCTTCTCCTTGTTGAGGTAATCGCAGTATTGGCTCTGGCTAAAGAAGCGTCAAAATCTTTGATCGGAAGATTAGTCCCTGCATCTGCAGCCATGATTATTCTGGGCTATCCAGGTGAGATCTCCAACAGCACAAGCACAAAGGTTTTGTTCGGAATTCTCTCGACACTCCCCTTCCTCTACATCCTCTACGTACTCTTTGTGGAGCTGACGAAATCTCTAGATCGTCAACCTGCTGGAGTTGGAGCAACAGTAAAACGGCTGCGCCTTCTTCTTGTAGCCACTTGGGGTGTCTATCCAATCTCTTACTTAATTCCAATGCTTATCAAGAATCCATCTGCTGCCCAAGCAGCGGATCTATTTACATCAAGGCAGATCGGATACACAATTGCAGACGTTCTTGCAAAGTGTGTCTTCGGCCTTACCATATTCAAGATCGCACGGATGAAATCAGCTGCAGAAGGAATGGACGATTCCCACTAATTCCAACAGTGAAAAAGGAGGGAAGCGCCAAAAGCCTTCCCTCCTTTTTTTCTACCTTCATAACGAAAGGCACACGCAATGAATAATTACCGAATGTGGTCTTACTCCATGATCGCCATTGGTCTTATCAACTTGGACTATCAACGACACCAGGCTCATGTTCTAGGAAACAGCGCTCTGATCATTCTCCCTGGAATTATTTTGCTGGGTCTTACTTTCCTTCCCGCAGCAAAAAAGAGCCTTGAGACTCGGTATGCGCAAATAACATGGCTCGTAATCGGTCTGGCAAGTATCGCTTTTGCTTTTACAAATCGCTAAAACAAAAATTGAAAATCTCTTACTAGGAGTGCATGGATCTGTGCTCGTCGAACCATTTACGCGCTAAAGCTAGGATCTCGGGTTCTGTCATGGCATCCAAGTTGGTATCAATTGCGTCGACCACTTTGGCAGCGATCAGAGGGTGTTTTCTTTCTAGATACTGAATGAGATGCAGCATTTCGCTCGCCTTAGCATGGCCGTGACCTATCAATAAGATCTCGGAAGCGCTTGCAATAGCGTGGGCAATCTTCTCTAAGTAGATGCCCTCTTCATGCTGTTCTCCAGATCCCTTAATATTGGGGTCAAGTCTGAAATGGCGACGATCAACTTTCTCTGGTGCGTAAATCTTCTCGGGTTTCGTGCCCTTATCCATTCCGGTTGCCCAGACGCGTGCTTCCTTGTGAGTAACTGTTAAAACAATGAACTTGCCTGAAATGTCAGTCATCAAACGCCTCTTTCAAAGGGTTGTTCATTCACGATAGACCTAACCAAGTCACCAGAAAAGGGGGATGAAATGGGTCAGCCCTTAACTGCGAGTGAGATCAGGCACCTAGGCGGATCGCGTGGGCGCCAGGAGTCGTGGCAGTGGCATATACACTTTTCTGTAACGGGGAGATGAAATGAAAAGTGTGAATAAGGCCAAGATCGCCATCATCGGTTCAGGCAACATGGGTGGAGCGATGGCGCAGGTATTTGCCATTGCCGGACACGAATGCATCATCGCTGATGCCGATGCGACATATTCAGAGCAATCCTTTAAGCGCCTATTACTTGAAACTGAATCCTTTGAAAAGCAGGGTCTCTTTCCCGTAGGTAGTACAAGATTGATCTCGCAAAATTTGAGCTACGCCAAGAGCATTGAGGAAGCCTGCCAAAACGCTGATTACATTGCGGAGTCTGTTCCAGAGATTATCGAAGTTAAGAAAACAGTACTCGGCCAGATTGGCGATGCAGCGCGCAAGGATGCGATCATTGCCTCAAACACATCAGCAATTCCTATTTCCCAATTGTCGGCCTTTGTTTCTAACCCGGAGCGATTTTTAGGCGTGCATTGGGTCAACCCAGCGACATTTGTACCAGGCGTCGAACTGATCGCCACCCCACACACATCAGAAGAGAATCTTCAATTCGTGGAGCGACTAATTACAGGGGTAGAAAAAGTAACGACCCGAGTCAGCGACGTAGCTGGTTTCATCATTAATCGTTTGCAATTTGCTTTGTACAAAGAAGCCATGACTATGGTTGAAGAAGGGTCATCTACGCCGGCCCAAATTGATTCCGTTGTCAGTAACACTTTTGGGTTCCGCCTCGCTTTTTTTGGCCCCTTCGCTGTCGCCGACATGGGGGGCCTTGATGTCTTTGCTGGAGCGTATAAAAGTTTGGAGCAGGCATATGGTGAGAGGTTTGCCGCACCGCAAGCCTTGCTGGATAAAGTAGCAACTGGTGATTACGGGTTCAAGACCGGTGGTGGTTTTGCGGGGCTTGATGCAAGTAAAAGTGCTGAAATTGTTGCGTATCGAAATCGTGCTTTTGCAGCGCTATCGCAATTGAAGAGGGATCTAGGTCCTCCTCCGGGGTTTCCTAGCGCCACTCAACCTTAGTTTCGCGTAATTGGTCTGGAGCTGTTACTTCTTTTTATATCCGGTCGGGCATTTTGGCTTCACGCCAGATACTTTTTTACTGACCTTGCCCTTGACGCAATTGATTGTCGTTCTTGTCAGCGCTAACTGCTCCAAGTTGGTAATTGTGACTTGAAATTCGCCGGTCTCTTCATCGGCGTAACTGTCCATCGCATCGAGGTCAGATGTGTCACTGAGCATTGCGGTATCAATCACTCTTCGAACTTCAAGAAAGTCTTTCAGGATAATGTCAATATTCAGCAGGACATATGCATCCTTCGGGTGTTTGGTTTTTACTACCATGATGCGCGCATATTCTGCATCGAATATTGGATTGTACTTGGCTTCGATAGAGGCAATTTGATCTGGCCTAGTCTGCGTAGTGCTGTCAGCAATCGCCACACCCGAATTTGCAAGAAGAAATGAAAGCGCTACCACGAAAAAGATACCCTTAGACTTCATAACTGAAGAATACTCGCAACGTTTTCCTACGGTAATACAAAGGCCCTTCAAGTGACGATTAACACTGAGCGATTCGTCACTTCATAATTCTGTATCGCAGCCCTGGACCACCACCTGAAATATCTGGCTTAGTGAATTGCTCAATGAGTACGCCACCGTTCTTGAGGATCACTTTTTGAGATGCGATATTGTCCACATTTGTTGTGATTTCAATGTAAGGCATATTTAGGGGCGCCACCTCTTTCAGAATTTCTCGCAGCGCTTCAGAGGCATAACCCAATCCTCGTTTCCAAGGAAACACTCCATACCCAATATGACCCAAACAGTAGGGTGGTAGATCAG
>CAIYBL010000020.1 GCA_903924485.1 uncultured Actinomycetes bacterium
CCGATGGCAGTACCGGTGGCACTGCACTTTTAGGCAGATCATCAACGTGTGAGAGCGTTTGCAAGGCGGCATGCAACGGGCCAGCAGGGAAAGAATCACCCTCTTTGAGACGCGTAATTAATTCTTCACTATCTTCTATCGAGAAGGATTCATTAACTTGTGAATCTTTCATATCCGATCACCGCCATCCGTTAACATCTCATTTAACTGCTTTAAGCCTCGGTGGGTTAGCACACGAACATTTCCAGGGAGTTTGCCCACAATTTCTGCAACTTCATTAACATCAAGGTCAGCCACAACCCGCAGAAGGATTATTTCTGCGTAATCTTTCGGTAATCTCTTCACGAGATCTATTACCTCAACCATTGATGAATTCTCGCCAATCCAATCATTCTCATTGAGTTCGAAAGTAGTTCCGATCCTCTTCTTCTTTCGTGCAAGGTCTGTCGCTGCGTTTCGGGCGATGGTATAAATCCACCCTTTGAAGGCTGCTGCGTCGCCCTCAAAACTTTTTATGCCCCCTGCAATTTTGATCCAAACTTCTGAACATAAATCTTCTGGTTCTTTGGTGTACATCGATAGGTAGCGGACCATTCGAGGATTGAAGTGCCTCCAGAGCGAGGTGAATGCTCCGTCATCGCCCGTAATGGCTTGCTGTACCAAGTAATCAAATGGATGCGCGCCGGAATGAACTGAGGTGGTTTCCACACCTGCCGCCATTTCATTGTGCGCTTGCATCGCCACTTCCTTCGTTGTGAACCATCCCAGACGAGCGAGGGCTCGCCTGGGATGGAACCTTAGCCAATCAACTCTTGTGTTTCTCTCCTGATTTCTTGTTAAATTCCTGATTTCTTGGCGAGGCAACAGCACTGTAGGCTGGGAGAGATTTAGCTCCCAGGGTAGGTAGCGTTGTTGCGCTGTGAGTGTCATCGTCGCCTTTTCCATCGTGCTCTCCAATTTCTCCAGCTTCTTCAACTTCTCCTGCTTCATGACCGATAGCCGTGCCGGTATCAAAGTGGGTGACCACAGTAGATGTATCGATTCGAAGCACGGCAGTCCGGGTATCTACGAGAGAAACTACAGTTTTCGTGTCAATATCGATGCGTGGGGCAACGGCAATAGGCGTCGAGGTCTTGATCGATTTAGCCTTGATCGATTTAGCCTTGGCGTGATGATCGGCTTGCGCCGAGGCTGCGCCCCAACTGGCCAGTACGAGCGCGCTGACTAGCACGCTCACTATTCGGTTCTTATTCATTCAATCCTCCAGGTAGTTATCTCGTTCTAATCGCTATAACGACGCCTGAAGGCTCTGCGTTACAGGCCAGGCTCGGTTTTCTTTGGCCATTAGACTTTCACCCATGGCTGATATTCATTTTCCCGCTGACGACTTTGCTGACGTCCTGGCCGCTAATGCCGCATTTGCCGCCACATTCCAAGGAAGCGGGCTAACAGGCACCGCCGCCAAAGGATTAGCAATCATCACCTGCATGGACTCGCGCATTAGCCCCTTGGCAGTTGTGGGAATGCAATCGGGCGATGCCAAAATCTTGCGAAATGCAGGAGCACGTGTGACCGAGGACGTTCTGCGAACTTTGGTTTTAGCGACCTATTTACTCGGGGTAAATCGCATTCTCGTGATGCCACATTCTGATTGCCGTATGGCGCGAAATGAAGAGGCAGATATTCACGCAACTATTAGCGAACAATTTGGAGTGGATACCCGAAGTTTGGAATTTAGGACGGTCTCGGATCAACGTGCCGCGCTAATCACTGACGTCACGCGAATTCGTTCTTACCCTTTACTGCGCAAAGGAGTCGTTGTCGCTGGTGCAATTTATAATGTGTCATCAGGATCTCTTGAACCTTTGGATTGTTGACAGTGTTCCTGGCAATCGTCATTGCCCTCGCCCGTTGTGGGGGACTGATTTCACGGATCACAAAACGCGGCAGTGGCGTTATGGTTACTGGGCGAGTGATACTAAAACTTATTCCTAGCGCCGTTGAAACATTATCTGTAGGTCGATCCGTTGTGCTGGTCTCTGGCACTAACGGTAAAAGCACTACAACTGCTCTGATTTATAGGGCGTTATCAACATCCTCAAATACTGCTAGCAATTACACGGGAGCAAATCTTTTTCCTGGCATCGCAACAGCTCTTGCTGAAAATCGAAGTGCACCGTTTGCCGCTCTTGAAGTAGATGAGATGGTTTTACCCTGGGCGATTCAACAGACCAAACCAAAGGTAATTGTCTTGCTTAATCTCGGACGCGATCAATTAGATCGACTTTCCGAAGTGCGCGTCGTTGCCGCAAAATGGAAAGCTGCCCTCGTGGGTTTACCTGCTTCATGCACAGTTATAGCTGACGCCGATGATCCATTCGTTACTTGGGCGGCGCGCGATTGGGTAAACGTTGTCTGGTTTACCGGTGGCGCCATCGGCCATATTGATGCATCAACATGTCCTGAGTGCGGGTTGGTGCTGCGATGGACTCCTGACGGCGCAAGCTACTCATGTGCATGTGGATTCAAAAAGCCAAGCCCTGAATGGATTCTTCGCGACAATATTTTGGTTGGGCCAAAGGATCAAAAGGTCACCGTAGTGAGCGCTATTCCAGGTAGAGCGGCAATTTCTAATGCCGCGCGGGGAATAATTACCGCCTCCCTCTTGGGTGTATCACTTGCCGACTCAAGCGCTTCAATATCGAAGATTTCTAGTGTCGATGGACGCTTTAGCACGCTTAAAATTGGCTCTACAAATTTTCGACTTCTGCTATCGAAGAATCCCGCCAGTTGGCGTGAGACTTTGGCTACAAGTGCAACTGGACCCAAGGCTGTGCTTTTAGTTGTGAATGCAAATACACAAGATGGCAAGGACACCTCTTGGTTGTGGGATGTCGATTTCACTTCGCTTCAAAACCGAACCGTTGTAGTCACGGGAGAGCGGCGGCTTGATGTTTCTGTGAGACTAACTGTTAATGATGTAAAACATGACGTGGTCGAGAATGAACTCATGGCCGCAAATGTTTTGGGAAATTGTGAAGCAGACCTGATTGCTTCCTACACAGCCTTTCATCGCCTAGCAAAGGGCGTGAAACGATGACTCTAACGATTGTGCATTTATTGCCAGAACTTCTTGGCACATATGGCGACCAAGGAAATGTAGAAATTCTCAGTTGGCGACTAAAGCAACGAAACATTAGTCATGAAGTTATTGTCGTTACCGCTGGCGATAAAGTGCCAACTCATGCAGATCTTTACTTGCTAGGCGGCGGTGAAGATGATGCCCAAATTGCTGCGGCTGATCTGCTCAATCATGGCGATGCACTGCGCAAAGCACACAGCAATGGCGCGCATTTTTTTGCAGTTTGTGCTGGGTTTCAACTACTTGGATCAACTTTCCCCGCTTCAGGAAATCGAACGATAGAGGGACTGGGGCTGTTGCCTGTTGAAACTATCTCTGCAACCCCTCGGTCAGTAGGCGAACTGATTTCGACGCCAAGTATCGATGTTCCAACGCTGACTGGGTTTGAAAATCACAGCGGGCAGACTCGCCTCCTTGAAGATTCACAGCCTCTGGGTACGGTCACTCGAGGAGTTGGCAATGGACTCGATTCAGGAGTCGATGGCGTTGTCACCAATCAAGTGGTTGCTACCTACATGCATGGCCCGGCCTTTGCTCGGAATCCCGAACTTGCTGATTGGATTCTTTCTCGAAAAGTTGGTCTGCTAGAAAAGATCGACGCACCTATTTTTACTTTGCTGCATGATGAGCGAATAAGGAATGTGAAGTAATTTATTCAATTTCATTTAAACGTTCAGCTGCTTTTGAAATATTTCTTTGCATGCCTCCAAAAACGATTCCATGGAATGGCTTAATTGCCGCCCAGTACATCTCGCCGTAAAGTCCTCGGGGATGAAAGAGCGCGCGCTGCCTAAATAATGTTTGCCCCTTCTCCTCTTTTTCTACGATCAGTTCAAGCCATGCCAAACCAGGTAGGCGCATTTCAGCGCGAAGGCGGAGCAAATGTCCTTCTTCGACCTCCTCAACGCGCCACCAATCCAAAGCGTCACCAATGACTAGGTCTTGCGTATCGCGTCGTCCCCTGCGAAGACCCGGCCCACCCACAAATCGGTCAAGAATTCCGCGAGTCCACCAGCCAAGTCGCCATGAGTACCATCCGTGCGCCCCACCTATGCCTTTAATGATGAACCATAATTTTTCAGGCGAGGCGTTAACAATTCGTGATCGCTCAT
This sequence comes from uncultured Actinomycetes bacterium, assembly GCA_903924485.1. Classification (GTDB taxonomy): domain Bacteria; phylum Actinomycetota; class Actinomycetes; order Nanopelagicales; family Nanopelagicaceae; genus QYPT01. The sequence continues at coordinate 4,255 of CAIYBL010000020.1, forward strand.
CTACGTACAGCGCCCCACCCGCCCAGGCCGGATCACTTGGAAGCGGATCACTTGGAGCACCTGCATGCACCGCCGATGACCAGGCAGTATCAACGCGGTGATCACGAATTCTTTGCAGTGCCAGTTCGACCGCTTTATCGAAGGCGATTAACCCTTCGGGCGGATCTGGAATGTATTGAGCAATGTCATGCTCTTTGCAAACTACTTCATTGACCAAACTCTCTAAAAGCGGAAAGACGATGTTTTTAGGAACGGGACTTACCAATCCAACCCAATGACTCGATAGAGATGGTGTCATGAATGGCAGAGATAGTATTCGCCGCGGCTTTAAGCCGGCGCACTTGGCATAGCCGCTCATCATCTCTCGGTAGGTCAATACATCAGGGCCACCGATATCAAATCCACGATTAACTTCGCTGGGCATTTTTGCGGATTCCACAAGATAACGTAGAACATCTCGTACCGCGATCGGTTGAATTCTTGTATCGATCCAGCGAGGCGTGATCATCACAGGAAGACGTTCGGTGAGGTAGCGCAACATTTCAAATGACAGTGATCCAGAACCCAGAATCACCGCAGCCCGAAAGACTGTTGTTGGTACCCCACTGGAAAGAAGAATTTCGCCGACCTCTTTACGCGATTGTAAATGAGGGCTTAATTTTTCACTGTCGGAATAAAGACCGCCCAAGTAAGCAATGCGTTTTACTCCAGAGTGTTTTGCAGCAATCCCAAAGTTTTCGGCATTGGTTCTATCTAAGGATCGAAATTCGTTTCCGGCTCCCATTGCGTGAATGAGATAGTAGGCAACGTCAATATCTTGCAATGCCGCCATGAGACTTTTAATATTTGCTGCATCCCCTTGCACAATCTCGACTTGCTCTGCCCAATCACGGTCAGCTAGATGGCGCGGCGAGCGTGCCATAACACGTACGCGGTACCCATTCTTTAGGAGCTCGGGAATTAAGCGGCCTCCGATATATCCGGTCGCGCCTGTCACTAGTACGTGAGGGCTAGTGCTCGCATCCATTTCTTCATGATACTTACCACCGTAAACTTTTCTCCAAAGTCATGGCAGACTGCCTCTCATGCATGAGTTCACTTCAGAATTAGAAGAGTTAGCGGCAAAGGCTTTGGCCTACAGCTTAGAGAGATTGAAGGATGATCCACCCTTGGATGGTCCGCGCTCGGCCGAAGACCTTTTTGCCGAAGTGGGTCACACAATCACGCCAGAGGGAATGGGCGGCGATGCTGCGTTGAACGTTTTCACGGATGTGTTAGCGCGCGCATGTATCTCAACGGATCATCCGAGAAATCTTGCGTACATTCCTTCGGCTCCCAGTGAACATGCAAACCTCTTTGATTTAGTGGTCGGAGCAAGTGCGCTCTATGGCGGATCGTGGCAGGAAGGTGCCGGCGCAGTCTTTGCTGAAAATCAAGCACTGCGTTGGGTTGCAGATTTAGCGGGATTGCCAGCAAGCGCTGGTGGAGTTTTTGCGCAAGGTGGCACTGTCGGAAATCTTTCTGCACTTGTAGTTGCCAGAGCAGAGGCACGTAAGCGCTGGCCAGAAACTTCTCGCTGGGCTGTGGTTGCGAGTAAGGAAGCGCATTCATCTATTGCATCTGCCGCAAACGTCATGGATGTGGATGTTTTACTCGTTGAACCAGATTCCACCGGGCGCTTGATTGGCGCAGATGTTGCTCGTGAGATCGATCAATTTCACTCTTCACAGTCGTCGCGCGTTTTTGCAGTAGTTGCAACGGCAGGAACAACGAACCTCGGGATCATTGATGATCTGCAAAGTGTTGGAGAGGCAGCACGAGAGCGCAACATCTGGTTCCATGTTGACGGTGCATATGGATTAGCTGCGCTATGTGCTCCTTCGGCCAGACCTAAATTCAATGGAATCGAAAGTGCAGATTCATTTATCGTTGATCCTCATAAGTGGCTCTTTGCCCCATTTGATGCATGCGCGCTTTTGTACCGTAACCCTGAATTAGCACGAGCAGTCCATAGTCAGAAGGCTTCATATTTGGATGCGCTGCATGAAGGCGGATCCTGGAATCCTTCAGATTACGCAATCAACTTAACTCGGCGAACACGCGGCTTACCTTTTTGGTTTTCACTTGCCGCCAATGGCACGAATGCATATGCAATTGCGATGGAGAAAACGTTGACGTTGGCTCAAATTGCGGCGCAGAAGGTTCGCGAGCATCCGCGGCTTGAATTGATGCGAGACCCAGAACTTTCAGTTGTTGCATTTACTCGACCAGGGTGGGAAAAGGCTGACTATAAGAATTGGTCTGATAAATTACTTGATGATCAAATGGGATTCATTCCGGCCTCGTCGCACAAAGGCCAGCCAATTCTGCGTTTTGCGATTGTGAACCCATGGACGAAAGTCAGCGATATCGAAGCCATCTTGGCAACCTTGTAAATCCCACCAAAATTACAGGCGGTGGTTTAGGCTAGGCGTATGGATGCAAATAGTGCAGGGGATCTTTCCCTGAAGGCCTCGACCCTGAGCGATCTCGAGCACAGGATTTTAGAATTTGAGCGCAGCTGGTGGCGTTACGCCGGCGCGAAAGAGAGTTCAATCAAGGAGCTTTTTGACCTTACGCCTCCTCGGTATTACCAGCTCCTCAATGATTTGATCGACCGAGAGGATGCCTTAATGGCCTCTCCGATGCTCGTTAAGCGGCTTCGTCGCCTGCGCCAGGCTCGTACCAGCGCTCGCTCAGCTCGCTAAACCTCACTTCACCAGCACCTTCTTCAGTTTGCCGAGGGCTGCCTGCTGCTCTAGATTTAGCATTAGCACTCTAGGGGTGTGAGTGATAATTCACCCGCGACAAGAAAACATTAGGAGCAAAACAACTATGGCAAAGCAGATTGCCTTTAACGAAGAAGCCCGCCGTGGCTTAGAGCGTGGCATGAACATTCTCGCCGATGCGGTCAAAGTAACCCTTGGACCCCGTGGTCGTAACGTCGTTTTGGAGAAGAAGTGGGGAGCCCCCACGATCACTAACGATGGTGTTTCCATCGCAAAAGAAATTGATCTTGAAGATCCATGGGAGAAAATCGGCGCAGAGCTGGTTAAAGAAGTAGCGAAGAAGACCGATGACGTTGCTGGCGATGGAACAACCACCGCAACAGTCTTGGCTCAAGCACTCGTGCGCGAAGGTCTTCGCAACGTTGCCGCTGGCTCAAACCCAATGGCGCTAAAGCGCGGAATTGAAAAAGCAGTAGAAGCAGTAATCAAGGAACTCGTCGCAATGGCAAAGAATGTTGAGACGAAAGAGCAGATTGCAGCAACAGCATCAATCTCGGCAGCAGACACAACCATCGGCGAAATGATTGCCGAAGCGATGGATAAAGTCGGCAAAGAGGGCGTAATCACCGTCGAAGAATCAAATACATTCGGACTTGAACTCGAGCTCACTGAAATTTCTTCGTAGCTTAATTCATCAAAATAACGCAGGGTGATCAAATTACGGTAACGTGAGGGTAGGCTGTGGATCAACAGTTTAAGCTCCTCGGTCTGCTGCTTTTTTATAGATGATTCTTCGGGGTTTAAAACATCAGCTTTTATCTGCAAGGGCATTTCGTCGCCATCTTCATCCATCATCCCGTGGATGGACTGAGTATTCAGCTTTTTTTTACGTATAAAATCAATACAATTATTAGTAGCCACCCTGAACAGCCACGTGCTGAAAGCATAATCAGGCTGGTATTTGTCTAATTTCTCAAATGCTTTGGC
>CAIYBL010000021.1 GCA_903924485.1 uncultured Actinomycetes bacterium
CGTCCTCGTAACTGATTATCAATACGGCGGGACTCATGACGCTCGGTTCCTAAAACATATAACCCGCCTAATGCGGTGACTTCTTCATGAGCCTTGATAACAGCGCTCTTCTGCTTGGCAATTTCATCAGTCCAAGCCGACTCGTATTCTTCGGGAGTGTCCACTGGTGATAAACCACGACGTTGAAGTTCAAAGTCCGCCATGAAGTCGGGGTTTCCGCCCAACATAATGTCGGTTCCGCGGCCAGCCATATTTGTGGCAACTGTCACCGCTCCTACAACTCCAGCTCGAGCAATAATCGCTGCTTCGCGTTCGTGATGCTTCGCGTTTAGTACCTCGTGGGGAATTCCGTTCTTACGCAATACTGCCGAGAGTTCTTCAGATTTTTCAACACTCACGGTACCAACAAGAACTGGCTGACCTTTTCTGTGGCGATCTACGATGTCTTTGGCGACGGCATCGAATTTACCGGCCTCGGATTTGTAAACTAAATCTGGTTGATCCAAGCGAATCATTTCGCGATTAGTCGGAATAGGAACAACGCCAAGCTTGTAAATCTGATGAAATTCAGCGGCTTCGGTCATAGCAGTTCCGGTCATTCCAGAAATTTTTGCATATAAACGAAAATAGTTCTGAAGCGTGATTGTCGCCAGAGTCTGATTCTCGTCTTTAATCTCAATGCGCTCTTTTGCTTCTAAAGCTTGGTGCATGCCATCGCTATAGCGGCGACCAGAGAGGACGCGGCCCGTGTGCTCATCCACGATCAGAAGTTCGCCGTTCATCACAACATAATCTTTATCGCGCTTGAAAAGCTCCTTCGCGCGAAGTGCATTGTTGAGATAACCAATTAATGGTGTGTTTACAGATTCATAAAGATTTCCAATTCCAAGAAGCTCTTCTACTTTTGTGACACCCTCTTCAAGAACACTGCTGGTGCGCTTTTTTTCATCAACTTCGTAGTGGAGATCGCGTACAAGCTTTCCAGCAATGTTTGTGAATTCGACATACCATTTTGTAGCTTTGTCGGCAGGTCCGCTGATGATCAAAGGAGTTCTTGCTTCATCAACAAGAATAGAGTCGACTTCATCTACTACTGCAAAGAAGTGTTCGCGCTGTACGCAATCTTCAAGGGACCAAGCCATGTTGTCACGCAGATAATCAAAGCCAAATTCATTATTGGTTCCGTAAGTAATATCAGAGGCATATGCGGCTCTACGTTCGAGGGGATCCATGGATGCCAAGATCACTCCGACAGTTAATCCAAGGAAACGATGAATGCGACCCATCCATTCGCTATCGCGTTCGGCAAGGTAATCATTTGTTGTAACTACGTGAACACCTTTTCCGGCTAATGCATTTAGGTAGGACGGTAGCGTGGCAACAAGAGTCTTACCTTCACCAGTGCGCATTTCAGCGATGTCGCCACGGTGAAGCGCAGCCCCACCCATGATTTGAACGTCGTAATGTCTTTGCCCAAGAGTTCTTTTTGCTGCCTCTCGAACCACGGCAAAAGCTTCAGGTAATAGATCATCTAGCGTTGAACCATTCGCAAAGCGCTCTTTAAAGGTGAGCGTCATGGCTCGAAGGTCAGAATCAGAAAGGGCAGAAATCCGAGGCTCATGTGCATTCACCTGGTCGGCAACTTTGCTCAGTTCGCGAAGGACACGGCCTTCTCCCGCACGCAGGATTCGATCTAAAAACGCTGGCATGAAATTACCTTTCTCGGCCCTTTACTAACTATTTCGGGAAAGACCGTTGGCCATTGCCCATGTATCTATCGTAGGGGCTGAGCCACACAAGCAGTAACCGCAGCTAATACTGCAATATTGCCTACAGAAAGGGCCCGAACAGCCTCCAATAAAGTCGATCCCGTTGTCACCAGATCATCCGCCAGGATAACCTCGCGGGAGCTTGAAATATTCCCCGTAAATGTCAACGCCTCTCTCAGGTTCACCCGTCGGGAACTGGCATCTAATGCCGATTGATCTTTGACACGTCGATGATGGGTTAGTGCCTGGCGCACTTGGTTGCCCTGATGTCGCGCCGCCCGTTGCACAATATCGTCGGTGAAATTTCGCCCTCTCACACGAATCGCATGCCTTTGAGAAGGGATCGGGACAAGGATTGCACCTAACCCAAAGTCCTTTCTTGCTCGAGCAATTGAAAGTTGCAAGGCAACGACAATCAATTCATCGGCAATGCATATTGCATCTTCTTTCGCAGCCAAAAGTACGCGGCTAGCGATCGGTGAATAAAGTACGGAGGAATAAACTCGCAGTCCCCCAACATGTGTCACTAGATTTTCATATTTCCAGGTACGTAAACAGAGTGCGCACATCCACTCACCGAGTCGACTACAGCCAAGACATCGCTTAGGGAAAATCAAATCATTAAGCATAAATCTATTGTTACAAAACTGTGTGAATATTTATTAGTTGCCAGACGTTGGTGTGGAGAGATAGTCCTCGGGTTGCAATCTGATCAATCTGGATTCAATGTCTTCTCCAGAATTCTTCGGAAGAGTCAGAACAAAATGTGAGCCCGCCCCTGGGCGGCCCCATGCCTCAAGTTCGCCGTTATGGAGTCGTGCGTCTTCAAGAGCAATCGACAATCCCAACCCAGTTCCACCTCGAACTCGCGCCCTCGATGGATCGCCTCGCCAGAAACGATCGAAAACTCGGAAAGCATCATCGGCATCTAACCCGATACCGTAATCTCGAATACCCACAGCAGCTGCCGAGTTACTTTGCACGATATTGATCCGAATCAAAGGAGACTGAGAATGTTCAATACCGTTACTCAACAAATTTCGTAGAATTCTTTCTACTCGCCTGATGTCGGCCTTAACCATGACGATATCTCCCTTATGGGAAAGCTCGACCACCACGTTGTTTTCAGAAGCCAATAAGGACAAATCCAAAATGCAGCGCTCAACGAGGGTAACAAGATCGAACTCAACAAGCTCCAGAACGGCCACATCGGCATCAAAACGACTCACTTCAAGCAAGTCTTCAAGCAATCTCTCAAAACGGTCTAACTGAGCTACAAGCAACTCTGTGCTTCGTGCGATAACTGGATCAAATGAAATTCGAGCAGCATGAATCACCTCAGACGCCATACGTAGTGTCGTCAATGGAGTTCGAAGTTCATGTGAAACATCAGAAACAAATCTCTGTTGGACATTCGACAGGCTTTCAAGTTTGGAAATCTGCCGCTCAAGCGAAAGTGCCATTTCATTAAATGCGTGTCCGAGTCGGGCAATTTCGTCCTTGCTGGTGACCTCCATGCGTTGAGTGAGATCTCCGGCGGTAAATTGCTCAGCGACTCTCGCCGCTTCCTGCACTGGTCGTACCGCCTTGCGCACAACAAGCCACAGCACCAATCCAATAAGCAGAACAAGAATGAACCCTGCCAGCGCAAGTGAATTCTTAACCAAATTTAGTGTCTCATTTTGATTTACTAAACTGAAAACCAAGTACATCTCATAGTTACCCGCCTTGGGAATGACGATTCTTTGCCCGACTGCCAATCCAGATATTTCGTTGCCACCTAAATATGAGACCGTGATTTCTGCCCACTCTGGTTTCTTGCTTTTTCTCACCTGCTGACGCAATGACCCTGGTATCGAACTCGGGGCAACGAAATTTGATGTCCGCTGATAATTCTTACTACCAGATGGATTGCCCCCTGACCTCAACAGGACGACTTCACGTCCATTAACGGAGGACCCAATGATCGTCGAGGAATTGACTACTACATCATCAATAATCTGTTGAATAGTTTTCTCAGTAGGCTCTTGTGAAAGTATTAAGCGGTATTGCGCATTGAACACTGCAGATTGTGATTCAGCAATCGCGGAATCTACTTTTACTTTTCGAATTCCGTCAGAAATTTTTGCATACAAAGCCGATTCAGTCAGTGAAATTATTCCAAGTGATAAAAAGACTGCCCAAAAAATAACTTTAAAAGCGAGAGAATGTCGAAAACGCGTGTCTTTGATTGAGCTGCCAGCCATCACGAACCGCTCGATGCTCCTGCTTTATATCCAACGCCACGAACCGTAACAACGAGTTCGGGATGTTCAGGATCATGCTCAACTTTTGCGCGCAACCGCTGAACATGAACATTCACTAAGCGCGTATCTGTTGAATGGTGATAGCCCCACACTTCACTGAGCAGGGCGTCACGTGTAAATACACGACCTGGTTCTTTTGCTAAGGCAACCAATAAATCAAATTCCAAGCGAGTAAGTGGAATATTTTTCCCGCCACGAGTTACTTGATGTGCCACAAGATCAATTGCTAAGTCGGCGACTGTCAGTTGGCCTGAAAGCCCTGAGTTTGCCCGCCGCAATCGGGTTCGTATTCGGGCAATGAGTTCAGATGGATGCTTAAATGGCTTGATCATGTAGTCATCGGCGCCAGCCTCGAGACCTTTTACAACGTCATGAGTGTCGCCTTTTGCGCTGAGCATGACGATCGGAACCATTGATTCTGCACGTATTAGTTTACAAACTTCGATCCCATCAAGACCGGGAAGCATGACATCAAGCAAGACCAAGTCGGGAGGATTGTTACGGAATATCTCCATAACTTCATCCCCGCGACTTACAAGGTCCACGTCGATTCCTGCTCCGGTCAAAACAATACCTAGCATTTCCGCAAGGTCCTGGTCGTCATCGACGACCATTACCAAGGTCATTAGCTACCGTGCTCCCAAGAGTTGAGGTACATGTCTTGCGCAGGAGTAAGTGTGTCGATTTCTCCACCCAAACTCTTCAACTTAAGTTTGGCAACTTCCTTATCAATATATGTAGGAACGTTGTGTAGCCCAGCTGGCAGGTTCTTAGCCTCTGCAACGAGGTATTCGGCTGTAAGAGCCTGATCTGAGAACGACATATCCATAACTGAGGCAGGGTGGCCTTCTGCGGCTCCAAGGTTTACCAAGCGACCTTCGGCCAAAAGCAATAGACGGCGTCCATCTGCCATGACGTATTCATCTGTTTGGTGACGGATTTTGAGATTCTTCTTGGTCGCCTTTTGTTCCAACCACGCTACATCGATCTCCACATCAAAGTGACCGGAGTTGGCCATGATGACTCCATCTTTCATGACATTGAAATGCTCTTCTCGCAGAACGTCGCGGTTACCTGTAACAGTGATGAATACATCCCCAACTGCGGCGGCATCAATCATTGGCATTACTCGGAAACCCTGCATCATTGCATCAAGCGCTTTAGTCGGATCAATTTCGGTGACAATAACGTCAGCACCCATTCCCTTTGAGCGTTCAGCTACGCCTTTACCGCAGTAACCAAATCCAGCAACAACAACTATGCGCCCGGCAAGCAGGAAGTTCGTAGAACGAAACACTGCGTCAAGAGTTGATTGTCCAGTTCCGTAACGATTATCAAACATGTGTTTTGTATCTGTGTCATTTACTGCGATCATCGGGAACTTTAGAGCTCCATCTTTAGCCATTTGGCTAAGGCGAATTACGCCCGTAGTTGTTTCTTCGCATCCGCCCGTTATTCCAGAAAGAAGTTCCGTTCGAGTTGTATGAAGGGTATTGACTAGATCGCAGCCGTCATCAAAAACTTGGTGAGGTTGAATATCAAGAGCCGCGTTAATGTGAGAGTAATAGCCATCACGATCCACCGCATTGCGAGCGAAGACACTAATTCCAAATTCATGGACGAGCGCAGCAGCAACATCATCTTGAGTTGAAAGCGGGTTCGAAGCGCATAGAGCGATTTCGGCTCCGCCAGCTTTAAGTGTGCGCATCAAGTTTGCCGTCTCGGTTGTCACGTGCATGCACGCAGCAATTCGAACTCCCGTGAAAGGTTGGCTCTTTACGAAACGCTCACGAATCTGCGCCAGTACAGGCATGTTTCGCTCGGCCCATTCAATGCGCTTACGACCTTCGGCCGCTAGTGAGGCATCTGCGATGTCGTGGGCAGGGATAGTGGTTGTAGCTGAATTCATGAATCGACTCCTTGAGGGCCTCTAGGCACTTATTGACCTGGCTAATAGTCCCCTAGATTACCGTGAAGGACTCGAAACGGCACATCTCATCCGCGAATGAGGGCCAGTACATCCTCTTGCAGGCGCGTCAATTTCGCTTGAGTCTTTGCCTCCACGTTAAGTCTCAACAAAGGCTCTGTATTAGAAGACCGAACGTTAAACCACCATGTCGGAGCGATGATCGTGAGTCCATCAAGATGATCAATTGTTGCCTCATCCTTTCCTCCAAATTTCTCTTCTAAAGCCGCCAGGATGGATGCTGGGTCATTTACCTTGGAGTTAATCTCACCACTCGCGAAGTAGCGTTGGTAAGGCTTCAATATCTTTGAAAGTGGGCTTGCACTTTCACCGAGCGCGGCAATGGCATGCAAAGCTGCAAGCATGCCTGAGTCTGCGCACCAAAAATCCTTGAAGTAAAAATGGCCTGAATGTTCTCCGCCAAATACCGCTCCCGTTTCTGCCATGAGCGCCTTGATATAGGAATGCCCAACCCGGCTACGGATGGCCTTACCACCGAGCTCTTCAACAACCTCATTAACAGCCCTTGATGAAATCAAGTTGTAAATAATGCTTGCGCCAGGATGTTTAGCCAATTCACGGGATGCGATCAGTGAGGTGAGGTCTGAAGGATTAACTATTTCGCCTTTCTCATCCACCAAGAAACAACGATCTGCATCTCCATCAAACGCGAGTCCGATATCTGCTTTATGTTTGAGGACAGCTTTTTGAAGAGCCTTCATATTTTTCGGATCTATCGGGTTGGCTTCATGATTGGGAAATGTTCCATCCAGTTCAAAATATAATTCAACAACATCCGCGTTGAGCCTGGAAAAAACTTGAGGCGCCGTGTAACCACCCATTCCATTACCAGCATCTATCACAATCTTTAACGGCCTGATCGCCGAAACATCAACAAGTGAAAGCAAGTGCGTGACGTAATCAGAAACCATGTCTTGGTGCCTTTCAACTCCTATATTTCGCATAGGAATTGGGCTGCCTTCGTAAACAAATCTCTCGATTATTTGCAATCCAGATTCTTTTCCAATTGGGCGCGCACCACTCTTGCATAACTTGATTCCGTTATATTCGGCAGGATTGTGACTCGCGGTAAACATGGCGCCAGGGAGATTGAGTTTTCCTGAAGCAAAATACAACATATCCGTTGAAGCCAAGCCGATGCGAATAACATCCATTCCGTTTGACGTTGCACCAGCAGAAAAAGCTTCGGCAAGTTCGGGTGATGAAGGCCGCATATCCTCGCCAATAACTATGGTGCCTGGCTCACGCTCAAGTTCAAGGAACCGCGCAAAAGATAATCCGACGGCAAAAGCAAAATCTGGAGTGATCTCTGTTTCAACAAGCCCTCGTATGTCATAGGCCTTGAAGATGTCTGGTTGCGATGAATCCTTCATATTTATGACGGCACCGCGCGCAAATGCCCTCTGCGACCGAGTTCGGCACTTGCGGATTTGGTGGATGGTTCCCCTGGAACGTTACTTGCCACTTCTCTCACTGCATCGGCTATCGCCATGAGGTCATCATGTGACGGACCTGATTCAGAAGCATCAAGTTCTTGCCGAATGACACTCCATCCTTGAGGAACCGTGAGCCGCTCAGCATGAACGACACATAGGTCGTAGGCATGTGGTTCGGCGAAAGTTGCCAATGGGCCAACCACCGCTACTGAGTCCGCATACACGTACGTCAAAGTCATCACTGCCTTTGCTCGGCAACCGCCGCGGGAGCATCCTCGGCCGGTGCGTGTAGAAGATGACATGTACTAAACATTAGTGGGCTTAGCGGTTTTTTTCGGGCACCGACAGGGTATGAATTTAATGGTTGATGACGGCGATATCTGAGTTCGGGACCGAAGCTCGGGTGAGTTTGGAACCTGGCATCAGAGGAAAGCTAGAAATCCCGTCTCTGGAACGCACCAAGCCGCTAGCGAAGACCCCTGGACCGACGTTGGTGATGGTGATCGTTTGCGAGTTCTTAGGTGCTATCCAGCCGCTAATGTCACTTCCAGTTAGCCTCGTGCGCTGGGTTTTGCCCGTTGTCAATAAAGTTGAAATTGACACGTCGATAACATCGCCCGTGAAATACAAAATCGGATTGAGTCCATTAACTGCAAGAGTCATCGGTACGAGCTGAGGCGAAGAACTATTCCAGGTAAAATCTTTATGCCCGGAGGCGTTGTCAACAGAATAGACCCCTGCTTGCACGGGTTGATCAGAATGAATTCTCAGCGAAAAAATATGTGAAGAAATTGTCGGAGATAGTGAGATATCAGTGACTTCACCTTGGATGATCGTTTTTGAATCTAAACCCACAGGCACAAAGACACCATCCGTGGAAATGAGATCCACCCGAATATTTGCATCAACCAATCCTGGAGTAACAATGCGCAAAATGTGGGTTGAACCAATGCCTTTCAGAATTTGGTGTGGAATGCCCGTAATTACAAGATCGGTACTCGGTGCACCAGTCGAGTTCACGATATCTCCACCAAGGGTTTTTAACCCAAGACTTCGTTGGTCTATTAGAAATGAGGTAACTCGACCTGAACGCGGCATCACTCGGACGACCAGTCGACTTTGTCCTGCCGCAATGACATCCAGCGGAACAATCGCACCAGAATCACCTTTTACCGAAACGGTTTTGTTGACTTGGGCGCCATTTTCACTCCACACGGAAATATCAACCAGCGCATCGCTCAGACCGCTATTTACGAGTTGTAGATAACCCTTACTTGATACATCTGCGGTACCACCGACAAACCACTGCTCACCTTGAGCCGCTGAACACAAAGTTGTTCCCGACCAGATTCCAGTCAATGACTGGCTGGCTATCGAGGTAACACCCGCTCCATTAATAAGAATTGGATCGCTATGAATGGAGAAATTTGAGTGTTTTGCAGGAAGAAAAATCGTACTTTTTTTAGCAATTTTCCTGATCGGTGTCGATGTAGAAGCAACCGAAACCCATCCGTTCGAAGTCGAGGCAGAGCCAGGGCAAGCAATTGGTGGATAGCTTTCAGAAAACTTAGCGCTAGCAGACTTATTGTTGATGGAATAACTGCCCCCAACAACTGCGACAAATGCCAGCATGATTATTCCCGCTCGCTGAAATCTCATGTGAGCTCCTCCACGGAAATATCGCTACGGCGACGACGTGCCGGAGTTGCCATAATCACCACGAGTAAGAAAACGATCGCCTCCAATGCCAGCCATCCCCGACGCGCTGTTCCGTCATGCAAAAGCGAAAACTCTCCTACCTGACTCGTTGAAAATTGAGGTAGCCCATATTCGCTCGTTGACCGTGGCAGTTTCTTTCCGTCTTGAATGATTGTCCAACCGGAATCAAAGTTTTCGGCCAGAGAAAGCGTTCCGGCCCCAGGAGAGAATGTACGTGTTCCAACGGGATCAGCAGGAATTCCAACGGAGGTTCCGCTCTTATCAGTGAAGACCAGTCGCTCACTTGTGGCAGCCACTCGCCACACGATGCCTGCAGCGGTAGCTGAATTCCTTACAAATCCTCCGAGCCCATCTACGGCCCTGACGAATTGTCGGTCGACAGGATTTTTCATAAATAGATACTTGATACCAAATCCCGAAAGAACTTTGCTACTTATGATTCCGCTTCCATTAACTATCTCTCTTACGGCAACGTCTACTTGTTCTGGAGCCGCAGGAGCTGTATCTGGATCTCCCAATCGCGCATCTGCACCTCGTGCAATGTAAAAACTCAATGTCTGTGAAGAAGTTCCTGGAGTTGTACGAATGACAAGTGTCTTTACGCCAGGAGTGATCGAAAGAAATGGTGGAAGAACAGACTCTCGGTCAGCCACAACGGGAGAATTTGCGCCGGTTGTGATTACCCAACCGCAGGCGACCACTGTGTACATCAACGTTGAAACAACCACCAGTCCTGCCAATAGGTGGCGATAATGCACATGTGTGGCGGCTAAACGCTTGCGCACGCCATCGAGAATGATGACCCCTGCTATTACCGAAGCGATCGTGGCGCACCCGAGCCATGAGCCATTCCATATTGGCGAACCAACTGATCCGCCATGGGCAGGGAAAGAAGCGATGCTGGATACCGTAGCGATGCCAAGAAATAGAAGCCCCACTTCAGCAAATAACCGAGCCTTTGAGGAAGAAAAAATCGCTACCAATAAAATGAGTGTCACTGGGCTAATCCCCCACCATGGGAGTGCACCGATACCGCCAGGATTGGCAAGCCACGCTAGGTGTGGTCCACCACCGGCAATTGCCAATCCAGGTTCTAAAAGAAAACGGGTGGGATGGGCAATGGCTTGGAATGACCAAGGAAAGCAGAGCAGTAACGGTGTAAAGACCAAAACCATCCGACGTAGATATCTTGTCTTTGCCAATACCTTGTCCTGTGTTTTTTGGAATTCAATAAAATCTGAAATTGCTCCTAGAACATAGATGGCGACGACAGCGAGATAGGCCTGCAAAGAAAAGGCGGTCAGGACTCCCACCAATAAACTCGTTGCAAAAATCCTTTGCCAGGATGATTTTTCAAGCTCTCTCTCATGAATTATCTGGCGAATGATGAGAGGCCCAAGAATCAGAGTTACGAGAGTTCCTAACCGGCCCGAATTCACGCTCGCCAATGCAACGGGTGACAGGGCGTAACTAAGGCTTCCACCAATTTTCAACCAATTGTTTGAAGAGTATTCGCGAAGTGCTGAATACATGGAGAGCATGAGCAATATTGGTGCTGCCCAGAAAAAAAACGAAATAAGGAAAACTGTCTTGCCCAGAAACAAAGTCGAAGCAGCTGCAACCACGACGATCCAAGTAGGTGATGGAGCGGCGCTTCCCATGCCAACGCCATGCCATGAATCTGCGTACTGTCTCCACAAATCAATCGCACCCTGGGGACTAGAAGCGAGTGCTCCGCCAGCAAGGGATCCAAATCTATGTCTGGACCAAATAGTTGTCAGGAGAAATAGGATTAGCAGCCCTGTTACCTCGGGACGTCGAAATATTGATCTCCATTTAACCGTTGGAACAGGTGCAAGCAGATCTTCTTCCTCGTTGGTCGCGTCCAGAATAGAAGTTCCCCCTGCTGGGGTCGGAAGAATTCGTTGACGCAAAGACTCAATACTTCGCAAAGTTCCCATCCGAAGCTGCGACCATCGTGGAGGTATGAAATCAGAAACCACTCGAGGAGAAATCAATCGATGGGGTTTGCGCGCTTTTCGAGCCTTAATAATCACACTAGGCCGAATCAGAATCGTCCCGACAGCCAGAATTTCATCGGAAGCGTAGCCCGGCAATTTTGCTAGCAAGAAGCCCAAGGCGCGAATGATCGCCGCGCCAAAGAGTTGAATCGACAACCACGGTAGAAGCCACCACGACGAATTAACGAGAAGAACATAGGCTGCATTTCTTCTATCCAGAAGCAGGTGTCTGTGAAGGATCGTGTTCTTTACATCTATATCTCTTCGTTCTGAAGCAGCGGCCTCAGCATGTAACGCAACTGCCTCAGTCACTGCAATGACCGAGTGCCCTGCTACCCGTGCACGCCAACCAAAATCAACATCATCTCGGAAAAGTGGCAAATTGGGATCCAGCCCACCCAGCTCTTCAAAAACATCACGTCGAACAAGCATGCCAGCAGTACTGACAGAGAGCACCTCATGAATTCCATCGCGCTGTCCCTGATCGTATTCGTGCGGTTCAAGACCAGTCCATCGTGCACCATTGCCAGCAATACTTACGCCGACTTCAAGAAGGTGTGTCCTGTCATACCATCCGCGAAGTTTGGGACCTGCAATAGCAACTTGTGGGCGCTCCTCAATTGCGCTTAAGAGCGCTGCGAGCGCTCCAGGTAGCGGTGCACAGTCATCATGAATCAACCACAACCATTCACTGTTACTTGACGTATCGGCAAGTTCTCCAAGACCCGCAGCAAGTGCTTCACCGAATCCACTCTCGCGATCAATCGAAATATACGGAACTCGAGCATTCTTTAAGAGCTTAAGAGAATCATCTACAGAACCCGTATCAACCGCCAAGGTGAAATCCAGTGGCCGAGTTTGGGAGGCAAGAGCGGCGACGACTTCAGGTAGCCACGTGACGCCATCATGGACAACTAAAATTGCCGTGACTACATGACCATCGATGTTCTTGGCTGAATCAGCCACAAGAAATGTCCGTCCTACGTTTAGGCGGGGCGACGCTTAAGGCGGCGGCGCTCGCGCTCAGAAAGTCCGCCCCAAATACCAAAGCGCTCATCATGGGCAAGGGCGTACTCGAGGCACTCTGAACGAACATCACAGGACATGCATACACGCTTTGCTTCACGAGTTGAACCGCCCTTCTCAGGGAAGAACGCCTCTGGATCAGTTTGAGCGCACAATGAGCGCTCCTGCCAAGAGAGTTCGACGGTCTCGCCGGTCACAAGTTGAATACTGGGGCCATCAGTTCGAATATCTGACATACGGATACTCCTTAATAGCTTCGGGCGCACCTTGCTGGCGCATAACCAATGAGTGAATTACACGCGTGTAATCCCCTAAAGTCAAGCCCAGAAGGCTATATTCCGACCTTTACTCATAGCTCTTTAGGGGTTATAAGGGGAATATCCCCTCAGAACCGAAGTATTGATCCTCTAGCCGCATATTTGCCGGGACTCTAGAACCAGCGCTAACAAATGAGTTGAGGAGATGTGCGCCCTGTCCGATCATGGCGCCTTCGCAAATGATGGAACCTTGGATCACAGCGCCAGCCTCGATTACCGCATGTGGAGCGATGGAAGTCCCACCACCGATCTGAGCGGTCGGGTCAATAAAGGCACCTGCCATGGCAACAAAATCAGTCGAGCGAAAAGCCACGTCGGCTCCATCTAGCGCAGAGCCATCAGCGTTCCCCTCAACCAAATCGCGCGAACCTTTGAGGAGCGCGCTAGGAGTACCTATATCGAGCCAATAAGAATCATCCACGATTGCAAATACGCGTCGACCTTCACTTATGAGCGCAGGAAAGATTTCCCGCTCAATACTTACGACGCGCTCTGCGGGAATTTGGTCAATAACTCGCGGATGAAAAACATAACACCCCGCGTTGATGGTGTTCGTTATTGGATTATCCATCTTCTCCAAAAAAGCAGTTACACGACCTTCATCATCAATGGGCACACAGCCAAAGGCACGAGCATCGTCCACATGTGTGAGATGTAAAGTCACATCTGCATCCTTGGATTCATGAAATGCGATCTGAGCCAGTAAATCGTGAGAACTCAAAACATCCCCATTAAGAATCACGATTGATTCATGTGCGTTAAGTAACTGTGCAGCATTTCGAATAGCTCCACCGGTGCCCAGGGGTTGATTCTCAATGGCATATTGGATCTTCATTCCCCACTTAGAACCATCTCCAAAGTAGGGCACAAACACCTCTGACAAGTACGAGGTTGCGAGCACGATGGAAGTGATACCCGCACGTTTTGCCATTGCCACTTGGTGTTCAGTAACGGGCACCCCCGCCAACGGCAACATAGGCTTCGGGACGGTTTTAGTGAGTGGGAGTAGTCGTGTTCCCATGCCTCCGACAAGCAGAATTCCTTGAGTCATTTTTACAGCGAAATTTTCTGATGATCGAGAAGTCTCTTTGATGCCGCCGCAATCTGATCATCTGTGGCAGTCAATGCAACACGAATATGGCGCGCACCTTTTTCTCCATAGAAATGGCCAGGGGTTGCAAGAATTCCTAAATCTGCCAAGGCAGCGATGGAATCCCAATCTGGCTCATTTCGAGTACACCAAATATAAAGTCCAGCTCGCGATTCCTCTACGGTAAAACCAAATCTTTCAAGAGCTGGTATCAATTTTTCGCGGCGCGCGTTGTATCGCGAACGTTGTATCGCGACATGATGATCATCGCCAAGGGCAGCAATCATCGCCATTTGAATGGGCATTGGAACGATCATTCCCGCATGTTTTCGCACTTCACGCAGACGCGCAATTATTTTCGAATCGCCAATCACGAAAGCCGCACGATAGCCAGCCATATTGGAACGTTTTGATAGTGAGTGAACAGCGAGAATGTTTGTGTTGTCGCCATCAGTAAGAGACAGGATCGATGTAGGCAAGGCTGTATGTCCAAATTCCAAATAACACTCATCAGAAACCACTAGAGAGTGATTCGATCGAGACCATGCCACAACATCTGATAGCTCCTTCTCGCTGTGTACTCGACCCGTGGGATTTGATGGGGAATTCACCCATGCGAAATCTGCTTGTGGCCATAATTGCGGTGAGATAGAAACGGGAGTACCCACTACCCCAGCCAAAATCGCACCAACGCTATATGTCGGGTAGGCAATATCTGGATAGAGCACTGACTGGGCCTCAAGGAGAGTGGGTAGCCACGCGACAAGTTCTTTCGATCCCAAAACCGGAAGTACATCAAAATCACCTGTCGCACCTAGGCGAGATTGCGCCCATGTTCGAATTGCTTGGCGAAGATCAGCGCTACCTGCAGTGAGCGGGTAGCCCGGTGCGTTGGTAGATGCTTTCAGCGCCTCTTGAATGAAATCTGGTGTTGCATCAACTGGTGTCCCCACGGACAAATCAATAATTCCCTGCGGGTGCACCCGAGCGCGATCTCCAAATGGGGCAAGTGTGTCCCAAGGAAAATCAGGAAGTTTCAGAAGAGAACCTTTTAGCCTTGAGGTGGGGCAGCAACTACTACTGCATGATCGGTGTGTGTTGGTCCGACCTTTGCTGCGCCTCCCGGTGAGCCGATTTCAACAAAAAACTCTGTATTTACTTTCGTGAATTCGCTCCACTGACCCGGTACATCATCTTCGTAATAGATTGCTTCAACGGGACAGACTGGCTCGCAGGCTCCACAGTCAACGCATTCATCGGGTTGGATATAAAGCATTCGATTGCCTTCATAAATGCAATCGACTGGACACTCCTCGATGCAAGATTTATCTTTCACATCGATACATGGTTCAGCAATTACATAAGTCACGGCAACCTCCGACTAGGCAAATAGATGAGAGTGGTTAGTCTATTCCCGACTTTCACAATCACGCGATTTTAGCTCTCCGCTACCGCTCATTTCCAATTATCGTTACCCCATGGCTCCTGGCGCGAATGAGATAGGTCATCGATTGAGCATTCGCCTGCGGGTTGCCGAAGGCGGCTTTAGAGACATCGTAGGAATCTTGGAATCTGAGACATCGCTAAGGAAGCGAGATGGTTCTCTCGCTCATTTTGACCCCGATGATGTTGCCGTGTGGCGCAAGGTCGTGGCTCCCAAGGATCGAGCCGGGCATGGCGCACCCCTGTCACTGCGCATCCGAGATATGGAAGTGGCAGCGAATGCCACATGGCCAGCCAAAGAGAACGAGCGTCTGGGCGACTGGATTTTGCGTGCCTCTGGAAAATTTACGATGCGAGCCAACTCTGTCCTGCCGTTAGGAGATCCTCCGTACGGAAACCCAGGAATAGACATCCACGAAGCAATCTCTCGAGTGATTGCCTTCTACGCACGTCACGATTTGCCCGCGATATTTCATATCCCTTTGCCCACTTACTTTCCCTTGGATGAATTACTCGGCGAGCAAGGTTGGCTTCAAAAGATCACGGCATTGGTGATGGTTAGAGATATTGGTGAAGCAGCGTTGCCAGATGAATCCTTGGGCACATGGGAAATTAATTCAGCACCGACGAAGGAATGGCTTGATGTACAAGGCGACCATAACGTTGCAGAGATTATGACAAGCGTCCCTGGAACTTATGCAGCGTTGAGAGTTAACGGAGTTCTCGTTGCTGTAGGCCGTGGAGCGAGACACGAAAAATGGTGGGTACTGAGCAGATTGTTTGTTCACGAGGATTTTCGACGTAAGGGCGCTGCCAGAAATCTTTTAAACGCACTACTCGCTGCCGGTCAATCTGAAGGTGCCACGAAGTCGCTCTTGCAAGTTGATGAACAAAACGAATCTGCCAAGAATCTTTACCTCGCAATGGGATTTGTCCATCACCATAGCTATACCTACAGGGTTCGAAACTCAGATTGATCTAAACTTTGGACGCTGTTGCAAAAAGAAGCATCACGACACCAGCAAGCACGAGAGTGTTTCCCATCGCATTGCCTTCAACAAGAAGTTCATTTACAACCGCTAAAACCCCTGCCCGCAAGACAATAAGAAACCATGAAATTGCAGCTATTGCTTTGTA
>CAIYBL010000022.1 GCA_903924485.1 uncultured Actinomycetes bacterium
GCGCTTACGTTGCTGAGGTTATTCGCAGTGGAATCCTGACTGTTCACCCCAGCCAGAGGGCAGCAGCCCGGTCACTGGGGCTCTCAAATTTCCAAACCCTTCGATATGTCGTCTTGCCTCAGGCCATTCGTCGCGTTACACCGCCACTACTCAATGATCTTGTTGCCTTGATTAAGGACACGGGTTTAGTCTCCATTCTTGGCGTTACGGATGCGATCCGTGCGGCGCAAATCGAAGCGAGTCGAACTTTTAATTACACTCCTTATGTAATGGCTGCCTGCATTTTTCTTCTCGTTACAATTCCATTGACCCGATACACAGATCGTACTTTGCGCAAATCCATTGAACGCCAGAACGCACAGGGCCAGGCATGAGCATTCCTGTCCTAGAGATTCGAGATGTCCGCAAAGCTTTCGGAAGCGAAGTGGTTCTGGAAGATATTTCGATTACGGTCCCAGAACACACTGCCACAGTCTTGATAGGTGCTTCCGGTTCAGGAAAATCGACGCTTTTGCGTTGTATCAACCTTCTAGAACTCATCGACGATGGAGTCATCAAACTTGACGGGCAGGAAATCACTTCCGTGGAGACCGATCCTGATGAGGTTCGTCGAAAACTGGGAATGGTCTTCCAATCCTTCAACCTCTTTCCTCATATGAAAGTACTCGAGAACATCATTCTTGCCCCGATGCGCGTTCATGGCTTGAGCCGCGATGATGCGAGTGAGCAGGCGATGGAACTTCTAAGACGTTTTGGTCTCAGCGAAAAGGCGGATCAATATCCTGATCGACTTAGCGGGGGACAGCAACAACGAGTGGCGATCATTCGATCGTTGGCCGTTGCGCCTCGTCTACTTCTTCTTGATGAAGTGACATCAGCGCTTGACCCTGTATTGGTTAACGAAGTCTTAAGCACTGTCCGCGATCTCAAAGATCACGGCATGACCATGGTTATCGCCACGCACGAGATGGGATTTGCAAAGCAAGTAGCTGATGAAGTTTGTTTCCTCGAGAAGGGTCGCATTCTCGAATGGGGAACTCCCGAGAGGATGCTAGAGAATCCATCGAACCCTCGGACGAAAGATTTCTTGCAACGTGTTCATGAGGCTGGAAGGCTCTAGTGGATCCAAAGAATTTCGAGATCATCCCTGGCTCGCCTGATTCTCCAGTTATTCTCCACGTTCCACATTCAGCAAGATTTATCCCCGCGGATGTACGTACCGGAATTCTTCTCGATGACACGCAACTCAACGCGGAATTAGATTCCATGACGGATAGCCTCACCGACAGCATTGCGCTCCAAGCAAGTGAAAGAGCGGAATTGCGCCCCTGGATCTTTATCAATACGTTTTCACGGTTGGTCATCGATCCTGAGCGTTTTCCCGACGAGCGAGAAGTCATGAATAAAGTCGGTATGGGCGCTGTATATCGCAAAAGTTCTACCGGTTTAGATCTGAGAGCTTCGGATTTTTCCGATGAAAAAGTTTTGTTGGACTCTTTCTTCCACCCATATGCAAACGCCCTCGAAGCATTGGTTTCAGAACGGTTAGCAGCCCTTGGGGGCATAACAATTATCGACGTTCATTCCTATCGCACGGAGCAACACGAGAACGCGGTCAACCATGGGCAAAAGAGACCGGCTATGTGCATCGGAACGGATGAATTTCATACACCGCCATGGCTTATTGAATGTGCGCAAGCAGCCTTCGCGCCTCTTGGAGAAACCTTTCTCAATGAGCCCTATGCCGGAACCTACATCCCCTTAAAATTTTATGGCGTAAATTCAGCAGTTCAATCAATCATGATGGAAACACGCGCCGATACTTTTCTTGATGATAAATTAAAAATGCACGAGGGTGCTATTGACGTTGTTACGGGTCTCACATCTCTTATTGACCAGGTTAAACTTGCAGTCCATAGAAAGCATGACCCAGGTGCAATATCCTGGTGAATATGTTCCCCTCACGCGCTGATTATCGTCTCGACCGTAAGTCTTTATCCGTAGACCTCGTTGCGGGCGTAACCGTGGCAGTTGTTGCACTTCCTCTTGCATTGGGATTTGGAATCACTAGCGGAATGTCGGCAGCGGCTGGACTTACTACTGCCATCATCGCTGGCTTTCTTGCAGCGATTCTCGGGGGTTCCAATTTTCAGGTGAGCGGTCCCACTGGCGCGATGACGGTGGTGCTCATTCCGATAATTCATAAGGATGGAATAACGGCTATTCCATTCCTGGGCGTGATTGCGGGCCTCATGGTTTTAGCGATGGCTCTGCTTCGACTTGGAAGTGTTATCAATCGAGTCCCTTGGGCAGTTGTCGAAGGATTCACGGTCGGAATCGCGTGTGTTATCGCGCTACAGCAGTTGCCGTTAGCTTTTGGAATACAGAAAGCAAAAGGTGATCGTTCACTCATTGTTGCTTGGGGGACAGTGAGGAACGCGCTCAATGCCGGGATTCATTGGCAAACTGTTTTTGTCGTTCTACTGACGCTCGTAGTTAAATTTGGATATCCAAGAATCGTACGGATCGTGGGAATCAAGGTGCATATTCCTGCAAGCTTTATTGCCATTGTTGTCTCCCTGATTGTCGTGAAGACGTTTTCGCTTTCTGTAAACACAATCGGGGATATTCCTCGCAGCGTCGGCACCTGGCATGGTCGAGACATTTCTCTCGGCGATATTGGCCACCTTGCATGGCCTGCCTTTCTGATTGCGCTTTTATGTGCCATTGAATCCTTGCTCTCCGCCCGAGTAGCCGATGGCCTGGCTCACGTTCCAAAGCACGAGCACTACTCGCCAAATCGAGAATTATTGGGACAGGGAATAGCAACGGCAGTCTCATCAGTCTTTGGCGGAATGCCGGCTACGGGGGCGATAGCACGCACAAGTGTAAATGTCCGTGCACATGCAAAAACCCGACTAGCCGCTGTATTCCACGCCTTTGTCCTGCTCTTTATTGCACTTGTTGCCGCCCCATGGGTAAGCCAAATTCCGGCCGCAGCAATAGCCGGGGTGCTTTTAGGTACAAGTTATCGAATTCTCAATCCGACTTCCCTTAAAGAATCATTACGAACCACAAAGAGTGAGGCGTCGATTTTATTGGTGACCGCAATAGCCACCGTAGCGATCGATTTAATATGGGGGATCGGGATCGGAATTGTTTTATATTTTCTTATCAAGAGAATTCAACGCAACTAGCCTTCATCTCTCCAGGATTTCCACAGTTGCGCATAAGCGGCGTCAGCTGCCATTAATTCTTGATGCGAACCCCACTCTGAGATTGCGCCATCTTCGATGACCGCGATGAGATCGGCGTCATGAGCGCTTTGTAATCGATGCGCGATAGCAATAACAGTTCTTCCTTCAAGGACCTTAGATAGTGATGACTCTAAATGCCGCGCGGCGCGTTGATCAAGAAGAGATGTTGCTTCATCCAAGATGAGAGTGTGAGGATCGGCGAGTACCAGGCGTGCCAGTGCAACTTGTTGGGCTTGAGTTGGCAGTAGGCGAGTACCGCCAGTGCCCACGCGGGTCTCTAAGCCTTCGGGCAATTCACGCGCCCATTGATCTGCATCAACGGCTGCAAGGGCATTCCAGATCTCCTCGGGCGTTGCATCTGGATTGGCAAGAGTGATGTTCTGCGACAGAGTACCGACGAAGATGTGATGTTCTTGCGTCACGAGAGCAACATGCGATCGTGCCTTTTCAACGGGGAGATACCCAATCTCACTCTTTCCTACAGTAAGCGTTCCAGAATTTGGTGCCTGAATACCTGCAAGAAGTTTTCCTAGCGTGGACTTTCCTGCACCAGATGGTCCAACGATTGCCAGACGAGTTCCTGGTTTGACGAGGAAAGAGATGCCTTTTAAGACATCGCGTCCACTCTTGTATCCATAACGAATATCATCACCCTTAACTTCAAAGCCCACGGGATCTGAATCCCTTATCTCTCGCTCTTCTACTTCATGAATTCCTAGAAGTCGTGAGAGTGAAGCCTTGCCGCCTTGAAGTTCATCGATCCACCACAGAAGTCCTTCCAGAGGATCGATCATCATCTGCGAGTAGAGCAAACAGGTAGTTATCTGCGCAATGGTGAGGGTGCCGAGGTTGTAGTAATGCGAGCCCACGAGAAGAACAACAGCAAGTGGGAAGATGTAACTGGTTTCAACAAAAGGAAACCACTGGCATCGCAAACGAAGCGTGTATCGCTCCCACTCAATCCAACGAGAAAGGGCAGCGTCGCTACGCTCTATGCGATCATCGCCTAAGCGCAGCGCATCAATGGTGCGTCCAGATTCTGCCGTCTCAACCAGGATGGAATTCATAAGCGCATAGGACGATGCTTCCGTCCTGTATGCCTGAGGAGAACGGCGCAGGTAACGTCGTGTTACAACGAAGATGGAGGGCATTCCAATCAGAACCGCTGCGACAAAGATTGGTGCAGTAAGGCCGATAGCCACCAAAATACTGGTTAGAGAGACGAGACAAATCGTGATGATGGGGACCGCATCACGGACCGCCCATTGAATGTGGTCGATATCTGTTGTCGTTCTGCTGAGAAGTTCGCCGCTGCCGGCTCTTTCAACGACATTTGGTGGCAACTCGACGACGCGTTCGAGAAATCTTTCGCGAAGGGATGAAAGAACAAACTCGCCAAGAATAGATGCCTTAACGCGAGTCCAGTATGCAAAGAGAGTCTGCACGGCCAAAGCGCTGCCGGCGATAAAAACGGTTAAGAGAATGTGTGCGTGCTTTGGGTCAGTACTAAGTTTTCCTAAGAGGTTTCCAAAGACGCGTGGGGATACAAGAGCGCATCCAGCTGTGATGAGTTGCAGCGCCGCAACAAGGTAAAAACCGTGTCGGTGTTTTTTAACTAAGGTCAACATCTCTCGGTTTACTGTCTTTGCGCTTGCTATAGGAAGGCGCGAGGATGCCCGTCCTAAGCCGAAATCTTTGGGAACACGTTGAGATCGCTTCGGAGGTGAAGGAAAGGCGCTAGGAGGCAGGTAGCGCTCTTGAGCAATTTTGCCTTTCATGCGCCCCTCGTAACAAGATCTCGGTACATCTGCGAACTCTCGAGCAACTCTGAATGGTCGCCTTCACTTTGGGTTTTTCCGCCCACAAGGAGCACTACTCGATCTGCTCTATCGAGGATGAGCGGAGAATTAGTAAAGACAACAGTTGTTCGCTCTTGCCTCATCTGGGCCATTCGCGATGCGATTCGAGATTCGGTGTGGGCATCCACGGCGCTGGTGGGATCATCAAGTATGACGATCGGAGCATCTACGTAAAGTGTTCGAGCTAGTGAAAGTCTCTGCCTCTGCCCGCCGCTTAAGGTGCGGCCACGTTCGACAACTTCGGCGCCCATGCCTTCACCCTCTAGAGAATCGAGAATATCTTGGGAACTCGCGGCTTGCATGGCATCGTCAATACTTAGTCGCCCTGAATTTTCGACTGAAAAAATCGAACCGATTGTGCCCGACAATATTGCTGGATCTTTCTCTTGTGAATAGATAGCCCTTCGAATCGACTCTCTCGTGAAAGTAGTCAAGGGAAGATGGCCGAGGTACACCTGGTCGGCATCGACATATCCACCCAATCGATCGCACAGCTCATCGGCCAGTTGAGGGTCGTCGCTAACGATCGCGAGAAATTCCTGCGGGTTAATTGTTAGACCAGACTTTCCGTCATGCAAAATCGAACGAGTATCAGGTGATTCATTGTTTCCCCAACGATTGATCGTAGTAATCGAGAGCAAATTGATCACTCGGCGCGCTGAAACGCTGGCAGAAGTTAAGCGTTGGGCGCTCTCAGTAAGGACTTTCAATGGAAGGACGAGAAAGGCGCTGTATCCATAAAACGAAAGCAGTGCGCCAATTTTAAGGTCTCCGGATGCGACAAGATTGCCACCAATGTAGATGACACCCAAGATGAGTGCGCCGGGCAAGATGACTTGCAAACCTTCCAGGAAGGATCGCATTCGCGCTGTGCGAACTGCAGCAGCCCGAACCTCTTGTGAGGCTGACTTAAAGCGAGCGATGAATGCGTCCTCGCCACCAATGCCGCGCAGCACTCGAAGTCCAGCAACGGTATCTGCAGCGAGGTTGGAGGCATCGCTGAGTTTCTTGCGCTGGAAAGCTTCCCTGGTTTGAAGCGGTTTAATAATTGGGGCGATGCCAAGACTCATGAGCGGAACGCCCAGAACAACCAGCCAACCAATTGTTGGTGATGACTTAATAAGAATGACCGAGACAAATATGAAGGAGATAATCGCTCCTGTTAATCGTGGAATCATGTCGAATGCTCGCGCAACGCGTTCGACATCGTTGCTATTGACCGATACCACTTCACCCGTCGACACGAGTCGGGGGAGATCAGCCCCGAGTGATGCAGCTTTGCGAGTAATAATCTGCTGAAGTCGTGTGGCGCATACGATCCAACCTCCAAGAGCTCTTCGATGTCTGAGAACACCGGCAAGTGATTGCACGGCACCCACGAAAATGATCGTCAGAGCCCATCGATTTACCCCTGCTTGATTGTGATCGCTGATGGCTTGGATACCTTTTCCCAAGAATCCAGGCATGATCGCTAGTGAGGAGAAAGCAACTACGCCGAAGAAGGTTCCCGTGGTGATGATCCACCACTGCCTGCGCCCCAACCAGAATAAAAAGGCAGGTACGGAGGAAATGTTCGGATTTCCCGGATCATGAAATGGGACATGATCAAACGGCGTCCGAGGATTTCTGCGCGCGATGCCGAATAATTTCTCCATAAGGTCGAAAGGGTACTACTTGATCCAGTGGTTGGACGGCATCGGAAGTAGGATTACTCCCCTCGCACTCGTGCATATATAAGGAGAAGACAGTGCCGCTTTTTGATCTTAATCTTGAACTCAACGGCACCAATTTCATTCGAGAGCAAGAACGTGGTGGTACTGCGCGTTCACTGTTTTGGCCATGGTGTGGAGCGAATGTTTCATTGTTGGCACTTTCCTACGGGGCATTTTTCTTGGGCTTTGGCATTTCCTTCACGCAAGTGTGTCTAGCGGCGTTACTGGGGGTAGTGCTTTCTTTCGTTTTGGTTGGTATTAGTTCACTCGCAGGAAAACGTTCCAATGCGCCAACCATGACGCTTTCACGGGCCGCTTTTGGAGTGAAGGGAAATATCATCCCGGGACTCTTGTCATATTTGATTTTTGTTGGCTGGGAAACGGTTCTTGTATCGCTAGCAACTCTGGCCACGCAAACCGTCTTTGCCAGAATTGGCCATATAGAGCCAAACGTTGCACGCATCTGTGGCTTCATTGTCGCTGTTGGCCTAACCGTTTTCGGAGGCGTTCTTGGCTTCCATGTGATTATGCGACTTCAGAAGTGGCTCACTATTGCCACCGTTGTTATGACCTTTGGCTACATTGTTCTGACGTTCAGTCATATCAATTGGAGTTCAGTCACTGCCATTCATGGCGGAAATCTGCAGGCTTTCATCGGAGCCATGATTTTTGGAATAACAG
Organism: uncultured Actinomycetes bacterium; assembly: GCA_903924485.1. GTDB lineage: Bacteria > Actinomycetota > Actinomycetes > Nanopelagicales > Nanopelagicaceae > QYPT01. The sequence goes on from CAIYBL010000022.1 coordinate 7,510, forward strand.
GAATCGGACTTGGTTGGGTCAACTCTGCGGCCGATTACTCACGCTATCTTCCGCGAACAATTTCCAGCAGATCGGTTGTGGGCTGGACGGTATTTGGCTCTTCACTCGTACCTATTATTTTGGTCATTTATGGTTCTTTGCTAGCTGGCAGCAGCAAGGAACTCAGTGACAAAATTGCCATGGATCCGATTGGTGCCCTCACGACATTGGTGCCTACGTGGTATTTAATCCCTTTCGCTTGCGTTGCGGTGTTAGGTCTGATCGGCGGGGCAATCTTGGATCTGTATTCATCGGGACTCGCCCTAGTTTCGATCGGTCTGCCAGTCCGCCGTCATGTCGCAGCAAGTGTTGATGCCTGCATCATGTTGGGCGGAACTATTTATATTGTCTGGTTTGCGGGAAACTTTTCCGTTCCGTTCCAGGGGTTTCTCATTACCCTCGGAGTGCCCATCGCTGTCTGGTCAGCAATTTTCGTGGCAGATGTGATGTTGCGTAAAAAGGATTACGCAGAGGATGAACTCTTTAGCGCCCAAGGTCGCTACGGAGCATGGAATTATCGATCTATTGCCTTAATGGCAATCGGCTCGGTTGTGGGTTGGGGTTTTGTCACCAATACCTTTGCATCGTGGCTCTCATGGCAAGGATATTTTCTAGGGATTATCGGAGGCAAAAGCGGCCCTTGGGCATTTGCCAATGTAGGAGTAATTATTGCTCTAGCGATTGGTTTCTTCGGTCATATCCTGCTCTCACGAAAGGCAATAAGAGTTCAAGAGAATGGCTAATCCTCCTGTACAGAAATTTTTCTTAAATAGAGGATTCCAATAACGCCAGAAATTAGCGCTGAAAAGATAAGACCAGATCTCACCTGATCGAGAGCTTGCGTGTTACTAAATGCGAGATCTGCGATGAAAAGAGAGACAGTCAGACCCATTCCGGCGAGTGCGCCTGCCCCAGCAATTTCTCTGAAGGAAAGGGAGGACGGCTTCCTTGCGACACCAATTTTAATTGCAAGCCATGCAAAGAGAGTGATCCCCACGATCTTTCCCACTACTCGCCCGACGATCAAACCTAGGCTGATAGGGGAGAGGATCAACGTTGCCAGAGCGTCGAAGTTAAATGTAACTCCGACGTTGACCAAGGCAAAAAGCGGAATGATCACAAAGCTGGTCCAGGGATGGATCAGCGCAATGAGGCGGTCAGTGCTGACCACTCTTTTGAGCGGAAGTACCCAAGCCAATAAGACCGCGCCGATCGTTGATGCAATGCGAATAACGCTTATGCCGCCCGAATAGAAGGTGCCAAGAACAATGATCGACCCGAGATCATCGGCTATTGCGAGTGTGAGTAGAAAGATCTTGAGGGAGGTATCGATGCGCGATCCTAATAACGCTAACGCCCCGATGGAGAGAGCAATGTCGGTAGGCATAGCAACTGCCCAGCCGTTGGCACCGCCACCTGAATGATTAAATAAGGAAAATATAAGGGCCGGAGTAACCATGCCTCCGAGGGCTGCGATAACGGGTAACGCTGCAGATTTCGGGTTACGCAGCTCTCCTTGATCGAACTCTCTCTTTATTTCTAGGCCGACCATAAAAAAGAAAACACTCATCAAGCCTTCGTTAATGAAATTCCTCGATGGGTTCCAAAAATCTATGTAGTGGTGGGCAAGTGGTGAATTGGCAAAGAGAAGCGCTATTGCACAGGAGGCTAAAAGAAAAATGCCCCCAGCAACTTCGGTCGCGAAAAAGCGATTGAGTGCGTTGGAGGATCCTCGAGCCATTGCGCAAGGTTACCGCCAGAAGCACTCAACCCCGAGTCCCTGGACTGGGGCTCGGGGTTGAGTGTGAGTTCTTTAGAGGTTGTTTTCTTTGTAGTACTTGCGCCAAATAAGCCTATGGAAAGGAATAAGGCGAGGTAGGCGATTGATGAATGGAATCTTTGGCATGAAGATAAAGCCCAAGTTCAGGAGCATGAGCACAAAGAAGATCTGTGAATCAGCATTTTCTGATGACTTGAATGGCTCGATCTGATAAAGAGAGGAGAACATCCAGAGCCATGATTGGCCAGGATAAGAACCTGTCTCGTTCATCATTCCCCATTGATCGCCATGAAGATGTTGCTTGGCTCCGAGTTCATCGAAGTAGCCACCATCTGCAAGGAAAAGCATCGGCATTGTGAAATCGCTTGGAAGGGGAGTAGCAGAAGTTGCTAGCAACCCATCCAAAGAACCTTCTTGAGCTAAACGCAGAAGCGCCGTGGTCATTGTAGGAACAGGGCCGAAGGCAGGATCAACGGTAACGCTGGCAGCGTCACCAGCCTTTTCTATAGCCGCTGCGTAATCTGACGCCCACTTTGTTTGCTGATCTGCTGATGCACCGTTCCATGTAGCAACGGCCGCTGGAACTGCAGGGTCGATACTGGATTTAAGAGGCTTCAATACAAAATCCTGTGCCGGGTTTACGGGAATTGTTACGCCTGCCCATTTTTGCAACTTCAGCGGCCCAAGGGTTAAGCCCTCTGACGCGTTGTTGTAAGGAGCTCCGTATCCGGCGCTTATGGTCGATCCTGCTAGTTCGCCCGTTGCTGTGGCAACAAAATCAGAGGGTGCGCTTTGCCCCCACTGCTGAATTGTGACAGCGCGATCATCGGGTGAGCTAAAGAGTGCAGCAAGGCCGCCGACAAGTACTGTCACAACGACGAGAGCGATAACGAACTCTTTTACAAGGTCATATGGACGTTTTGGACCACTCCACTTTGCAAGGTCAACATTGCGTTCTTTAGTACTCATGCTCCACCTCCAGCAATCTCTTTAGCATCTAACGGAGGTACAACACCATTCTTACGGACAAGAACTACGTGCCATACGACGATAATGCCGACTGCGAGAGGAAGAAGCGCTACGTGAAGTAGCAACCCTTGACCAGTGTTAAGTGTGTTCATGAAAGAACCGATTCCCACTGAGTTCAAACCATCTTTTGCTTGAGTAGCAATCCACTGTGAATCAAAGTTGCCTTGGATGAGATAACCAGTAAAGGCGGTCGCGAGTGAAGCAAGGAAGCAAAACGTTCCTGTCACCCATGTCATGAAACGACGACCGCGCCATGCAGCCATCCAGAATTTACCCCAAAGGTGGACAACCATAAATACGAAGAAGAGCTCAACTGCCCAAAGGTGTACAGAGTTGACGTAATGTCCAACACTCGATGTATGCCACCAAGCTGCGCCCTTTGTTGTGAGCCAAATACCTGAACCGATAATTACTGCTAAGGCAGCAAGGGTAAGTACACCAAAGACATAGATCCATGATGCGACATATGACGGTTGGTTATCTGGAAGAGCATCCTGAGGATCAATCTTTTCAATAGTTGCGCGACGTACGCGCGTAGTCCACATAGTTGCCATGTCCTCTACTTCCCATCTTTGTTGTGTGAAGGAAACGGCAATAAGAGCGCTAAAACAAATAGCACGATAATCGAGGCAATCATGATGAGGTTCGGAATCGAAACTGATATGAAGCCCCAATTAAAGAATTTCGCTGGGCCATTCAGTGATATTGCAAGCAAAGACATTGTGTACTCTCCTTTTTGATGCCTATGAATTAGGCGTCGCAATGTTGACAAGTATCCCCTCTATGTCAGCCATACCGGATCTATTTGCCGCACAAAGAGTACGAAATTGCCCCCGTTTGAGGGGCACCCCTCTGGGGATGGATATAGGAATCAAAAAGTTTATAAGAATTTGCCTAGTGGACTTCTGATGGCTAAGGAGCAAAAGTGATAGCAACTCCAAGCAGCGTGGCGATCATGAGCATGGGAAATAGCGCGATAATAAACATTTTCTCTCCTTTAGTAGGCGTGTAGATCGGCAGAACTCTCAATCACACCTATAAACGACCACAGAGGGTCTTTTGTTACACCAAACAGTGGGATTCTTTAGAGGAAATTAATTGGGAATTAGCCCCGTTGGTGCTTCACATTGCAGACCTTTGAGCGCATGCTCTTCTATGTATTCTCCAAATATTTCCCCGCCCAGCATGTCCATTCAATGTCGAAAGGATGTACACAGTGTCTGATCACGATTCAAATAGCGCAGAAGAAAGTCGTTTAGGCGCCCTTGGTTATCGCCAAGAGCTCTCTCGTGTGTTGAGTAAGTTCGATAGCTTCAGTGTTGCATTTACATATCTCTCGCCTATGGTCGGTATTTATTCTCTCTTCGTTTTAGGAGCTGGAAGCGGCGGGCCTCGCTATATCTGGCTAATGCTTATCCCAGTCATTGGCATGTACTTCGTTGCGATGGTTTTTGCCGAACTAGGTAGCCATTACCCAATCTCGGGTGCTCTCTATCAATACGCCAAGAACTCGGTAGGTCCGAGATACGGATGGTGGGTTGGCTGGTTCTACTCCGTAGCCTTGCTCGTCACTGTGGCAGCGGTTGATACCGGCGTCGTTCCATATCTGTCAGGTCTTCTCAATGACTGGTTCAAGATGAACCTAGATCCTTCTAAACACTCGACAATTCTTTTATTGACCCTCATTCTGCTTGCCGTTCAAACATTCTTGAATGTGACTGGCGCCAAGATGATGGGTCGCGTTGCCTCCCTCGGTTCCTATGTTGAAATATTCGGAACCATCGGAATTGCTTTGATTCTTGCTGCAGCTGGATTCCATCATGGATTTGGATTCCTCTTCACAACTCAAGGCGCAGAAAATGCTGCAACTAACTCCCTCGGAGTCGGTTTCGGCGGAAGCTGGTGGCTTGGAGCTGCGCTGATTGCAGTTATGGCGCCCGCATTTATTTTCTACGGTTTTGAATCTGCAGGAGATGTTGCAGAAGAGACGGTAAATGCCTCAAAGCAAGTTCCTCGCGCTATGCGTCAGGCACTTGTAGCAGGAGCCGTCACGTCATTTATTTTGGTAGCAGCACTTTTGCTTGCCATCCCGAATGATCCTAAGAGTTATAAGTTGGCCACTTCCTTCGAAGGTGGAATCCCATTCATTCTGCAGTCTGCAATTCACTCCAAGATGCTCAAGGACATACTCCTTCTTGCGGTGATCTTTGCATTCTTCTCATGTGGATCATCAATTCTGGGTGCAAGCTCGCGCATGCTCTACTCATATGCGCGCGATGGAGCAACTCCTGCTTCATCGGTGCTCTCAAAGGTTTCAGCTCGTTTCCACACACCTGTTAATGCTCTATTGGTGGGCGCGCTCGTGCCTTTGTTCTTCACTCTGCTTGTCAACGTAACTCCAAGCAAGGATGTAAAGATCCTCTTCATGACCTACCCTGCCAACGTTTCCGCACTGACATCTCTCGTTTCCTTCGGAGTCAGCGGAATTTACTTGGCATTCATGTTGACGGTTCTTGGAGCGCTCATTGCGCGTCGGCGTGGATGGAAGGGCGCCGGTCATTACACCCTTGGAAGTAAGGGGATGTTGATCAACATTGTGGCACTTGCATATCTAGTCATCATGTTTATCAATCTCGTTATTCCTACGGGACTCTCCAGCCCTCGTGGCGCCCTATTCAATCTGGACTGGGTCACCTTGATGGTTATTGCAGTTCTAGCAATCGTTGGCGCAGTTGTTTTCATGATTGCACCGGCAAACAAAAAGAAATAGCACAGGTAAAAACTGATTCATATTGCAAAAGCAAAACCCTGGTTCTTCCCTTTCGGGAGAACCAGGGTTTTGTTGTAATTGCTTTTAGAGGTCGAAGTAAAGCTCGAACTCAGCTGGGTGCGGACGCAAGCGAACGTAATCAACTTCAGATTCGCGCTTGAAGCGAATCCATGTGTCGATCAAGTCCTTTGTGAAGACTCCGCCACGTGTAAGGAATTCATTGTCACGCTCGAGGTTATCGAGTACTGCATCAAGTGATCCAGGAACCTGTGGGATAGATGCGGCCTCTTCTGCACTGAGTTCGTAGAGATCCTTATCTACAGGTAGAGGTGGCTCGATTTTGTTGATGATTCCATCAAGGCCCGCCATCAACATTGCAGCGAATGCAAGATATGGATTAGATGATGGATCGGGACAACGAAATTCGATGCGCTTGGCTTTTGGATTGCTTCCAGTGATTGGAATGCGGATACAAGCAGATCGGTTACGGGCTGAGTACACAAGGTTTACTGGCGCCTCGTATCCTGGAACCAAACGACGGTATGAGTTGACGGTTGGGTTAGTGAATGCCAAGAGTGATGGAGCGTGCTTTAAAAGTCCGCCGACATACCAGCGTGCCATGTCAGAAAGATCTCCGTAGCCCTCGCCCCAGAACAATGGAACGCCATCTTTCCAAAGGGATTGGTGAACGTGCATTCCGGAACCGTTATCTCCGAAGAGTGGCTTAGGCATAAATGTTGCAGTCTTGCCGCCCTGCCATGCGGTGTTCTTGATGATGTACTTAAACTTCTTTAGATCATCGCCAGCGTGCAAGATGTCGCTGAAGCGATAGTTGATTTCCATTTGACCGGCAGTACCAACTTCATGGTGCGCACGCTCTACAAGCAAACCAACTTTGCCTAGGTTCATGACCATTTCATCACGAAGATCTGCATATTGATCCGTTGGCGAAACAGGGAAATAGCCACCCTTTACGCGGGTGCGGTATCCACGGTTTGGCGTGCCATCGGCATCTTTTTCAATGCCCGTGTTCCATGCGCCTTCGTAGGAATCGATGTGGTGGAAAGCTTCGTTGATACCGGTTGAAAAGCGAACGGCATCAAATACATAAAACTCTGCTTCTGGTGCGAAGAATGCGGTGTCTGCGATTCCAGTGGAGCGCATGAACTCAACGGCCTTAGCAACAATGCCGCGAGGATCTCGACTGTAAGGGGAGTCATCAACGGGATTATGAACGGAGAAGTTGATGATCAAAGTCTTCTCTTTGCGGAATGGATCAATAAAGGCTGACTCAGGTACAGGAAGCAACTTCATGTCTGATTCGTGAATTGCTTGGAAACCGCGGATCGATGAACCATCAAACATCAAGCCATCAGTGAAGACTGCTTCATCAAATGATTCAACAGGAACATTGAAGTGATGCTGGATGCCGGGTAGATCAATAAAGCGAACGTCAACAAGTTTGACATCCTCTTTTTTGATGAAGGCAAAGATTTCTGCTGAGTTCTTAAACATTTTTCTCCCATTGTCGCCGAGATCCACAATTGGCGGATCTGATCCAGATTGGCTCCCCATTGAGCGCTAACGCTTGGCGTAAGGATAGGTCTCCGCATGTAAAAGGTGATAACTCCACTGTTACATCCATGTTAAGAATTTCTCGGCCTCCTGGCTCTCCGTTGGGTTGGGGGTAGGCTCGCGGCATGAATTTCGTAAGGGTGGGGCTGTGGCGTCGGTTTGGCGCCCTCATGATCGATTGGCTGGCCTGCTTAGTTATAGCCAATTCCCTCACCACGAAGGCAACCCTGGCCCATCAGCTTGCACCGCTGGGCATCTTCTTCCTGGAGGTATGGATACTCACGAGCCTTTCTGGCGCCTCGGCCGGACAGCGAATATTTCGAATGAAAGTTGTGAGAATTAGCGATGGGGGGAGAGTTGCTCCAACGCAGGTGCTGATTCGGACTCTTTTGTTATGCCTGGTTGTTACCGCTATAACTTTTGATGAAAATGGCAGAGGACTTCACGAGCGAATCAGCGGAAGCGTTCTTACAAAGGTTTAAGCCAGGCTTACTAACGCTTTGGAACTTTAACGCCCTTTGGCATAGGTCCTTTAGGAATTGGCATCGACAATCCACCGACTGCTTTTAAGCGGTTGCGAACTTCGCGCATCTGAGCAGGGCTAAGTTTCTTAGGAAGTTTTGACAACTTCTTTTGGAGTTTGCGAAGTTTTACTTGACCTTCATTATCGCCCACGATGAATTCTGTAATCGGTACTCCAGGTGCAAAACGTTCGGTCTTCTTCTTCTCATCTGCCAAGAGTGCTCGAACTCCAGAACCGCCTTCTCCCACGAGAACGATTCCTGCACGACCCACACTGCGGTGAACCATGTCTTGTGTGCGTGACACTGCAACGGCTGGAGTAGTTGTCCAACCTTTGCGAATCGCCATGAGAACACTGGCACCTGCACCGATTTGACCTTCAATAGATGCATAGGCGGCAGTTCCGGCCTGACGGGTAAAGAAAAACATCGAGCCAAGAAGAGCAACAGGGAGAGAGAGAAACGCTGCGTAGACAGGATGACCAAAAGTAAATCCGATTCCAATTCCGATAGCCCAGATCCCAAGCAAAATTCCC
>CAIYBL010000023.1 GCA_903924485.1 uncultured Actinomycetes bacterium
GGTTGGGCCACAGCCACCATCCGCTGCAAAAACAGGAACCAATTCGATTCCCAGCTCTTTGGCAACAGAGACTGCTCCACCTATCTCATCCTTACCAAAACCGGCAGTTAGTACACCTTCGCCCTCAACTAACAGGTACCGTTCAAAGGCATCCATATGTGTGAGTCCTGGAGCAAAACTATTGCTTTCAAAGGTGATTCCCGCGACGGCAACTTTCTTGCCTTTGACACTTGTCACCTAAATGCCGGCCTTTAGAACGTCTCTCACGGCGCTCAAGGTCTTATCGATGTCGATCGACTCATGAGCGGTAGACAGGAACCAAGTACCTCGTGGCAATATGCGAATACCCGACTTTAACAACTCAAAAGCAAAGTTGGCATATCGTTCGCGATTAGCTTTGATTCCAGAACGGTAATCCGTTGGGCCATGCAGATCAAAGCGCACATTGAAGACAGTCGGATATCCAACAATCTCATGCATAACATCAGCGTTCGTAAACTCTTTTGCCAGGCCCTCCATAAGAGCGGAACCGGTAGACGCAATCGTTGCGTGTGGTTTTCCGGTCTTAATCAATTCAAGAGTTGCAACGGTCGCAGCCATGGATACAGACTGGGTGTTGTATGTACCGCCATGCATTACTTTTCCGCTTCCAACCAGATCCATGAATTCTTTTTTACCAGCGATTGCAGCAACTGCAAAACCATTTGCTAAAGCTTTTCCAAGAATCGTCAGATCTGGAGTGACTCCCAATGCTCCCTGTGCTCCCCCTACAGAAACTCGGAATCCTGTGATCACTTCATCAAATATCAATACGGTCCCGTATTTGGTACACAACTCTCGAACTTGCTCCAAATAACCTGGCAAAGGCAGGATGCCACCGGAATTGAACATGATGGGTTCCATGATGATTCCAGCTATATCACCGTTCTTTAACTGTTCCTCAATCACAGCAATGTTGTTCCAAGGAAGCACAACAAGATTTTCACCAGTCTCTTGTCCTTGAGTTCCTGCCACAGGGATTGGGTGTAACGCGTCGCCAGCTATTGTGGGATCTGGCGCAACACTCCAATAAACATTATCGAACCAGCCATGATAATGTCCTTCAAATTTAATTATCTTCCATCGATTGGTTGCAGCTCTAGCGGTTCTGAAGGCAACCTGAACAGCTTCTGCGCCAGAGGATGAAAAACGCACCAACTCCGCACTAGGCACCATCTCGGTGATAAGACGAGCTGCGTCATATTCCAATTGCGTTTGCCCAGCAACTAACAAACTCACATCGAGTTGTCGCCTAGCTGCGTCAACAACTTCCTTGGGACTATGTCCAAGTAGCATCGGTCCCATGCCCAGGAAGTAATCGATTAATACATTCCCATCTGCATCAACAAGTTTGCAACCAGATGCACTTGTGAAGACCAATGGATTGGGACGAGCACCCGTGCGGAACCCGCTGTTTACTCCCCCAGCGACATAGGCGGCGCCCGCTTCTACGGCCGCCAAAGATCCGCTAAAATCCATCATGCCCCAATCAATTCCGTATAGTGGAATATTTTATCCACTACGGTAAATCTACTGTCACACTTTCAAACCAGCAATTTTTATTACGCATGGTGGAATTCCTCGAATTCTACTTTTACTAATCGGGGAGTGAACTTTCAATGAAAGAATCAAACAAGCAAGACGAAGTTGGGGTTCTTATTAAGTCCATGAACCTATTGGTCTGCCTTGCTGAGGCTCCTTTAACCGTGGTTGAACTCTCAGAAAGAACAGGCATTTCTAAACCAACAGTTTATCGAATTCTTAATACTTTGGACTCTGGTGGATTTGTCGATAGGGATGCCTCGAGCCGCAAGTACATTCTTGGTCCAGCCCTCATCGGTCTGGGTCGTGCCACTCGCAACTCAGCCGAGCTCATTCGGTATGTTCGCCCAACGTTGATGGAGTTGCGAAAGAAATATAACGAAACGGTCAATCTCGGTGTCCTAAGTTATGGCAAGGTCATCTACCTCGACACCTTGGAATCTGGTCAGCAACTGCGCGTCACGGTGCCTATGACGATTGATAACAATGCCCATACGACCGCCCTTGGAAAGGCAATACTTGCTGCTTTGCCCGAGGAGGCTGCGCTGCGAATAATTGCAAGTATGTACGCCTCAAAAGCCAATCAAACTAGTCGTTATACCGAGCCAGAGTTCGTTCAAAATATTCGCTCGAGCAGGCAACAAGGCTTTGCCATTGATAACGAAGATGATGCTGTTGGATTTAGGTGCGTAGCCGCGCCCATATTTAATTCAAGTGGTGAGCCGATAGCCGCGATAAGTATTTCTGCACCAACAACCCGCGTTTCCCTTGACGAGTTAGTCAAGATTGGAAATGAGTTGGTACTCATTTGCAATAACCTGAAAAGATCAAACCCTCCACGTTTCTGAAATAACTCCACCCTTTCAAAGGTGTGAATTAACTCTTACGTGAGTTCCAACTGAACAGAAAATGAAATCTCTTCACCCGCTTGTAGCCGCGTGGAACGTCCGGCCTTAGACGCACCGGCGAGTGTGTCACTGGGATGACAGGATGCAGGTTCAAGGGCCGTCATTTCAGCGCGACCAAAAAACGGAAAGCCCTGTGAAAATTGCTCTTGCCAATACCAAAGATATGGCAGCACCTTCTGGTCCCATTTAAGCCTTGCTCCAAAGCCTTTCGCGTTATCGAAAATTGATACCCATCCCTCGTTGCCTGCCGCAAGATAAGTCATACGCTCGGTTCTATCGACCACGGGACGAGACAAATCACTTGCTCCTACTTCTTGCCACAATCTTCGTGATCCCCCGTCTTCTTCATATGTACCATCGAAAGCCCATTCACTTGCTGCTGGCGCATCCACCTCAATCGTGGGTGATCCTTGAAATGCAGCATGCTCAACCATGACTATCTCCTGTGCCGTTGGCGCCAAATTCTCAATGCGTGTATGGCACGTTAATCCTGGATGTGAAGCGCTAATAGCTAACTCCCTAGAGACACGCAAGGCATCTGAAATGACGATCTCCAGCACAATACTCACGCCATCATTGCTGACAACGCTCCATGGCAAGTAGGAAGATGCGCCATGAAATGAGTGCCTCACGCCATTAAAGACACATTCACCCCCCGCATTCGGCGTTAGAAACTGCCAGCCACCCCTATAGCGAGATAGCCAATGTGTGGAACTTTCGTTCTCGCTAAATTCCAGAGGAAGCGCTTCGGGAGTCTGCCACTCATACCAGGCCAGGACATTATTTTTCGCATCCATATTTCGACCAATATGTTGAATCGTTCCGCCATTGTTTGGATCGACAACCACGGTGATGAAATCGTTGCTAATGATCTCCAAGGCGCTCACTTCGATTTCTACTCGTGATCTCGTAGGCGAACAAACTTTGATGTAAATGCATCCACCGAGGTAGCGCCGTTGAGCGCAAGAGTGGACGCGATCTCCTTCGTCATAATCGAAATCACTTTCTCGACGCCTTTCTCGCCAGCAGCCATAGCGCCATAAAGGTAAGCCCGACCAATGAGCACTGCATCTGCACCAAGCCCAATCGCGGCCAGTACATCGCCGCCGCTCATGATCCCCCCGTCAAGAAATACTTGCATCTTGCCACCAACGGCAGCTGCGATTTCTGGAAGAAGTTCCAGGGGAACGGTGCCACGATCAAGCTGTCGACCACCGTGATTTGAAATCACTATTGCATCAACACCAAGCTTCGCTAATTTTACAGCGTCCTCTACGGATTGCACTCCTTTGACAATAATCGGCCCGCTCCAAATGGACTGCAACCACGCAATGTCCTCAAAATCAACACTTGAATCGAAAACCTTGGAGGCTGCCTCAGCGGGAGATAATCCTTCACTTTGAACGGTTGCAAATTTCAAGGGGGGCGTTGTCAGTAAATTGAACCACCACTTAACTTTCGTCGACATATTTAAGAAAGTTCGCAACCCAATCTTTGGTGGAATGGTTAAACCATTTCTCACATCGCGGTCATGCTGTCCCGGTACCGCGGTATCTACAGTGAGTATTAGGGCGGAGAAACCCGCACTCTTGGCCCTGTTGATCATCTCAAGGGACCGTACTCGGTCACTCCACATATAAAGTTGGAACCAACGTCGGACGTCGGGAATGGCGTTTGCCAATTCTTCAATTGAGACGGTACCCATAGTCGATAAGGAGTAAACCAAATCTTGTTTGAATGCTACGGATGCAACGGCAAATTCTCCTTGGTAATGCATCATGCGCGTATATCCCGTTGGAGCGAATATTATTGGCAACGCACTTCGTTCACCCAGAATTGTTGTGCTTAAATCCACGCTAGATACATCCCGCAATATCAGAGGGCGAAACTCAACTCTGGCGAAGGCTCTACGCGTGCGGCTAATACTTACTTCTTCATTAGCGCCGCCATCTACATAATCAAAGACGGCCTTAGGTACTCGTTTGCGGGCTAGAGAACGAATATCGCCCACCGTGATGCATCGATCCAGTTTCTTATCGTGCTTGGAAAATCGCGGCCACGTCCATCCTAGGAGTGGCTTGATACTTCGCCAACGAGGAAACTGCCTCTTCATCTGCATAGTATGAAACCTCGAGTCCATTCTCCTCATGATGTGATCCCCAAAGAGCCTACCGAATCTGGCCAACAATTAGAATAATTTAAAAGAGGGACTCGCCTTCAATCCCTTTGCCGACGGTTAAGACCGAATCCACAAAACTCTTAGCAATCGTCGATTTGGGGTTCTGAAAGAGCGCCTTTGGTGAATCCACTTCGGCGATTTCGCCATTAACCATTATCGCAACGCGAGTGGTCACATACGACACTACAGAGAGATCGTGAGTAATGAGGATTAGGGTGAGATTCAAATCCTTAACCAAATCGTTTAACAGGTTCAGCACCTGGGCTTGAATGGATACATCCAAAGCAGATACTGGTTCATCAGCGATGAGGATTTTAGGATTTGGGATGAGAGCTCTCGCAATGGCCACACGTTGGAGCTGTCCCCCAGAGAACTCGTAAGGATACTTTTTGAGTGAATCCACGCCTAACCCGACTTGATCAAGAACTTCGTGAATACGTTTTTGATGGTCACCACCTATTTTCAATCCCTTAAGCGGCTGGAGAAGGGATTGGGCAATAGTCATGCGCGGGTCAAAAGAGCTGCGCGGGTTTTGCAGAACCATTTGAACTGAGCGCCTGAATTCAGCTTTGAATTCGTCGTCTGAACTCCACACTTCTTGATTCTTAAACTTAAATGAACCCGATGATGGCTTTTCCATACCGACTAAAATTCTCGTGAGAGTTGATTTTCCAGCTCCTGATTCACCGACGATACCGACAGACTCGCCCTCCATCGCGTAAAAATCAACGTTTTTGAGTGCAGCCAGAACTGGACGTTCTCCAAAAAGTGAAGTCCTAGGCAACTTATATTCCTGGCATACGCCAATCGTTTGGATTATCGGAATCTGCGATGGAGTCATTTTGTGATTACGCTCCTTTCACTGAGGAGATCAATGGATTCCAGCAGGCAACGCGATGTGTTTGATCATCCAACTCTGGGAGTTCTTTACACTTGTCAGTTGCGAAATCGCAGCGTTCGGCAAATGCGCAACCCTCGGGCATTGCGTAAAGGGGCGGAACAGCGCCACGAATAGATGGGAGACGAGTGCCACCATCAAGGTCGATATTATCTAAGGTTGGTTGAGAGGCAAGAAGACCCTTTGTGTAGGGATGTCGTGGGTTAGTAAAAACCTCTGAAATAGCTCCAGCTTCCACAATCCTTCCACCATACATAACCGCCACGTTTTCGCACATTGCTGCAATTACAGGTAAATCATGAGTAATCAGAAGTAATCCGCAGTTTCTTTCCGTAACAGCTGCATCGAGCAAACGTAAAACTTGCTTCTGAACTGTCACATCCAGAGCCGTCGTAGGTTCATCTGCGATGATGAGTTCTGGATAACAAGCAAGGGCCATGGCAATCATGATTCTTTGTCGCTGTCCGCCTGAAAGCTGATGTGGAAACGAATCCATAATAGATTCTGGACGAGGAAGATTCATCTTATTGAGCAACACAAGGGACTGCTCATACGCCTCGCTCTTATTCACGTGCATGTGGTGGCGAAGAATCCAAGTAATCTGTTTTCCGACTTTAGCGACCGGATTCAACGCAGTCGTTGGATCTTGAAAGACCATGGACATTGTGCGACCGCGACGTGAAGAGAGCGTCTTATCAGAGGCTTGTAAGAGGTTAATGCCGTCATGCCACACAGCGCCTGACGTTTTCCATCCATCTTGCAGTAAACCCATGATCGCAAGAGCGGTAAGACTCTTTCCGGCGCCAGATTCACCAACAAGCCCCCAACGCTCACCTTTTCTAATGGTGAAGGAGACTCCCCTGACGGCAGTCAGATCATCCAGCGCTACAACAAGATTTTCGACCTTCAGTGCAAAATTATCCATTAACGCACCCTCTGAGAAAAGCGCGGATCAAAGTGATCGCGCAGGCCGTCACCCAAAAGGTTTAACCCGATAACCAAAATAACAATGCACAAGCCAGGCCAGACGTTGAGAGGATCTGTTATCCCAATCTGCTCCACCGCCTCGTGCAACATCATTCCGAGAGACACTGAAGGGCGGTTAATGCCCACTCCTAGGAACGATAGACCTGCTTCAGATAGGACGCCCGCGGCAAAATAGATCGTGAACTGAACAATCAAGATGGATGAGATGTTAGGTAGAACGTGGCGGAAAGTTATAAACATTCTTCCGCGTCCGTATAGTCGCGCCACAGAAATATAATCCTCGGATAAGACTCTCATGGACGACGCCCGTGTTACACGTACGAATGCTGGCGTGAAAAATGAAGTCAAGGCAAAGATGGTCGTCAAATAACCCGCTCCGATTGTGGAGGCCAACACCAAAGCGAAGATGATTCCTGGCATCGCCATGAAGATGTCGGCTGTGCGCATAATCGGTTCATCCAATTTGGATACCGATGCTGCGAGCATGCCAAGAATCGTGCCGATGAATAAGGCTAAAAATGCCGCACATGACCCAATGATTATGGATGTTCGAATTCCCGTCATCAACATGCTGGAAACGTCTCTTCCAAGGTAATCAGTTCCAAAGAGATGGTGAGCTGTACCGATTGGAAGCATTCGAATGGATGGATCACTCACGTTAACATCCATCGGTATCCAGAAAATTGAAATAATTCCGATCAGAATCATCACGCCTGTGATGGTTCCACCCACAATCAATGGCAGACGAGACTGCTTACGTTTCCGCTTACCTCGGGTCCTTGCAACCTTCACACTGCTACTCATTTTCCCACCCGAATTCTTGGATCTAAGATTCCATAAGCCAGATCGATAATCAGGTTGATGGTCATAACATAAATAACGATGACCATTACGGTACTTTGCACAACCACAACCTCACGGGCTGTAACATTATCCAAAATCATTCTGCTGATTCCAGGCAGTGAATACACCTTCTCAATGATGACGGTACCGCCCACCATTTCCGCAGCGAGAAGGCCAAGAACGGTCACTAAAGGCAAGGAGGCATTTCGAAGCCCGACTTTTATTAGAGCCACGCGACGACTCATGCCTGATGCTCTCGCGGTGCGTACGAAATCTTCATTCATAACATCCAATATTGCCGTGCGGGTGTATCGCGTCAGCGTCGAAGCCATAACTACGCCGAGTGTAAAGACTGGCAAAGCTAACGATCTCAGCGCCCCCACGATACTTTCGTTCCAAGGTACCCAACCGCCCGTTGGCAGGATGTGAAGGTGCACTCCGAAAACAAGTGAGAGTAGCAAGCCAGCCCAGAAAACAGGTACGGCGATTCCAACCTGACTTATGACTGCGACGAATGCGCCGCTGGGCTTGTTGAAATTCTTAGCCGCGTATGTTCCCAAAGGAATCGCGATGATGATCGCTAATAGAAATCCGCCCAATGAAAGTGGAACGCTTACCGGGGCCTGTGTCCAAATCAAATGTGATGCTAATTGTTTGCTTCGAAAAGCTTGACCAAGGTTGCCATGGAGAAAATTGTTCATCCATTCAAAGTATTGAACAGGTAAAGGCCGCTCGAGTCCTAATTGAGTTGAAAGTTTGTGAATTTCCTCGTAACTGGAATTCTTACCTAAGAGAATTGCTGCGACGTTTCCGCCTGCTGCGCGAATCAAAGTGAAAATAAGAACAGATGTCGTTAGAAGAGTAATTACAAAAAACACTAGCCTGCGTAATATAAAGCGTCCCATTTTCCCTTCCTGAATAAGGAACTCAAGGAAGTGCAACTTCTAGAGCCGCACTTCCTTGAGCCTTACTTTGTCCCCTCGAACTATTACTTATTTGGAACTAACAAGCTTTTTAGGCTGTTACTTCCAAGACAAGTCTGCGAAGTTCTGCTCTACGAAGATATGTGGAGCTTTCCAGCCGACAAGGTTTGGCTGCCATAGTCCAACGCCAGCCTTAGCCAGGATTGGAACAATGTATGCATCCTTTTGAAGGACCCATGCAGCCTTAGCCATCAAGTCATTGTATGCAGAGAGTGACTTTGCGCCATCTGCCTGCACAAGAAGACCTGTTAGCTCCTTGCTGCAATATGTGTGCCATGCAGCCTTGCTCTTATCTGTGCACGAGAAGTTTGGCCCAAACAATGCAGGGTCAGACATGATCGAGACACCAAATTGCTGTGGACGACCACCGAAGATGGTCTTTGAGTACTCAGCAAGTGAGATTGCATTACGCTTGATTGTTGCGCCAGCCTTTGTGAACTGGGCAATCTGCAAGTCAGCAGGCAATGAAAGATCTGGAACATCTGTCAATGAGACGTAGTCCAGAGGTGTCTTTGCAAATCCTGCAGCCTTAAGCTCTGCAGCACCGCGTGCTGGGTCGTAAGCATCGTAACAAGTTGATGCGCTTTCAACAGCGAACCATGATGTATTTTGCAATCCGTAACCGCATGTTGGGTCCGAGCTTCCTGCTGGTGCACCATAGGCAACGTTGTAGGCCTTGCGATCAATCATCTTTGCAAGAGCATGACGAACCTTTGGATTGTTGTATGGAGCCTTGTTCATGTTGAACAAGGTGTAGAGCATTTCTCCACCTTGAGGATAGTTCTGAAGCGTGAAGTCCTTATCGAAGTTCTGCTTGCCAATACGCTCCCATAGGTCAATCGTGATAACTGGGAACGAATCAATCTCGCCGGCACGAAGTGCGGCTAGGGCAGCATTACCATCGGTCATAATCTTTACAGTAACTTCCTTAATGGAAGGTGCTGCGCCCCAATAAGTTTTGTTAGGCTCAAAAGTCAAGTGATCATTAGGAACATATTCTTTAAGAACATATGGGCCTGAACCAATTGGCTTAGTCGCGCGAGTTGCCTCGCTTGCCTGTGGCTGGATCAATCCAGACATTTCTCCCATTCCGTGGAAGAAGGCGCGGCTTGATTTATTAAGCGTGATAACAACTGTCTTGGAATCTTTGGCGACGATTGAAGCAACCTGCGTAAACGGAGCATGGTATGAACCAATTGGTCCGTTCTGCATTGCTTTCAAAGAATAAACAACATCATCGGCTGTGATAGCAGCGCCGCTTGAGAACTTCTCATCGCGAATGTTGAATGTATAAACAAGCTGGTTTTTGCTAATGGTCCATGTCTTAGCTACTCCTGGGCCAGCAGTTCCATCTGGCTTATTTGTAACAAGAGTTTCATAGACGTTTCCTGGCAACCACAGAACAAGGGCTGTCTGATTTTGCTTAACAACATCCAAAGTACCTGGATCTTGAAGGGCAGCCAAAACCAATTTGTTCTGACTTTGACGAGCTGACGATGGTGTTGACGCTGTCGCTGATGCCATCGCGCTCACAAGGAGCAACGATCCTGCAGCAATAGCAGCAACAACTGCGCGTTGAGAAACGCGGCTGTTGTGGTGAAGTCTCAAGTTTTTCTCCTCATGCTTAGTGAATAACAAGGGGGTATGCCCTGTGTTCGGAAATATTGCTATAGCAAGCAAGGCGAGTCAATTGTTTAATCCATTGATTTTGCCGAATCTTCCACAGTGTGGAATAGTTCTTAGGAAGATAACAGTCTGTTACAAAGCAAAAACTAAGCCCCTAAAAAGCCACCTGCAGTACCCTTTTTCTCCGCCATCTGGACGAAATCTTTGAATAAGTTGACGTGCGGACTTTAATGAGAAACCTACAAACGAAAGTGGCTGACATATGAGCGTGACAATTCCTATCCCAGGTGCGACTCCAATCATCTTTGATCTAGAGGATATGAAAAGAGAAATGCTAGAAGCACTGGCTCGCGGAAGTCACCCAACTGGACGCTTTCTCAACGGGCGAATTGTTGTAGTTCTTGCAACTCCCGATAATGGAACATCCAAGGATGTTGCAATTGGTCTAAGCGCGATCCCTGCAGGCTTTAGTACTGAAGAACATTCCCATCCAGCGGAGGAGATTGCAACTGTGCTGGCTGGCAAAGCAGTCATCTACATGGATGATGTCCCTTTTGATGTAGGCCCTGGCTCAGTTATCTACACACCATCAATGGCGCGACACCGCACCCAAGTTACCGATGACGAAATTTATCTATCGTGGTGGATGTACGCCCCTGCCGGCAGTGAATCTCGATGGCTTCCATCGCAAGAATTCAAAGAGCCTACCGTAGGGAAATAGAACAGATTCTTTGATTTACGCGTTACCGCTCGCTCGCTCAGCAATACGATACTTTGCAATGTAGTCGCGATCGAGATCCCAACCTAAGCCAGGTCGATCGGTTAATTGAAAGTATCCTGCTTGTAATTGTGGACGGTTGGCGATCATGTTGTGCCAAATGGGATCGCGCATGGGATGGAAAAATTCCATATACGTTCCATGCGGAATTGATGCAAGCAGGTGTGAAGAAGCTTGTGGTTCTTCATGATGGGCCATCTTTACGTCATAAACAGAAGCCATAGCTGCAACCTTGCGCCATTCGGTGGGCCCGCCAGACCAAGAGGAATCAAAATTGCAGTAATCGATAGATCCGGTCTCCATCAAATCTCTGCACCCTGCAGCAGAAAATTCGCTCTGTCCCGCGCATACTGCTACCCCGCCTGCGAAACGAACGTCGCGCATAGCCCTACGATCATTTTGCCATTGGCAAGGCTCTTCAAACCACAAGAGATTATCGTCTTTAACCATACGCGAGAAAGCAATTGCATCAGGAACCGTGTAGCCCTGATTGGCATCCACTGCGATTCGGAAATCATCACCGCCCACTTTACGAGCGCGTCGAAAACGCTTTACATCATCTTCTGGACTCATTCCACCGATCTTAAATTTCATCCCGGCAAACTGCTCTTTTACTAGGTATTCAACTTCTTCTTCGATGGAAAGATCGCTACCGTAATACCCGCCGATGGTGATGACAGGTAACTTTGAGCGGTACCCGCCCCATAGCTTCCAGAGCGGTGTCTCTAGCGAACGAGCAAAAAGATCCCACAAAGTCAGATCAATTGCGGCGCATGCAACAAGACCCAGGCGACGATCGCGCAAGATATCCCACGTCGCAGGTCTAGCAATTTCCCAGCAGCGTTCAATTGCAGATCCATCTTGGCCGATTAGTTTTGGCGCCAATTCATCATGAATGATGGCATCAATCTCTGCTAGGCCAGCATCTTCATCTCCGGCATAAGCCTCCCCCACCAACCCACTCGCCGTGAATATTCGCGTCAGAATCGTAGAGCGATGAGTCATTTTATAATGGCTACCTTTGTAGACCCGCTCCAAGGGAACCCTTATTTGCTCTGTTTCGATTCGCGTGATTGTTAGGTCCATCATTCACTCCTTGATCATTAACGACGAGTTGGCAGGCATGTCCGCATTGCGAAATTATCTTGAAATCAAGTCAGGTACAGGCTAACAATAATACCTTCTTGGAATAGTAAAGGGTACTATCCGAATAATCAGATCAGGAAATATTTAAGGGAGCCCCATGGCGATCATGAGATTTCGTCAAGCTATCGTTGCCGCTCTTGCCGATGAAATGCGCGCTGACTCAAGTGTCATGATATTTGGTGAAGATGTCGCCGTAGCGGAAGGACCATTCAAAACTTCCGAAGGGCTTCTGCAAGAATTTGGAGCGCTGCGAGTTCGCGATACGCCAATTTCTGAAATGGCATTTACAGGTGCGGCCGTCGGTGCAGCAATAATGGGAATGAAACCTGTCGTTGAAATTATGTTTATGGAATTTCTTGGAGTTGCCCTGGATCAACTTGTTACCGAAGCAGCAAAATTACGTTATCTCAGCAATGGAACTCTCTCGGTGCCAATTGTCGTCAGAGCCTCCTGCGGTTCTGGGCTTGGCTTTGGTAACCAGCATTCTCAAACACTCGAGAACTGGGTGGCGGCTACTCCAGGGCTTAAAGTTATTCATCTCAGCGATGCCCAATCGGCTTACAGTTTAATGAGGGCTGCGATTCAAGATCCAGATCCGGTTATGGTGCTTGAGCCACGAATTTTGTATGGAGAGCGCGGCGAAGTCGACACTTCGCTGGAAATGAAGATTGGCCAAGCCAGAGTCATTCGTACTGGAAGTGCGATCACGATCGTTTCATTGGGACAGTTAGTTAATGTATGTAAGAGTGCAATCGAAGAATCTGGAATTGATGCCGAATTGATCGATTTAGCAACGATCGTTCCTTGGGACCGCGAAACCGTTTTAGAATCCGTTAAAAAAACTGGCCGTTTAGTAGTCATTGAAGAGGCGCCAGAAAGTGGTGGATGGGGATCAGAAATCGTTGCGACAGCGACCGCCGAACTGTTCACATCGCTTAAAGGAGCGCCTTTTCGCATAACAACGCCTGATGCCCCCGTTCCTTATAGCGGTGTTTTGGAGACACGATTTCTTCCAACGCAGGATGACATCATTCGTCAAGTCACACATGCGATCACTACTGGTGAGAAGCCGAAAACGTGGTGGCAATTAGAAGGAATTAAAAAATGAAAACAGCCAAAGCAAGAAGGCTAGAAATTGCAACCGACCAAATTGCACAGTATCGGCGTATGGTCGAAATTCGCGAGTTCGAAGAACAGATCAATGCACTTTTTGCTGCAGGATTAGTGCGCGGAAGTACGCATCTATGCCAAGGGCAAGAAGCACTTGATGTTGGTCTTGCCTCCGTGCTCCGAGCGACAGATGCTGTCCTTGCTACTTATCGTGGCCATGGTGTTGCTTTAGCCTTGGGCTTAACGCCAGAGTCCGTACTTGGTGAAATCATGGGTAAGACCAACGGATGCTGCGGCGGCGTAGGTGGTTCGATGCATATGTGTGACATGAGCGTTGGTTTACTGCCGACATCAGCCATAGTCGGAGCAGGTATCCCGATCGCAGCAGGGGCTGCTTTAGCTTTTCAAACTCAAGGCAGCGACAACGTAGCCGTTGCCGTTTTTGGCGATGGAGCAACCAACATCGGCGCTTTCCACGAAGGTCTGAACCTTGCTTCAATTTGGAATCTGCCCGTTATTTTTATCTGCGATAACAATGTCTATGGTGAATACAGTCGCATTCAGACAACCACCCCTATTGAAGATCTACACATGCGCGCCGAGAGTTACAACATGCCCCATTTCTCACTCGACGGAATGGATATCTTGGCAGTCCAAAAAGGTGTGGCCGAAGCCGTTGACCGTGCACGTAAAGGCGGGGGTCCAACACTCATTGAAGCGAAGACTTATCGTTTTGCAGGACACTCTCGCGCCGACCAAGCGCTCTATCGTCCGGCAGGCGAACTTGAAATGTGGCAAAAGCGAGATCCTCTCAAAGTTACCGAAGAAGCCCTCATCTCTCAAAATGTTCTCACCCTTGAAAGCATAGAAAAGATAAAGTCTGACATGAAGGAAACCTTGCAGGAAGTTATTGCCACATGTGTTGCCGCTCCCGAGCCAACGTTGGCCTCCATGTTTGAAAATATCTGGACACCAGCAAAGGCGACTAAATAGTGAAGCACATGATCAAAATGCCTCGTGTGGCAGAAACTACTGACGAGCTCTATCTGGTTTCTTGGCTTAAGAAGGTTGGTGATCGTGTCGAAGTTGGCGAGGCTTTGATGGAAGTTGAAACCGATAAAGCTACCGTTCAAATACCCTCCCCTGTTTCTGGAACACTGATAGAGCTATTCTTTAGCGAAGGCGAAGAGATCAATACTGGAGCTCATATCGCAAGCTGTGAAAGCGACTAATTTTACATTCGTGGAAATCTTTATGGATAAGGGGTAGGAAATGGCAATAGTGGCAAAAGTTGATGGGAATCGTCCATGGGCTCCAGTAGTTGGGTACTCACGCGCGGTGCGAATGGGAAACCTCATCGAGGTAAGCGGTACAACAGCCACAACCCGTGAAGGCGGAGTCATCTGTCCTAATGACCCATACGGTCAAATGCAATACATTCTTGCAGAGGTGCAGAAGGCGATTGAAGAGCTAGGTGCAACACTTGCCAACACCATCCGAACCAGAGTTTTTCTCACAGACATTACCCAATGGCCCGCAGTTGCCAAGGCACACGGCGAATACTTTGCCTCCGTCATGCCCGCCTCATCTTTCGTTGGTGGAGTTGAACTTATGCTTCCAGAACTTTGCGTGGAATTCGAAGCAACTCTTTGGGTGGACTAATGACGATCAAAGACGGGGGCCATAGCGCGGTTATCGTCGCCGGAGGTGCCAGCGGAATTGGTTTCGCAAGTGTTCGTCGATTGCTTACCGAGTGGCCCAATGTAAAAGTTATCGCTGCTGATATTCATTTCGGTGCTCTTGAAGAACTCCAAAAGGAGTTCGGTAAAGAACGGCTACTCATTCTCAAAGCAGATATCACCTCTGCCGAAGGAGCGGCCAGTGTTGTTGAACTCAGCACACAATGGGCAGGTTTATTAAGCGGACTCGTCATCACCGCCGGAAACAGCACGAATCACTCGAGCCTAGAGCTCACCCCTGCGCAATGGCGCGAGGTAAAAGATTGCCACCTCGATGGTCATTTCTATATGAATCAAGCATTTGCTCGGTACCTAGTCGCCAACAAGACCGGTGGAGCAATCGTTAATTTCTCATCCGTGGCTCACTTGTTCGGATGGCCGCGACGCCTTCCTTATGCCGTTGCAAAGGCAGGCATCGATGCGATGACTCGCACTCTTGCTGTGGAATGGGCTGAATTTGGAATCCGTGTAAATGCAATCGCGCCTGGATACGTAAACACCGCGATGGTTGTTAATGCCCAGAATGCTGGTTACCTAGATCCCTCCATCGTGGATATGCATGCGATGAAACGATTTAGCGAACCAGATGAAATTGCAGCAGGTGTTCAATTCCTCCTCTCGAGCGATGCAAGTTTCATCACGGGAGAAATTCTGACCATCGATGGTGGTTTCTCTGCCAAAAAAATTCCTTGGAATAAATAGCAAGACTAAGCGTCTTCACTCCATGTTGAACGAATTCAGATCTGTACACGCTTTCAACGCGCCTCGTTGTCAATTGGCAGAGAGCCCACGATGGGCAGAGGGACACTGGTGGTGGGTAGACGCTCTGGCTGGCGTGGTCTATTGGAGACCAGGTGCGCAAATTGAGAGTTTAGAAGAAGCTCCGATAGGAGAACATAGATTCAACGTGCGGACTTCTTTGGTTCAACCTGTCGAAAATTCACAACTGGTAATCGCGGTACAAAACACGCTAAGACGTTTTGAATTTGCCTCAGAAGGTATCTACGAATGTGGTCCAGCTGTGGAGATACCGCTGCCCCAAGGTTGGCTGCTAAATGATGGAATTGTAGATATCGCGGGAAACATGTGGATTGGTTCGGTCTCACCTAATCGCGCCAAGGGCACAGGATCACTTTTGCGCATTACTCACGATGGGGAGATTCTTCAGGCACTTCCGCGATTTTCCTTAACAAACGGAATGGCGTGGGATCACGCAAAGGAATTTCTCTACCACGTTGATTCATTTGAGCGCACGGTGTGGCGCCATCACATAAACGTTTTAACGGGTTATATCCTCAAATCCGAAGTCTTTATTCAATTACCAACAGATGATGGGCTTCCTGATGGAATTTCCTTAGATCCGTTTGGACGGATTTGGTTAGCAATCTACGGTAAATCAGTGGTGCGTTCCTATGACACAGATGGCAACTTCTTAGATGATCTGGCGATTCCAACGGAACAAGTAACTAGCGTGGCTCACGGTGGATTGCAATCCTCACAGCTATTGATCACTACAGCACAAGAGGACTACACGACCCAACAATCTGAAGAGTTTCCACTTGCTGGACAATTATTCATTTCCGAATCTTGATGCCCTTGCCATAGAGGAAATACGCGAATTAGGCTTCACCTCATGACTTCTTCTCTGCCTGTAATCGAAAGCATAAAAGAGAAAAACGACGGACCGACGGTCGCGATTTTGGGTGGAGTTCACGGAGACGAATTTGAAGGCGTGCTCGCAGCCCGAAGGATCATAGGGTTGCTACAGAAGTCGCTGACGTGCGGAACTATTAGATACGCAGCTCCTG
This sequence comes from uncultured Actinomycetes bacterium, assembly GCA_903924485.1. Taxonomy (GTDB): domain Bacteria; phylum Actinomycetota; class Actinomycetes; order Nanopelagicales; family Nanopelagicaceae; genus QYPT01. Next base: position 16,587 of record CAIYBL010000023.1, read on the forward strand.
CTCATCCCGTTGCATGGAATGCATCAACCCGAGAGAGTCCAATCGATGGGCTAAATCTTGCAAGAGTCTTTCCCGGAAACGACCTCGGAAAACCTACCGAACAGATAGCCGCTCACTTAACAGAAAACCTAATCAAGGGTTCAGATTTACTTATAGACCTGCACTCGGCGGGAAAGAATTTTGATATGGCTCTTTTGTGTGGCTACCTAGATTCTGATCCAGAACTATCGGCTAAGTCGGCGTCATTTGCCAAGATTTTTCACGCCCCCTACACCTGGACACATAGCGGACCTCCCTCTCCAGGACGATCGATATCAACGGCGGAATCCTTTGGCATTCCATCCATCTATATCGAAGGTCGAGGTGGCGGACAAGTTAGAGCGTCGGATTTACAGACATACGTCGATGGAGTTCTGCGAATTCTTCATTCCTTGTCCATGGTTGATAGTGCTCCACGTGGAGAGGGCGCCTCTATCTCAGTTTCGGGCGATGGCAATACTGACGAAGGAATCATCTCTTCGGCCGCAGGATATTTTTCTACCGTTGCCGAAGTTGGCTCCAAAGTTATGCGAGGAGAACTATTAGGAGAGGTGCTTAACGATAATGGGCTCCTAATAGAAAGTATCTACGCTCCTAGTGATGGAATCGTCATGCTGATGCGTCGAGGCACTCGTGTTGCTCAAGGAGATACTCTCTCAATAATTGCAGTGCCACTGTGAGCTCGATTCCTGACCTTTCAATGGGTGAAGGAAACACGCCACTTGTGCTGTTGCCATCCCTTGCACGCCAATGGGGCATAAAAAAGATTTGGGCCAAAGCAGAATATTTTAATCCGACAGGATCCTATAAAGACCGCATCGCCCTCACAACAATGGCCGAAGCGTTATCCAAAGGATACCGGGGCTGGTTAGGTACTTCCTCCGGAAACGGCGGAGCAGCAATGGGTGCATACGGGGCTCGCGCAGGTCTTCCCGGAATATTGTGCATTCTCGCGGATGCACCCGCAGAGAAAGTCGCATCCATTAGGCCCTATGGGGCGCTCATGATTGCGATGAAAGAACTCGGTTCAGATGCGATGTTGACCTTAAAAAACATTGCAGAGGATGAGAATCTGATTTTAACAATCACGGCTTATGCATTTAATCCAGAAGGAATGAAGGGCGCCGAACTTATAGGCGAGGAAATTTCTACGTATAAAAGTGTAAGTCACGTTTATGTGCCTACTGGTGGCGGAGGACTACTCGCTGCGACAGCAATCGGTCTTGCTCGAGGTGGTTCTCATGCAAAAGTAATCTGCGCCCAACCCTTTGACTGCGCTCCTATTTCACAAGTCTTGATGGGCATGATCGATATCCCCGTCATAGACGCTTGTGGCACCAAGATTTCTGGGCTCCAACTTCCTAACCCGCCCGATGGACTGCTCGCAATCGAAAAAGTTCGCGCCTCGAGTGGCTGGGGTGTTCGCGTTACTGACGAGTCGGTTTGGAGCATGCAGGACCTTTTAGCGAAGGAAGAAGGCATTTTCGTTGAACCTGCATCTGCACTTGCATTGACCGCGCTCCACCAAGACATCGAGTCGGGTAAAATTTCGACTGAAGATGAACCAGTTGTAGTCCTAACAGGCAGTGGCATGAAAGACATGACGCGTTTCAAGCTAGATTCAGGTACACCCACTACCGTCTACCAAATTGACCATATTCGTGATCTTGTCCATGATTCACTTGCAAACAAGGGGAGAAAATTATGAAGCCAGGCCGCTTAGCGGGAAAGACAGCACTGATTACTGGCGGCGCCCGAGGTATCGGCGCTGCAGTTGCTCGGCTCTATGCAAGTGAAGGTGCTGCGGTTGCTATTTGTTATTTAGATAATCCTCACATGAAGAAACTGGCGGAGGATCTTGTCGCCGAACTCACGGGACAAGGTGCACGAGCAATATGCATCGCAGGAGACTTAGCACTTTCAGAGACACCTGCACATCTTGTCGCAGAAACGAATAAAGCCTTTGGGGAAATTTCGGTAGTTGTCGCTAATGGCGCAGCTATGGGCAGAAAAGCGTGGAACGAAACATCCGTCGAGGAGTGGGACCACGTTCAAAATGTCAACAGCCGAGGAACGTGGTTACTAGCAAAAGCGGCATACGAGGATCTGAAAAAGACTAAGGGCTCTATCATCACCGTCACATCCGTCATGGTCGATACCGGGCAAGCAGGAGCAGTGAATTACTCCGCTTCAAAAGCTGCAATTATCGGCATAACGCGCGCACTTGCTCGAGAGGTCGGAGCCGACGGCATCCGCGTCAATTCAGTGATGCCTGGTGCAATTCAAACTGAGATGGAACTTGAAATAGATCCCAATCAAGAAGAAGTTGCTGAGTTTGTGTACAGAGTTCAAGCCCTCAAAAGGAGAGGTACAGCAACAGATCTTGCTGGAGCATTTCTTTTTCTGGCAAGTGAAGAGTCCTCTTTTGTTACAGGACAAATCATCAATGTCGATGGCGGATGGGTAATGCGCTAGCAAAAGCTAGGCATACATTTTCCTAATTGACGACTAAACGGTAGGCGTACGGTAGAGAACTTTCTTATTGACGATTATCTCTACGTCTACCAAGTATTTCGAAATCGCATCCGTACTAAAGACCACCCCTACTCCAGGCTTTTCTGGGACAGAGATCATTCCATTGCTATCGGGCAAAATCTTGGTGCTATTGAGATCCACACATAACTGCTTTGGCTCCATCGGATATTCAGCAATAGAAGAACCCTTTAATCCTGCGTATGGGTGCATGGAAGCGGCCAACGCAGAATGTGATGTGAATGTGTGATTCACAAATTGGACTCCACGAGATTCCGCAAATTTAGCAACCCGATAGGAAGCGCCAATGCCACCGATATACCCGGTATCTATTTGGATAAAACCAATGCCACCGTTTTCAATGAGTGACTCAGCTTGGAAAACATTATGCGCACCTTCCCCGCCAGCAAGTGGGACCGTAGGGCTCATCGTTGAGAGTTTGTGATACAAAGAAATCGCAGCGGCGGCAACTGGCTCTTCAAACCACGTGACCTTTGCAGCAGCCAGTGCAGGCAGTCGCTTTGCCGCAGCCTCAAGATCTTCTTCAAAAACAGTTCCTGCATCAATCATGAGGCGGGCATCTTGGCCGATGCCTTCACGAGCAGCAAAAACATGTGCCTCATCAATAGCAGCACTTACGCGACCGTAGGGTCCCCAACCAAATTTAATTGCCGAGAAACCCTTTTCGCGAATTCCCTGGGCCTTCTTCAAAGTTTCCTCAGGGGTATCTCCAAACAAGACTGACGCGTAAGGAAGCTTTGGCTCATTACTTTTGTAGCCCAGCAATTGGTAAACAGGAAGCTCCTTCGCTTTGCCCAATAGATCCCACAACGCTATCTCTACGCCCGAAAATGTCAGGTCGCTTTGAATGATTCCGTAAAAGGAAATTGCACGAACTTTTTGCGCAATCCGTGCAATATCTGCCGGGGAATCAAGTGTCTCACCTAAAACCGAGTCAATGACTGGGTGACATCCGCTATGGGACATTGGCGCTATCCAACTTGCGATTGAAGTTAGCGGAGAGGCAACAGCTTCTCCCCAACCTTCATGGTTACCTGAGCGCACTCTAAAAACCAAACCATCTTGACTGCCATCACCAATTTCCAATACTTCAGGCATTCGGAGATAGAAGAGGTCTACGGATTCAATTTTCATGATGGGATACTACTTCTTTCCGCTAGGCAACAACCTCATATCACCGGTGTGAGGCCAGGTATGAAGTAACTTAAATCCCTCGGCATATTCGTATCCGGCTTGAATGCCACGAAATCGAGCATGGATAAACATGTTCTCGGTGAATTCGGTTCCAAATACGTGCTCGGTCCATGCGACCTGACTTAGGTGTGAAGACAACATTGCTTTTTTGGTTTCCATGACTGAAGAAACGTCAACAAAAAACTCCGGATCGAAGCCGTTACCGATGATCGTATCCATTACGAAAACAGTAGGAATTGGAGTCTCGGGAAATTTTGTCTTTACAAGCGGCACACTTGCGGGAATACGGCAATCACGGGCAATTGAGCCGGCAAGTCTGTGATCGGGGTGATAGTCGTTCTCATTAAGAGTAAACATAATGTCCGGGCGAGCTTCACGAATTGCATCAATGAAGCGTTCCCTCGTCTCACGATTGTCAAAAAGCCACTCGTCATCGAAATTCATCCAGATAACTTTTGCGCCGATGATGGCTGCAGATGCAATCGCCTCCTTGTGTCGCGTCTCTGCAATCTGCTGACTAGTTATTGATGGATCACCGGTTCCGACATTTCCATTCGTCGCGATTGCAATAAAGATTTCATCGCCTCTTTCAGCGCAAAGAGCCAGAGTGCCTCCACATAGCCATTCCACATCATCAGGATGCGCGGCGACTGCTAGTACTCTCATTTTACTCAACTCTCTCTTGGTAGTTAGGTTGTTAAAACTTAATGACCGTCCGTAGATTGCCTTGCCAGTTCATAACTGCATCCGGGACTTTATCAATCGTAATTATTCGATCAACAAGTCCATGAGTTTTGATCGCACCCTTTGCCATCAAGTCAATAACGACCGGCCACATACCCTTGGAATTCGTGTGGCCAGAAATTCGCAGATTTCTTAGAACAACTTCTGCAATCGGATAGTTATCTGCAAACTCTTCACTAAATCCATAGCAAACAACTTGTCCACGATCCTTTACTCCTGTTATTGCGGCGTTGAGACTCTCTGAAGTTCCCACGGAATCAACGCTCAAATCAGCGGCGGCTTTTTCAAGAAGATCACTTGTCGTGAGGCGGATCTTGGGATTAATTGCGTCGAAAATTTCTCGTCGACGAGTAGTCCGCAAGGAAACATCTACACGTGATGCTCCCAAAGCAAATGCACCCGATACAAAGGCAACTCCAGCTAAGCCGCCACCGACTACCAATATACGTTTGCCCTCAATCACCGCTCCAGAGTCCACAAGCGCACCAAAGGGAATAACAAACGGTTCGGTGATCACCGTCTCTTCCCAAGAAAGATTTTCAGGGACTTTATGCAGTCGAGAAGTATCTACTCGTACATATTCGGCCCAGCCGCCATCGGCGCTAAAGCCCAATTCACCGGAATTAAGACAATCAGTTTGTGGCGTGGATAAACAGCCCGTACACGTTCTGCATGAATAAACAGTGTCTGCAACTACTTTGTCGCTAATTCGAATGTCTTCTGATTCATCTCCTGCAACAACGACGCCCGTTATTTCATGTCCAAGGATTACTCCAGGAGCGATGCCAGGAATGCGTCCAGACGTCACCTCGCGATCAGTTGCACAGATACCTGCGGCAGTTAATTTAACGATGCAGGTGCCAGGTAATAGAACTGGAAGATCTTTCTCCTCGACTCGCAAGTCCCCCGTGCCATAAAGAATGACGGCACGCATCCGAGTTGGCAGGATCATGGTGTAAATAAATCAATTCCGCCAGTGAAGTGCGCTACCGCCTTGTGATCAAGCTCTAACGCTAATCCTGGTTTAGTGGAAATCGGCAACATTCCATCGCTATCAAGAATCCAAGGCTTGGCAACAATTGCATCGATGTAGGCAGAGCCTGTGCAGTATTCAACAAGATCTATTCTAGGAAGCGCGGCAGCAAGTTGCAGGTCTACTGCCAATCCCACTGCAGTGTTCCAACCGTGAGGAATGACTCTTACATGCTGGTCTTCTGCTGTTTGTGCAATGCGCATGAATTCGCTGATGCCCCCTACTTTTGTCACATCTGGCTGAATGATGTCGACCAAGCGGTCTAGGAGATATGGCTGGAAAGTTTGCCGACGGGTGAGTACTTCGCCACCACTAATGGGCACGGGACTTAATTTCGTTAAATCAGCAAAGCCTTTGCAATCATCAGGTGACATGGCTTCCTCAAACCACGCAACGTTATATTCGGCGAGCATATGAGCGGCGTTAATCGCCCACTTGGGATCGCTTCGCCAATATGCATCGCTGCCTCCAGCATCAACAGCTAGCAAGGAATCGTCTCCGATTGTTTGGCGAGCAGCAGCGACTATGGCGCGATCTACCTCTGGGCTCACGCGTCCAAATGGTCCCCAGCCGATTTTGAATGCCGTGAAACCTTGATTTTTTAAATCTGCCAACACCGGAATTAAAGCGTTTGGCTCTTGCATGAGGACCGAGGCATAGGGGCGAACTCGATCACGATAAATACCACCCAGTAGCCGAGAAATAGGTTGCCCCGTTACCTGACCCAAAATATCCCAGAGGGCAGTATCAATTCCGCTAATGGTGTGTGTTACTGCGCCGCCACGACCTTGCCAAAATGTGTTCTGGTGCAACTTCTCTGAAACACGTGTTGGTTCAAGTGCATTTTCCCCAATAAATTGATCTCGCAACAAGTCAAGAGAGGCCAAAACCAGCGCCTCACTTGTAAAGACACTTCCCATGCCGACAACGCCTTCATCGGTATGAACGCTGATGAGAGTGTGGACAACATCTGAAGGAGTCAGCTCGTGTGCCCAGCCTCCAGCAGGAGTCTGGCCTCGAAGCCCAGCGGCACGAATTTCACGAATCTTCACAACAACCTCGTCTCAGCCTTTATAGGGTCAAACTATAACTAAATGTTATTTGCGTCAACTGTTGACAATCGACGATTTGTTGGCAAGATACCACTAACTGATTCCAGGCTCTGTCTTGGTGCCAGGGTTTCAGTGGGCAACCACATTCATCGACTGGAGGAAATGTGAAGTTTCTAAAGGGTAATTTATCTATGAACCAGGATTCATTTGTACGCCGTAGAAATCTACGGTTTACGACTGCCCTCTTGGTAAGTGCTTCGTTGGCTTTGGCATCAACAGCGGTTGTTGCCAGCAGCGCATCTGCGGCTGCTAC
>CAIYBL010000024.1 GCA_903924485.1 uncultured Actinomycetes bacterium
CGACTCGCCCCACCAAAGTTCTACTTTTTCTTAAAGCCATTCGGACATACAGGTTTGAGCCCAATGATCTTCTTCGTGAGCTTTCCTTTAACGCATGTGATCGAAGTCTTCTTAGGCGTGACGGCAGGTGTCTCCGTTGACACTCTCTTAGAGCCCCCTGCAATCGTGACATCAATAGGGGCAGATGCAATTCCATTTGCAATAACTCGAATTAAGGAAGGGCCATCCTCGGCGTCCTTTGCAATAACAAAGCTAAAGGTCGAAGGCGTATCTGGGCCAATTGATGTGGTACTGAAATCAAAACTGCGCCCGTAGGAGATCCGGTGTGAGCTTTTACTCTCAATCTGAACGATTGGGTAATTCGTAGCCGCTTCCCACTCGTCTCCCCATTGCTGAGCTTGTGTTAATCCAGATAATTGCTTACCGCTTACAGAATAAGTAGGACCAGGAGAAAGTGTTTCCGCTGAAACTTTCTCAATCACTGGACGCCACGTCGATTTTGGAGGTTGCGAGTTGTCATAAAACTCAAGTTGACCATTATTGGCAACTAATATTTGACCGGTTGGTAATGGAAGCATGAAAGTTAAATTTGGCATCTCACTGGAAGAAACGCTGACCAAGTCATCTGGCTTCCATAACCACGTATTACTTACCCAGTCATACTCAACATATCTAGCAGGCGCCATAGAGATCGCATTCCCGGTGTCGAAAGGAAAGACAGCGGTGACAGTTAGTACATTTCCATTGGGCAGAATGACTGCATCATTATCATCTGCTGCAAGCTGTAACCCATTTTTTAACTTAGGCCAGGCCGGAACAGCGCTCCAAGAATTACTCATTGGATCGTAGAGGGCATGATTTCCTGTGACCCCGGTCGCTAATACTTTTCCATTTGGCAAAGTAATAGCAGGTCCAATTTCAGAGTTTTCAAGTGAGGCTGGGGTATTTCCGGCAGATGACCAGCTATCCGTTGCGGGATCATAAATCTCGGCTGAAGTCATAAAGCTTCTATTCCCACTTGTGTTGACGCTGAGAACCTTATCGCTTTGCAGGAGAGTGAATCCTGCTTCGGTATTGCGACCAACCTTATTCGTGCCTGCTAACGTCCATGACATTGTTTTTTCGTCAAAGATCATCGACTCGTTGTGAGTACTCTGCCCGTTCTTCCCAAAAAAACCAATCATCACTCGACCATCTGCCAATTCTATAAATGGCGGAGCACCAATTTCAGCCCAATCTCCTTGCCCACCTGCGGGAGGCGAAACTTCTGTCCATGTATTAGTAGTGACGTTATAAAGTTCACTCATATTTGTATTTTCAGATGAGACCCCAGAATCTGTGTAATTCATTTCACCGCCAACAACTAGCAGATTTCCACTATGCAAAATTGCTCCATTGAAAGTTACGGGATTGTAATTAACTGGGCTTGCTGCCTGCGCCCAGGTTCCATTCACATAACTACCGCTTGCATCAGGTGAGAGAATCCACCACTGGTTGGCTCCTTGATGGTTACTTGTAGAAGCCATCACTTTTCCATTTGTGAGTAGGAACATCAACTCTACGCGCTGCCCATTTTGAAGATTGGGCTGTTTGGCTATTAACTGCCAGGGATCATGTGCTACTGAATCTCGCTTTGTTTTTGTTGAGATAATCCAATTTCCTTTTGAATCCTTAACGACAGTCTCATCTGCGGCCGAGAGCACTTGCACACTTCCGTCGCTATTTGGCTTAATTAGGTATTGCGTTCCTGATCGATCTAAGTTAGTCGCTTGATTTTGATTTCCTTTTACACACACACCGCAGTGGGATTGGAGCACGTATTGTTCAGAAGTAAGAGTGAATGTTGCGACTCCGTCTGCATCAGTCTGCTTATTGAAATGCTTATCTCGATTCACCGCATCTAGTTGTATTTGAGCTCCACTACCAACACTCTTCCCAGTTAATGGATTTACCATCACAAAGCCAATTTCGAATGTGGATTCTGCAACCGCTTGGCTTTGAACCAAAGTTGACGCGAGAATAAGCATGCTTGTGAGTAGCGAAATCTTGCGCATTAAAATCTACCTCTCCGTAGATACAGCCTCAAGGATGTGTGGTGATAGGCCACTCAAAGATTCACTTCTTCTTAAAGCCATTCGGACACACAGGCTTGAGCCCAATGATGTTCTTCGTGATCTTTCCTTTAACGCA
>CAIYBL010000025.1 GCA_903924485.1 uncultured Actinomycetes bacterium
AAGAAGCAACAGTCATCATGATTCTTACGCCAGATCCCGTTCAGCGTCACGTATATGCTGAATCAATTCTTCCGAATATCAAAGATGGCGATGCGATTTTCTTTGGCCATGGATTTAATATTCGTTATGGCTACATCACACCACCAGCCAATGTTGATGTTTGCATGGTTGCGCCAAAGGGCCCAGGTCACCTAGTTCGTCGTGAATACTCGGCAGGTCGTGGAGTCCCAGTAATCGTCGCTGTTGAGCAGGATTACACCGGCAGCGCCTGGCCACTCACACTTTCCTATGCAAAAGCGATCGGCGGACTTCGCGCCGGTGGAATCCTCACAACTTTCACTGAAGAGACAGAGACAGACCTTTTCGGCGAGCAAGCAGTTCTTTGTGGCGGAGCCTCACAGTTAGTTATGTACGGCTTTGAAGTATTAACTGAAGCTGGATACCAACCTGAGGTTGCTTACTTTGAGTGTCTCCACGAACTCAAGTTGATCGTTGACTTGATGTACGAGGGTGGAATTGCCAAGCAGCGATGGTCGGTATCTGACACCGCTGAATTCGGCGATTATGTTTCAGGACCTCGCGTTATCGATCCTCGCGTCAAGGAGAACATGAAGGCAGTTCTTGCTGATGTTCAAAATGGCAATTTTGCTAAGCGTTTCATCGACGATCAAGATGCAGGAGCGCCTGAATTCAAGGCAGCTCGCGCAAAAGGTGAAGTTCACCCAATCGAGGCTGTCGGACGCGAACTTCGCAAGATGATGTCGTGGGTAAAGACTTCAAAAGATGATTACAAAGAAGGCAGCGCGGCGCGTGGCTAAACCTGTCGTTCTGATTGCTGAAGAACTTAGTCCCGCAACGCTTGATGCGTTGGGGCCTGATTTTGAAGTGCGCCATTGTGATGGAGCCAATCGTGCTGAACTTCATGCAGCCCTTGGGGCTGGGGTAGATGCAGTATTGATTCGTTCAGCCACGAAAATGGATCAGGAAGCAATCAGTGCGGCAAAAGGTTTAAAAGTTATTGCACGTGCTGGTGTTGGGCTTGATAACGTAGAGATCCCTGCAGCAACTGCTGCAGGTGTCATGGTTGTCAACGCCCCAACATCAAATATCGTCAGCGCAGCAGAGTTAGCAATTGGTTTACTTCTAGCATCTGCTCGTTTTATCTCTCCGGCACATGCCGCGCTACGTAACAACAAATGGGCACGGTCGAAATACACAGGGGCTGAGTTGTTTGAGAAGACTCTCGGAATTGTGGGCTTTGGTCGAATCGGTCAACTTGTGGCCGCTCGTATGCAGGCATTTGGAATGAGCGTTGTTGCTTATGATCCATATTTACAGCCTGCTCGGGCAGCTCAATTAGGTGTACGCCTTGTGAGTTTAGACGAGCTTCTTTCGGTCAGTGATTTCATCACAATTCACTTGCCTAAAACGAAAGAGACGGCAAACCTAATCGGAGTAGAGGCACTCAAGAAAGTTAAACCATCTGTGCGCATTATTAATGCCGCCCGCGGTGGTGTACTTGATGAAGCAGCGCTTTATGACGCACTTGTCGAAGGTCGCGTTGCTGGAGCCGGCTTGGATGTTTTTGCAACTGAGCCGTGCACCGATTCGCCTCTCTTTACATTAGATCAGGTAGTTGCAACTCCCCACTTAGGTGCTTCCACGGATGAGGCACAAGAGCGGGCAGGTATTGCCGTTGCCGTTTCAGTTCGCAAGGCACTCGCTGGAGAACTTGTTCCGGACGCGGTTAATGTCAAAGGTGGTCTTATTCACGAAGATGTTCGCCCGGCGCTAGCTTTGGTAGAAAAACTTGCTGGAGTACTCGTTGGTTTGGCGGGAGAAGTCCCAGTAAGTATTGATGTTGAAGTCAACGGCGAAATTGCCGCACACGACTGCTCAGTACTTGCGATTAGCGCCTTGCGAGGCGCGCTCACTGCGCTGGGGTCAGAGGATGTGACCTATGTGAATGCACCTGGAATTGCGGCCCAACGTGGTCTCGTTTCGAATGTCACCACTGATGTTGTTTCTCATGGTCACCGAAATCTTCTTACCTTGAATGCTGCGCTATCTAATGGAGTAAAAATCACAGTAAGTGGAACGCTCATGGGAATTCGACAAGTTCAAAAGATTGTTGCCATTGATGATTATGACCTTGACCTCGTGCCAACCGAGCATCTGCTTTTCATGCGGTATACAGATCGTCCAGGAGTAATTGGCACTGTTGGTAATGCACTTGGCGAATCTTCGATCAATATTGCAGGAATGCAGGTTGCCCGAAGCCACCAAGGGGGAGAAGCCCTGATGGCTTTAACTGTTGACTCACCCGTTCCTGCAAATGTCGTTGCCAAATTAGCCACAATCACGGGAGCCGACTTGGCTCGCGCTGTAACGTTAGGTGCATAAACAATGTCACAAACTTCATTCAACCTTGCAGTTATCGCGGGAGACGGAATTGGTCCTGAGGTCATTGGTGAAGGCCTAAAGGTTCTAGATGTTGTGGCCACTAAGTATGGGCTGACGTTTACCAAGACCGAGTATGACCTTGGCGCTGCTTACTATCATCGCACCGGAGAAGCTCTGCCTGATTCGGTTCTTAGTGAGATTGCAAAGAGTGATGTCATTCTTCTAGGCGCAGTCGGAGATCCCACCGTACCTAGCGGAGTTCTAGAGCGCGGTCTATTGCTTAAGATTCGTTTCGCATTTGATCACTACGTAAATTTGCGCCCAACTCGACTATTTCCTGGAGTTACTTCACCACTTGCTGGCGTTGACACTCTTGATTTCGTTGTGGTTCGCGAAGGTACAGAAGGTCCATATGTTGGCGCTGGTGGTGTTCTTGCCCTAGGTACTGATGCTGAGATCGCTACAGAGGAAAGCCTCAATACACGTCGTGGCGCCGAGCGAGTCATTCGTGACGCATTTGCTCGCGCAATGGCTCGTCCACGCAAGAAGTTAACCCTCGTTCACAAAAACAATGTACTCACCCGCTCCGGAAGCCTATGGACTCGTACCTTTAATGAGGTAGCACAAGAGTTTCCAGAGATCGAGACTGACTACTTACATGTTGATGCTGCAGCCATGTTCTTTATTACCAACCCAGGCCGTTTCGACGTTGTGGTCACGGATAATCTCTTTGGAGATATCTTGACCGATATTGCCGCGGCAATTTCTGGAGGAATTGGTTTAGCTGCTTCTGGAAACATCAACCCAACGCGTAAGTTTCCATCGATGTTTGAACCGATTCACGGATCTGCGCCCGATATTGCTGGTAAAAACATTGCTGATCCAACAGCCACGATCCTGTCTGTATCTATGCTCTTTGATCACTTGGGCTTTTCTGATGCCGCTCGAGATATTGAACGTGTTGTCGAAGCGGATTTGCTAGCTCGCGGAGATGCAAAGAGAAGTACCACAGCAATTGGCGACGCTATCGTTCACGCATTGAAGGGATAACGATGTCCATCACAATTACTCCATCAAATCATGCAGTCCCTGATTCTGAACGCAGAGAAAAAGTTGCTGCTCCAGGATTTGGTAAGTACTACACAGATCACATGGTTGTATGCGAATGGACTGAAGAGGATGGTTGGGGTGTCCCCGAACTCAAAGCTTATGCGCCGATTTCACTAGATCCTGCGGCGATGGTTTTTCATTATGGGCAAGAGATATTCGAAGGCATGAAGGCCTATCGCCAGCCCGATGGCGGGATTGCACTCTTTCGCCCAGAGGCAAACGCGGCTCGGTTTAAGCGAAGTGCTGAACGCATTGCACTTCCCCAAATGCCCGAAGCACTTTTTCTTGAGACTGTCGATGCTCTTGTAAAGCAAGATGCAGGATGGGTCCCGGATAAAGTTGGAGAGTCTCTTTACATCCGTCCGTTTATGTTTGCTACCGAAGTTGGATTGGGTGTTCGCCCGTCTAACCGAGCGCTGTATATGTTGATCGCCACTCCAGCCGGAGCGTATTTCAACCCCGCCAACGCAGTCACTGTCTGGATTTCTACGGAGTACGTTCGCGCAGCACTGGGCGGAACAGGCGAAGCAAAGTGTGGAGGCAATTATGCGGCCTCTCTCGTTGCTCAAAGAGCCGCAGCAAAAGAAGGTTGCGATCAAGTTGTTTGGATTGACGCAGTAGAGCGCAAGTGGGTTGAAGAAATGGGCGGAATGAATTTGTATTTCGTTAAAGGCACAGGCGCTAGCGCCACCATCTTCACTCCAAAACTCACGGGCACTTTGCTGCCGGGTATCACTCGCGACTCGATTCTGAGCGTTGCTGCTGACTTGGGCTATAAGGTCGAAGAGGGAATGATTAGCGTTGATGAATGGCGCGATGGCGTTGCCAGCGGTGAGATCAGTGAAATTTTTGCATGCGGCACAGCAGCCGTCGTCTCGCCCGTTGGATGCGCCAAGAGCGCAATGGGTACATGGGTTACTGGAGATGGAAAACCAGGAGAAATCACCATGCAGATCCGTAACACTCTCCTTGGAATCCAACACGGAACTATTCCTGACACCCACAATTGGATGAAAAAAGTCCTCTAATGGCAATTTCCGATGCATTCCATATATATGACACCACCTTACGAGATGGTGCTCAGCAAGAGGGTTTGAATCTCTCTGTCCATGACAAGTTGACGATTGCTCGCCATCTTGATGACCTGGGTGTGGGATTTATTGAAGGAGGATGGCCAGGGGCTAATCCGAAAGATACTGAATTCTTTGCACGTGCAAAAAAGGAACTTGTTCTAAAGAACGCCACCTTCGTTGCCTTTGGTGCTACACGCCGCCCCAATGTAAAGCCTGAAAATGACGCTCTTTTAGTTGCCCTTCGAGATAGTGGTGCACCTGCAGTCACACTGGTTGCCAAAGCTTATGACCGTCATGTTGATTTAGCGCTTCGAACAACGTTGGATGAAAACCTTGCGATGATTGTCGATTCTATTAAGCACCTTCGAGAAAATGGACAACGAGTCTTTCTTGATGCTGAACATTTCTTTGATGGATACAGAGCAAACCGTGCCTATGCCCTTGAAGTTGTTCGTGTAGCAGCAGAGGCAGGGGCTGATGTTATTGCCCTTTGTGATACCAACGGCGGAATGTTGCCTGATGAACTATCAGAGATAGTTCATGATGTTTTGAACTCCAGCTCTGCTCGCCTTGGAATTCATTGCCATAATGACACGGGTTGCGCAGTTGCCAACTCCATGGCAGCTGTTGCAGCAGGTGCAACACATGTTCAGGGAACACTCAATGGATATGGTGAGCGCACTGGAAATGCCGATCTAGTCACGATCATTGCCAATTTACAATTGAAAAAGGGTCAACAGGTCTTGCCTGCAGGCCTGCTACCGGAAGCATTTCGTATTTCGCACGCAGTTGCTGAAGTGACAAATGTTTCTCCAAGTGCACGCCAACCATATGTTGGTGTTTCGGCATTTGCTCACAAGGCGGGATTGCATGCAAGTGCGATCAAAGTTGACCCCTCGCTCTATCAGCACGAGGACCCCTCTGCTGTTGGAAATGACATGCGAATGTTGGTTTCAGATATGGCGGGACGCGCCTCTATCGAATTGAAGTCCCAAGAACTTGGTGTTGAACTTCATGGAGATCGCGAACTCATTGGTCGAGTGGTCGAGCGCGTCAAAGAGATGGAGTCTCGCGGTTTCACTTTCGAAGCGGCTGATGCATCATTTGAACTGCTTTTGCGTGAAGAAGCTACTGGAGTACGTCCGCGTTTTTTCACCATCGATCACTGGATCACCACGGTTGAGAAGGCAGCAGATCGCACGATCACTACTACTGCTGAAGTAACTATTACCGCTCAAGGCAAGAAGATTTCATGCAATGGAAGCGGCAATGGACCGGTTAACGCATTTGATAATGCGTTGCGATCAGGGCTCTTACAGTTCTATCCAGAACTGGCTGCGATAGAGCTGACCGATTACAAGGTTCGCATTCTTGAGGGTCGTCTTGGAACAGGGGCAATCACGCGCGTTCTTGTCGAGACAAGCGACGACACAGGCGAGTGGAATACCGTTGGCGTTCATGAAAACGTGATCGCAGCCTCGGCTATGGCCCTTGAAGATGCCGTTACCTATGGCTTACTCCGCCAGGGCAGGTCTCCCGAGTAACCTAAGGACATGTCCTCAGTCGGTTTTTCTGAAGTTGCTGCTTCATTTGAGCGACACTTGCGAACCGAACGAAACCTTGCTTCACACAGCGTACGTGCCTACATGGGTGATTTGGAATCACTAACCTCACATTTGAATTTACTGGGCGTTGAATCCATTTCAGATCTTCAGCTTTCGCATTTGCGTTCATGGCTTGCAAATATGCAAGTCAAAGGGGGAGCGCGTACGTCACTCGCACGGCGCGCTGTTTCTATTCGCCTCTTCACCAAGTGGGCTCATAAGAATCACTTCATCGCCACAGATGTTGGTGTTTCCTTGGCTACACCTAAATCCCATAGGACTCTTCCAGAGGTACTCGATGTTGCAAGTGCCACATTGGCGATGGACGCCCTGGCTCAGCGCGTAGGGGAGGAGGAGAGTCCTATCGCTCTACGAGATTGCGCGATGGTTGAAATTCTCTATGCCTCCGGTGCTCGTGTTGCAGAACTCTGTGGTCTAGATATCGCTGATATCGATTATGAGCGACAAACAATTCGCGTATTAGGAAAGGGAAATAAGGAGCGCACGATTCCTATTGGAAATCCTGCGATGCGCGCTTTGAAGGAGTGGCTCAAAAATGGGCGCGCGGCGTTGCAAAAAAGTGAATCAGGAAGCGCCCTTTTCCTTGGGGCGCGAGGCAAGCGTATTGATCAGCGAACCGTACGAACCGTCGTCTATAACGCACTCTCGGCTCTAGAAGGATTTGAGCGAATGGGTCCCCATGCACTTCGTCATTCAGCGGCAACCCACCTCCTTGAAGGCGGGGCTGATTTGCGTACCGTTCAAGAGATTTTGGGACATGCCTCCTTGGCAACCACCCAGATTTACACCCATGTTTCCACGGCTCGGCTGCAATCAGCCTTTCAGCAGGCTCATCCTCGGGCCTAGCCTGTGGATTTCTCACGCTCAAACCTCAGGTAAGATTGCCGACGCACAGGTCCTCGTGACGTGTGACATCTCAGCACTCGCGACTTTTGCTTGCAAAGGACGTTAAACCACCTCGGTCCAAGACCTTATAAATCTTGGTCGGTGTCAATGAGTGCGACGGGCCAACAAATAGTTGAGCCATTAACCGAGAGCGAACTTTATAAAGTTCGCAAGAAGGAGTGTGCCGCCATGGCGGTTGTAACAATGCGAGAACTACTCGACAGCGGAGTCCACTTCGGACACCAGACTCGTCGTTGGAATCCAAAGATGAAGCGCTTTATTTTTGCCGAGCGCAATGGCATCTACATCATCGACATCCAGCAGTCATTGGGCCTTATTGATAGCGCCTATGAATTCGTCAAGGATGTTGTAGCAAAAGGCGGACATGTTCTTTATGTTGGAACAAAGAAGCAGGCTCAAGAGCCAATCATTCAGCAATCTGCACGCGTTGGCATGCCATATGTCACTGAGCGCTGGTTGGGTGGAATGCTTACTAACTTCCCAACTGTCTACAAGCGAATTCAGCGCCTCAAAGAACTTGAAGCCCTTGAAACTGCTAATGACCAATTATTAACCAAGAAGGAATTGCTTGTACTTCGTCGCGAGCGCGAGAAGCTCAACAAGAACCTCAATGGAATTCGTAACATGACCAAGTTGCCTAGTGCAATCTGGGTAGTGGATACAAAGAAAGAACACCTCGCGGTTGCAGAAGCCAAGAAGCTTGGTATTCCTGTTATTGCAATCTTGGATACCAACTGCGATCCAGATGAAGTTGATTTCAAGATTCCAGGCAACGATGATGCAATTCGCTCCATCGGACTTCTTACTCGCGTCATCACAGATGCGATTGCTGCTGGTCTTCAGGCCCGCGTTGCAAATGTAAAGGAAGAAGTTAAGCCAGATGCAGTTGCAGAAGTTGCAGCAGGTGAGCCACTAGCTGACTGGGAGAAAGAAATCCTAGACGGCGGGGCAGCACCAGTTGTAGAAACAGCAGCACCGACAGTGGAGGCATAAGTTGAAATACTCTGCAGGAGATGTAAAGAAACTTCGTGAAGCAACTGCAGCAGGAATGCTCGATTGCAAGAAGGCACTAGATGAAGCAGAAGGTGATTTCGACAAGGCTGTTGACATCATCCGCGTCAAAGGTTTGAAAGGCGTCACCAAGCGTGAAGGACGCACAACATCTAACGGACTAGTTATCGCAAGGGTTCAAGACAACCTCGGCGTGATGCTAGAACTCAACTGTGAGACAGACTTCGTTGCCAAGGGTGATCGTTTCCAAGCACTTGCGGATGAACTTCTCACACAACTTGAGACCGTAAAGACAGCTGACCTCGACGCGTTCCTGGCTTCTGAAATTAAGCCAGGTCGCAAGGTGCAGGATGCGGTTGATGAAGGAAATGCAACGCTCGGTGAAAAGATTGAAGTTCGTCGCGTTGCAGTTCTCGATGGTTCCCCAGTTGGAATCTACCTTCACCGCACCAGCCCAGATCTTCCACCTCAAGTTGGCGTTCTTGTTCAGCTAACCAAGGATGCTTTAGGCGTCGGTAAGGATGTTGCACAGCACATTGCGGCATTCGGTCCAACCTATGTTAATCGTGAAGATGTTCCTGCTGAGCTCATCGAAAACGAGCGTCGACTTGCTGAGGAGACCGCTCGTAATGAAGGTAAGCCTGAGGCTTCCCTTACGAAAATCGTTGAAGGCCGCGTTACTGGATTCGTGAAGGAAGTCAGCCTCATTGAGCAGGCTTTCGCCAAGGATGCCAAGAAGACGGTTAAGCAGATTCTCGATGAGGCCGGAACTGTCGTAAAGGCATTCCATCGCTTCCGCGTGGGTCAATAAGCTTCATAGACGAGACAATTAGACTCTAGAGAAATAGCGAAAGGAGCACTTATGCCCGGCAGTAGAGGTAAATACGGGCGAGTGCTCCTTAAGCTTTCTGGAGAAGTTTTTGGTGGAGCGAAAGGCATCGGTGTTGATCCTGATGTTGTGCAAGATGTAGCAAAACAAATTGCAGATGTAGTGCGCTCTGGCGTACAGGTAGCGGTCGTCGTTGGAGGCGGAAACTATTTCCGCGGGGCTGAATTGCAACAATTAGGTATGGACCGAGCGCGTGCCGACTACATGGGCATGCTCGGTACCGTTATGAACTGTTTGGCTCTTCAAGACTTCCTAGAGAAGTTGGGAGTAGATACTCGCGTTCAGACTGCAATCACAATGGGTCAAGTTGCCGAGCCTTACATTCCGCGCCGAGCAATTCGCCACCTTGAAAAGGGTCGCGTTGTTATTTTTGGCGCAGGAGCAGGTATGCCGTTCTTTACTACAGACACAGTTGCTGCCCAGCGCGCACTGGAGATTGGTTCTGAAGCGCTACTTCTTGGCAAAAGCGGGGTTGACGGTGTTTATTCGGCTGACCCTAAAAAGGATCCAGCAGCCATTAAGTTTGACACGATCTCCTACGACGAAGTGATCACGAAGTCACTCGCGGTAGCAGATGCAGCAGCGTTTAGTCTCTGCCGAGAAAATAATTTGCCAATCGTGGTTTTTGATTTAATGACCAATGGGAACATTGCGCGCGCAGTGCGTGGTGAAGTAATTGGAACTCTTGTCGCGTAAGCGCCATAACTAGATATCACATAAGGAGTACGAATGAGCGATGTAGCAAGCACTCTTGCTGATGCCGATACGAAGATGAACAAAGCGGTCGATGTGGCCAAGGAAGATTTTGCCACGATCCGCACCGGGCGTGCTCACCCATCACTTTTTAACAAGATCATGGTCGATTATTACGGTACCTATACGCCGCTTTCGCAATTGGCATCCTTTCAGGTACCAGAAGCCCGTATGGCAATTGTCTCTCCCTTTGATAAAGGCGCAATGGCTTCGATCGAGAAAGCAATCCGCGAATCAGATCTAGGTGTAAACCCAGGAAATGACGGTGTTGTTATCCGGGTAAATTTCCCGCAACTTACTGAAGAGCGCCGCAAGGAATACATCAAGGTGGTTCGTACCAAGGCTGAAGAGGCAAAGGTCTCCCTTCGCAATATTCGCCGCCATGCCAAGGAAACCATCGAGAAGCTCGAAAAAGATGGCGAGATCGGTAAAGATGACCTCACCCGCGGCGAAAAAGATCTAGAAAAGATGACTTCCGAACGTGTCTCCAAAGTTGATGACTTGCTTAAGCACAAGGAGATTGAACTTCTCGAGGTCTGAGAATTCACTGTATACATGGATGACCTTCACGCAATAAACGAGGCGATCAACCGAAAGGCTGGGCGCAAGCTCATCCCGTCAATCGGCGTGAGTCTTTCTCTTGTGACAATTGTGTGGGCAACTCTTGCATATCACCGGGCGATTTTCGCATTTCTTGTTGCTGTAGCTGTAATTCTTGGAATTCGTGAGATCGCTCGAGCATTCGCATTAGCGAAAACTTTTATTTCAGAACCTGCGCTAATAGTTGCCACGTTGGCGCTTGTGATTGCAACATGGCGCGGGGGAGTGGCCGGACTTGCAGTTGCCACTGCCATATCTCTTCCCAATCTACTTATTCTTTTGTTGCGAAAAGGTCCAGATGGTTTCGTAAAGAGCGCGACAGCAACATCGCTAGTACTCATCTATCTTCCATTTCTAGCGGGTTTTCTAGTTCTATTGGCTCGTCCTAGTGATGGGCTCAGCAGAGTAATGACCTTCGTGATTTTGGTGAGCTGTAATGACACCTTTGGCTATCTTGTTGGTGTACTCATTGGCCGGCATCCTCTTGCTCCCACTATCAGCCCTAAGAAATCTTGGGAAGGTTTTGCGGGCTCGATTGTTTTCACAGTTGCTGGTGGCGCGTTAAGTTTTCATTATCTGTTGCATTTGCACTGGTGGCTCGGTGCGGTCATTGGCTTGATGGTTGTATTCACTGCAACAAGCGGGGACCTCATTGAAAGCGCCATGAAGCGCGATCTCTCCCTTAAAGATATGGGATCAATTCTTCCGGGCCACGGCGGAATTTTGGATCGCCTCGATTCTGTTCTCTTGTCCGCACCAGCCCTTTGGTTGGCCCTCGAACTCGTTAGGCGATATCTATGAGCCGTCCAGAACAACCAGCTGAGTTGAAACTTGTTTTCGATGAGCCTGTTCAACGCAAAAAAGTTCCGCAGCATTTGGCGGATTTCTCACCTGCTGAGCGCAAAGATTTCGCCAAGGAGTTGGGCCTTCCTGGGTTTCGCGCGACCCAAGTCAGCGCACATTACTTCGGCCACCTAGATACCAATCCAGAAAGCTGGAGTGATATTCCTGCCGATATGCGAACACAGTTTGCCGAGCAATTCACTCCAAAGTTAATCGAACTTGTTCGCTCTATTACTTGCGACAACGGAATGACCCGAAAAGATTTATGGCGCTTGCATGATGGCGTCTTAGTGGAGAGCGTTTTGATGCGGTACACAGAGCGCACCACCGTTTGTGTTTCATCACAAGCCGGTTGCGGAATGAATTGCCCATTCTGTGCTACTGGCCAAGCCGGGCTCACGCGAAATCTTTCAGCAGCAGAAATCACCGAACAGATTGTCGCCTCGGCACGCGCTTGTGCGTCAGGTGAACTTCCTGGTGGCCCAACACGTTTATCCAATGTCGTTTTCATGGGCATGGGCGAACCGATGGCCAACTACAAGGCCGTGATGCGCAGCATTCGCAACATTACTGATCCTCATCCTGATGGGTTGGGCATTAGCGCCCGCTCAGTCACACTCTCAACCGTTGGACTAGTAAATGGAATTGAAAAGCTTATCGACGAGGGCATCCCAGTTACCTTAGCCGTTTCACTCCATACCCCAGATGATGAACTTCGGGATTCTTTAGTGCCCATCAACTCGCGCTGGAAGGTCAAAGAGGTTCTTGCGGCCGCAGATGCATATGCGGAGAAGACGGGGCGTCGTTATTCCATTGAATACGCACTCATTCGCGATATTAATGACCATACATGGCGGGCGGATTTGTTGGGGCGTTTGTTAAAGAATCGCAATGCCCATGTCAATCTGATTCCTCTTAATCCGACACCGGGATCTAAGTGGACTGCCTCGCGGCACGAGGATCAAGAAGAGTTTGTACGAATTTTGGAGAGCTACGGAGTTGCGACAACTGTTCGTGACACGCGTGGTCGCGAGATAGACGGTGCATGTGGTCAATTGGCTGCTGCAGAAATTGCTGGTTCATAAAACCTAACAGCACTACAAGAGAGGCAGATTTACATGATTCTAGAGATCGCGTCGGTGGAGATTCTTGCTCACAAGCATGAGGAATTTGAAGGAGCAATTAAATTCGCCGTAGAGTCTGTGCTTTCTACTGCGAAAGGTTTCAATAGTTTTCAACTTCAGCAACAAATAGAGAATCCCAATATGTTCACTTTTCTTATCCACTGGGAGACACTCGAGGATCACACAGTGGGATTCCGCGAATCCGATTTATTTCCACTATGGCGAAGCCACATTGAGGCTTACTTCGTCCATAAGCCAGAGGTCACTCACTGGAGTCAGTTATTTGCTATTAAGGCTTGATGCTGATGCCGCTGCACCCGCAAGCGTTGGCTTTCCTGGAAATGGAATCGAACTCCAACGTTCCGGATATAACAACTCACCTTTCTGAGGTTCGTGCTTTATCACATGGAGATTCTCAACTTGCTGGGCCGATAGACCCTACCGTTCGTATAGAGCACCGCTACTTAACATCTCCGACTGCAGATTTACCGGTCAACATATACACGCCCTCGGGAGCGGGTCCATTTAATTGTCTGGTCTATTTCCATGGGGGAGGTTGGGTTGCATTTGATATCAATCGTTACAGCGCCCAGCTCTCTGCCCTTGCAGCAAAGACGCATTCCGTGGTGGTCGCAGTTAATTACCAAAAAGCACCTGAACATAAATTTCCAATTCCCTTCGATGATTGTTTCAGCGCCCTCGAATGGACACTTGAGCATGTCAGCGAACTGGAGATTGATCCATTAAGAATCGGCATCGGCGGTGATAGTGCTGGTGGAAATCTAGCGTCGGCGGTGGCACTGAAGTGTCGAGATCAAGGAAAAATGGAGCTTGCATATCAACTTTTAATTTACCCTGCTAACAGTCCTGAATTTGTTTCCTCACCTGATGTGCCCTGTGCCGAGGGGTACGGCTCAACCCAAAAGGGCATCAAGTGGGCGTGGGAGCAATACCTCAATGGGGATGCTGATGCACGCAATCCCTATGCGATTCCACATTGCGCAGAAGATTTTGGT
The DNA here is from genome assembly GCA_903924485.1 of uncultured Actinomycetes bacterium. Lineage (GTDB taxonomy): Bacteria > Actinomycetota > Actinomycetes > Nanopelagicales > Nanopelagicaceae > QYPT01. The sequence continues at coordinate 13,354 of CAIYBL010000025.1, forward strand.
AAATTGCCGCCCGCAATAATGATTACTGCCGAATTCGATGTATTGCGCGCGGATGGACTCGAATATCTCCGCAAACTGGAAAGCGCAGGCGTACAGGTTATCCATAAGGATTTTCAAGGCATGATTCACGGTTTCTTTAACTACGGGCAATATATTGATGATGCAATCCTCGCGCGCGACTACTTATCCGAGAAAATCCTTGTTCTACTTTCCCAGCGGGAGCGAAATTAAGTCTTAACTCTGTTCTTTCTCGACACGATCAAGAAGGCGGTACTGATCGGTGCAGATATGGTGCTCCAGTGCTGGGAGCAATATTTTAATATCACGAGTTCTTAGTGCATCCAAGAGAATCTGATGCTCAATCGTGATTTCATCGAAATCTGTATGTCGTAAACCCAGTCGATAAAAGCCGACACGGATTCGAGGCTGAATCGTTTTCCATAGTTGCATGGTGTGATACTGATCGCTCAAACTCATTAAATAATGATGATACTGAACATCAAGGTCGACCAGCTTTATGAGTGCTCCTTCGCCACCAGCTGTAGCCACTGCATCCATCGACTTCACGATATCTGCGATAACTTCGAAATTGGCTTCTGTCATATTCGGCAAAGCAATGGTGCATGCTCTACTTTCTAGAATGAGCCGAATGGGAATGAGAACATTGCGCAATTCCTTCGTGGAAATTTCATTAACAAAGGTGCCCCGGTAGGGATGCACCATGAGTAGACCTTCGTTCTCCAATTCTCGAATCGCCTCGCGCACCGGCCCACGACTCACTCCCATTTCTGTAGCGACCCACTCTTCTGAAACCCGAGTACCAGGTGGCAACGTTCCGTCAATTATTCGAAGGCGTAGGGCTTCGGTAATGCCAGAGCGCATGGTTGATTGCTCTCGGTTCAGACGTGGCAAGTCACCACTGGCTGGAGAAGGGGTGTTAGCGGCTATCTTTTTTATGGCAGCAGCCTCGAGTCTCCGGTGTGTGGCCAATCGTGCATTAATTTGAAACCTTCTGCGTATTCACATCCGGCTTGTGCTCCGCGAAATTTACCCTGAATAATCATGTTGTCTGTTATTTCGGCGCCAAAAACGTGCATTAACCAGGCTGCCTGACTGTCGTGAGTACGGAGCATCTTTTTCTTCGTCTCGATCACGGATGTGATGTTAACATAAAATTCTGGCTCGAAACTGTTGCCCAAGACTGTGTCCATTGCAAAAACTGTAGGGATTGGTGTCTCTGGGAATTTAGTTTTTACGAGGGGTACGCTAGCCGGGATGCGACAATCGCGGGCAATCGCACCTGCAGTGCGGTGATCCGGATGATAGTCATTGAGATCGTGAATAATCATGACATCTGGACGCGCTTCACGAATTGCATCGATAAATCGAGTTCGCGTCTCGGCATTATTGAAGAGCCACTCATCATCGAAATCCATCCAAATAAGAGTTGCCCCAATATTGGCCACTGATTTTTTCGCTTCCTCGTGACGGATGGCCCCGATTTGCTCGCGAGTGATTGCAGGATCACCCGTTCCCACATTTCCGTTTGTGGCAATCGCAATAAAGATTTCATCTCCACGCTCGGCACATACAGCAAGGGTTCCACTACACAAGATTTCGACATCATCTGGATGTGCTCCGATTGCAAGTATTCTCATGTATTTTCCCTTTCCTCGATGTGCACGGATAGTGCGGTTGATAGTGACTTTCCTGGCTTGATGTAAGGCGCAGTACCAGCAGCAACTGCCTCAGCTAGTCCAGAACCCGGAGCACTTGTCCATGGTTCTAGACCGACTAAATACTCCATACCCCACCATGGATATGTGGTACCTGCTCCGAATTCTTGCCAGAACCAGAGATATGGTTGTGATGCGATATCCCACGTGACTCGTGCTGTAAGTGATTGATCCGCTGAACTAATCGTGTACCAACCCTCTGAAGGCTTGATGTAGTGGAGATCGCTTTTACTTCCTTGTTGAGGTAACTCGCTCATATCAATGTGATTTCCCGTATCACTTGCCATCTCAGGCCACAGTCCGGATTTTCCATCGCTTCGGCGTCCAGTTGCAAAGACCGTTGCGGCATGCGCGCTATAGGTAGTTCCTGGCGGCATTTGAATTTTTGATCCTGGTCCGACAAATGGCGCGCCGAATGCCAGATGATGACCTGCCATGAGAGGTAATTCAACCGCGCCCTCATTCTTCACTGTCGTTTTCATACTCAATGTTGCATCAGCACCGGTGATGCTGAACCGCTTCTCAACATAGAAAGGCATAATCGATAAACGCGCCACACAGAGAATTTCAACGTGATCAAAACGATCTTCAACAATGCTTACCTTCCAAGGTAGGCGACTTGATTCTCCGTGTTGGGCAAATGCAGCACCTTCGAAATTCCCAGGAGGGCCGCCATGAGGCAGTATCTCTTGCCATCCACCTTCATATTGATCGAGAAAAGATCCCATCTCAGACCATGGGGCGGCGGTCGCCTCATCCCGGCGCCTCAACCCTCGCCC
>CAIYBL010000026.1 GCA_903924485.1 uncultured Actinomycetes bacterium
AGCGGTTTTGATATTCCTGAACTCTTTGACTCAATTCGCGCCCACCAGGCCCAGGGTTATCAAGCGATACGTATTCAAACAGGAGTCCCAGGTCTTTCCTCAATTTATGGCGTAGCGTCAAGTCCAACTGTTGGCGGCAAAAGATATGACTACGAACCCGCCCGCAGAACTCCTTTGCCTGTTGAGGAAATTTGGGATACGCCAGCCTATATGCGCCACCTTCCTACAGTTTTTGAAGCCGTCCGAAATGAGTTTGGACCAGAGTTGACGTTGTTGCATGACGGTCATCACCGAATGACGCCAATTCAGGCTGCAAAACTGGGTAAATCCCTCGAACCCTACGACCTGTTCTGGCTTGAGGATTGCACGCCGGCCGAGAATCAAGAAGCACTTCGTCTTGTGCGCCATCACACGACAACTCCACTTGCGATTGGTGAAGTTTTCAATACGGTTTGGGATTACCAGACTTTGATTCAAGAACAACTGATTGACTACGTGCGCTCTGCAGTAACTCATACGGGTGGAATTTCAGCGATGAAGAAGATCTTGGATTTCGCTGACCAATATCAAATCAAGTCCGGAATTCATGGACCAACGGATATTTCACCAGTTGGAATGGCTGCAGCCTTGCACCTGGATCTTGCCATTCACAATTTTGGAATCCAGGAATACATGCGTCATGGAGACCTCACAAACGAGGTCTTTATCCAATCCTTCACATTCGAAAACGGTTACCTCCATCCTGGCGAGAAACCTGGTCTTGGCGTAACGCTCGATGATGCAGCATCAGCTAAATTTCCCTATCAAAGTGCTTACCTACCTGTGAACCGATTGCAGGATGGCACTTTTCATGACTGGTAAATTACATAACTAAATTTCCAAGATCGATACCTATTTCATCTAAGAGTTAACGAGCGAAAAGGAGAAGTTCATGCAGGAGTTAAAGTATGGTGAGCTGGCAGTCACGATTTTGGATTCGAACGAAGAGCTAGGGACCAGATCGGCTCAAGACTTCGCAATCGCTGCACGTGCTGCACTCGCATCGAAAGATGAAATTACGGTAATTCTTGCCACTGGAAACTCTCAACTTTCATTCGTCGAAGCCCTTTACCTTCGTACGGATATTGATTGGTCTCGAATTAATGTTTTGCATATGGATGAGTACATAGGAATGGATTCAACTCACACAGCTAGCTTCTATCGCTGGATGCACGAGCGCATCGAATTGAGATTGCACCCTAAAGCATTCTTCGGAATTCGCGGAGATGTTCCCGTTGAGGAGGAAATTGCACGCTACACAGCGTTAATTGAAAGATTGAAACCTTCTATCTGCGTTATGGGTATTGGTGAAAATGGGCATGTGGCATTTAACGATCCTCCTGCAGATTTCACAACGAAGGAGCTTATAAAGATTGTTGAACTAGATGACATGGCTTGTCGATTACAGCAGGTTAATGAGGGTCACTTTGCATCCCTTGCCGAGATGCCAGAGCGGGCACTGACGCTAACCGTCAGAGCTTTACTTGATCCAGAAACCGTCTTAGTTCTCACGCCTGAATCTCGCAAAGCCAAGGCTGTTAAGGAATCCCTTGAAGGCCCACTGACCGAACTCTGTCCGGCATCAATTCTGAAAACTGCACCTAATGCCCACTTGTATCTCGATAAGGATTCCTCGGCGCTACTATCGCTGTGATGTTCTGCTGTGCTGTATCAGATTAGCGAAGGAGGTTTTTAGATGTTGGAGTCATTACCGAACTCTGGAAATTCACCTCGCTTGCGCTTTGATGTAGTCAACATCGATCGAATTCGAGAACTCCGAATTTTTGGTCAACGCCCCGAGGACTTTTCAGATTTTCAAGGGTCGCTCCATGAAAACGGAAAGGAAGTACTTCTGGCTTGCGCTTTAACGTCGGTAAATGCTGAGGGAGTCCGCAAACATCTGCCGTGGTTAAATCCCAAACCTCTCGGCCTGCACTTGTCAGCAGGAGTAGGGGATCGGCTTGGTTTAGCAACATCTGGGCATGCTCGAGCCTTTCGTAAATATGGCAAGGAAGTTTTGCCGGTCTTTGCACAGCAATCGATCCGTGAGATGCAACGCCTTGAGCGCACTCCCCGGGATGTAATGGACGATGCAACATTCGGTTTGATTGAAGCTTCTTGGGCCGATCATGTTGGTTCCGATGCCGACCACCTCAAGACGAGCGAGGATATTGATGCTTGCCTTTCTGCCGGCTTCACATTGTTCACTTTGGACCCCGGGGCATATGTATATCAAGTGCCTGAAGGTTTTGATGGGAAGTTGAACCACCTACCGTGGAGCGCTCTGGAAGATAGCGAAGCAGCTTTGATTGCGCGATATGAGGGAATATCTTTTGACGTTGCTGGCAAATCGATCTCTATGGATGCCAGCGAGATTCGCCGTGCAGCCTATAAATACGGCGCGGCGGTGGCTTACACAGTCTCGCAGTACCGACATCTAATGCAACGAGCTTCGTATCCAGTAGAAGTAGAAGTTGCGATTGATGAAACTTATGATGTCACTACATTTGGCGAACACATCTTTATGGCTACCGAAATGAAACGTTTAGGGATGACGTGGGTGAGTTTTGCGCCGCGTTACATAGATGGTTTTGAAAAAGGCCTGGAATTTAAAGGTGATCTAGATTTGCTTACTGCCAATCTCGAAGGTCACGCAGCAATTGCCAAGCTTTTTGGGCCGTACAAGTTAAGCCTGCATTCGGGTTCAGATAAGTTTGGGATTTACGCGATGGCTTACGACGTCACGGGTGGATTGTTACACCTGAAAACTTCAGGAACGAGCTACTTAGAAGCGTTAGGTGTCAGCGCAGTTTATGCACCCGCACTCTTTCGAGAGATTTACGACGTGAGCCGCACCGCTTATGAACAAGCACGTTCTTCATACCAAGTTTCGGCTGACTTTAAGAAGGCTCCACTTTCCCAAGATCTCCGTGATGATGATTTGGGTGAGTTATTGATCCGATCAGATACTCGACAGATACTTCATGTTGGGTATGGGGCGGCGCTATCGCTAGAGGGGAATGCTGGCGATTTCACTTTGCGCAACGCACTCAAACTCTGCCTTATTGAGAACAAACCATATTACGATCAAGCAATGGAACTCCACATTGGCAG
>CAIYBL010000027.1 GCA_903924485.1 uncultured Actinomycetes bacterium
GACAGCTGCAAGATCTGTGGAGTATTGATTGCACCGCCACAGAGAATTACTTCCCGAGAGTGGATGCTCTGCTTCTTACCTTTAATGGCAACTTCAACGCCTGTTGCGCGAGCTCCTTCGAAAATAACTTTGCTCACCATGGCACGAGTCTTAAGCGTTAAATTTGATCGTCCTTTAACGGGATGTAAATATGCCCGTGCGGCGCTGAGTCTGCGCCCTCTGCGAACATTGCGATCAAAGGCAGTGAACCCCTCCTGTTTGAAGCCATTAACATCATCGGTAGGTGAGTAACCAGCTTGCTCGGTCGCTTTAAAGAATGCTGCAAAGAGTGGGCTTTTGATCGGACCTCGCTCGAGCTCAAGGGGGCCGCTATTTCCACGGAAAGGGTTCTTGGGGTCTGCTAGGCAGTTCTCCATTTTTTTGAAATAGGGCAGGCAGTGTGCATAGTCCCAATTAGCCATGCCTTCATCTTTCGACCAACGTTCAAAATCCAGAGGGTTCCCACGTTGCCAAATCATTCCGTTAATACTGCTTGAACCACCCAAAACTTTTCCGCGCGCATGATAAATGCGGCGATTATTCATGAACGGTTCTGGCTCTGATTCATATTTCCAGTCATAGAACTTACTGCCGATTGGGAAAGCAAGTGCCGCCGGCATATGAATAAAAACGTCCCATATATAGTCTGGTCGTCCTGCTTCAAGCACGAGGACTGAATTCTTTGGATCTGCGCTGAGGCGATTAGCTAGTGCGCTTCCTGCTGACCCACCACCGACGATGATGTAGTCGTACTCGCTCTGCATTTTCATTTCCATTCTTTACAACTATTGCTCGTGTATTGGCGTGTTTACCTTGAAAGTTTCCTCTCAAAGCAAACACGCCACACACATCGGTCAGTTCAGGAGTGAACTAACTACTTTTATTACTTTCCGATCCAAGCCTTAACGAGAGCAGGGTGTGCATCAACCCAGATCTTGGCAGCTGCATCATCAGTCAACTTATCTACGGCAAGAGACTTGGCCACAGAGTTTTGATCGTTGTTGGTCCACTTAAAGTTCTTAATTACGGTGGCTGCAGGTGATCCTGACTTCATGAACTTAACACTGGCAATCTTGTTCAGTGGGTACGGTGGATAATCGCAAGCAACCTTCTTCGGATCTGCATCGCACCCAACCGTGTATGCAGGGAGTGTGATGTGCTTCAAAGGCACCTCAGCCAAGAACCACTGTGGCTCGTAGAAGTAACCAATGAGTGGCTTCTTCTGAGCTTCAGCAGTACGGAAGGAGGTAATGAGCGCGGCTTCACTGCCTGTGTAGATAACCTTGAAATTGAGTTTAAGGTTCTTGATGATCGCCTCATCATTAGTTACGTATGAAGGATCTCCATCCATAAATGCGCCAAGGGATCCAGATTCAGAGGTCTTGAACATTGATGCATACTTGTTCAAGTTCTTGTAATTTAGAATGTCGGGATACTTCTTGGCCATCCAAGGGACTACGTACCAACCGATGATTCCCTTATTGCCTGTAAGTCCTAGGTCGACAGCGACTTTTTGTGTCGTGATGTACTTCTTTGCTAAGTCATCATGTCCCCAGTTTTCAAGAATGGCATCTACTTGACCAGACTGAAAACCTTGCCATGAAATCTCTTCGCTAATGTTTTTTATGACAACTTTGCATCCAAGATTCTTCTTGAGAACATAGGAAACAACTGCCAAGTTGGCTTCATATCCCACCCAAGCATTGTCAGCTATGGTGACCGTTCCACATTTTGCTGCAGCTCGTGAGTATGAAGCTTGTGCACTCGCAGTTGAAGACAGCGCTAATGTGACTGCGCCAACTAGAAGTACATAAGCAGTTCTCTTACGAGCACGATGTCCTGTAAACATTGCGCTTCCTCCTGATCCAACGACCGAAGTCGTTCTTAACCGCTACCCGAATGAGTGACGGAACCTAGTGTGTTAGTGCCCTAACGCCGCAAAATCCTTCGACGTTCGGTTGGCCGCAGCTTGAGTTATCCGATCGAGCATAATTCCCAGCAGAACAATTGCCAGGCCGGCGGCCAAGCCTTTACCCTTCAAGTTCTCTTGAGAGAAGCCAGCCACAACTAAATAGCCAAGTCCGCCTGCTCCAACGAGTCCGCCCACAACGATCATTGCTAAAACATAGATAATGCCTTGATTAGTAGCAAGAGCCAACGCCCGCTTCGCGCTTGGAATTTGCACTTTGACGATCATTTGCCAAGGTGAGGAACCTGCGGCAGTTGCCGCCTCGATAATTGTCGCTGGAACGCCGCGAATTCCATCGGCCATTAATTTGATTGATGCTGGCGCTGCATAGACAACCGCCGCCATGATGGCAGTAAAACGAGTAGCTCCGAATAGCCCTAAGAATGGAACGAGATAAACGAAGGCTGGCAACACTTGTCCCGCATCAAGCATCGGGCGAATCCATCTATCGGCTCTCTGGCTTCGACCAATCCATGTTCCAACGATAATTCCTAGAGCAACTGTAATAAACGCTGCAACAAGTGTTGATGCGAGTGTCACCATCGTGTCCGACCACAAGCCAGTTCCGACAATTGCGAGAACGCAGAAAAGAGAGATGGCGGCAAGGCGCCTACCACCAAATATTGCACCAAGTCCAACAAACGCTGCTCCAGTAATAAACCACGGACTTTGTGTCAAAAGCGATTGCATCGGATTGATAAAACCATAAGAGACAACGTTCGTTATGTCATTCGTGAAGGTAACAAAGTGCATCTGAAACCAATTGACGTAATTATTCACGTACTTCGCGATGTTCGAACCCAAGGCTCCTGATCCGGGGAAAGAACCACCCCACGTGATAACTCGTGAGACAAAAACCATCACCAATGTAAGAACGCCCAACGGAATCAAAGCCGATCTACGAGATCGTCGAGATGATGTTGCAACGGCGCCCTTATCCACTTTGTTTGCTGCGGCTGTTGTAGATCGATCAAGAACTACTGCCAAAATAACAATTCCAAGTCCTGCCTGAAATGACCGACCAACATCCAGTGATTCGAGTGCGCGAACGACAACTTGTCCAAGTCCAGGTGCGTCAATCAGAGCGGCAATCGTGACCATCGATAGGGCGGCCATAATTGTCTGGTTAATACCCACGACGATGGTGCGTTTTGCCTGAGGAAGTTGAACCTTACGCAGCGCTTGAAAACGAGTCGAGCCCATGGACACCGCAGCCTCAACGCTGGACCAAGGAACCTCTTTGATTGCTACCGCAGTAATTCGAAGTGCGGGCGGAACGGCGTAAATGAGCGTAACGATTGTCGCCGACGCCGGACCGATTAAGAAGAAAAGAGTTACAGGAGTTAAGTAAACAAAAGTTGGCATGACTTGTGCAAAATCTAGCGCGGGCGTAAGAAATTTTTCGAATTTCGGAAACAGTCCCGCAAAGATTCCTAAAGGAATTCCGATAAGCAACGATAGGCATACCGCAGCGAGAGTGAGTGCCAAAGTGTCCATCGATTCCTGCCAAAAGCCCAGGAGTCCCAATGTGATAAATCCCGCCATCGCGAAAAGAGCCATTTTGTAGTGTGAGATCGCATAGACAACAAAACCAAGAATCGCGACAACCCCAAGCCATCCAATCTGAGGAATCGTTCTTGTATCCCCAGCTTGGCTAATGCCATTTTGAATAAAGATAACCAGTGAATCAATGGAGTTACGGATGACGTTTACGAAAGTTGTGAAGAAAGCGTTGGAATCGCGATTGTTATCTATCCAGGCGCTCAAGCTATCTAGCCAGACATGAAAGGAGGTAAGACTGGAGCGATCTAACGGCAAAGTTGCTTTACCTCTAAAAAGGATTGCTCCAACAAAAAAGAAAAGACTCAGCGCGCTCAGCGAACGCTTAACCGCCGAAGTTTTCTTAGCGGGGCTTATCAGCAACTGCGCAGTCATTAATCCCCTGCTCCTGCAATCACCGAAAGAATATCTTGAGCGCCAACAACTCCTAGAAGTGTCGGGCCATCCATGATGCGAACCACAGTGCCTGCTTCAAGAACTTGTCGGGCAGCATCGCGCACCGAAAGCGTCGGAGCCAATATCGGACCTGATAAATCCTCGCCATCGGCAAGTGGACGGGCAATCCATCGAAGAGTCAACACATGAGACTTAGGAAAATCCCTCACAAAATTTGCTACGTAATCATCGGCAGGTTGTGCCACTAATTGTTCCGGCGTGCCAATTTGCACCACAGCACCATCTCTCATGATGGCGATACGATCCCCCAGCTTGACGGCTTCGGCTAGGTCATGAGTAATGAATACCATTGTCTTGCCAAGTTCGTGATGTAGGCGAATCACCTCGGCCTGCATGTCTCTGCGAATCAGTGGATCTAAAGCGCTAAAGGGTTCATCGAGGAAAAGAACTTGCGGATCCACGGCCAGTGCTCGAGCAAGACCTACCCGTTGTTGCATACCTCCCGAGAGTTGCTCTGGAAATGAATGCGCGTACCCTTGCAAACCAACCAGGTCAATCACCTCTAGGGCTCTGGCATGCCTGGCCTCTTTACTCACTCCATTTATTTCTAGGCTGTATGCAATGTTGTCAATTACCTGACGGTGCGGAAGCAAACCAAAATGTTGAAAGACCATCGAAAATCGCGTACGGCGTAGTTCGCGTAATCTCTTGTCATCAGCCTTGAGAATATCTTCGCCTTCAAGCTGCAATTGACCTGCCGTCGGTTCGATGAGCCTGGTCATGCATCGCACCAACGTTGATTTACCCGAGCCAGAAAGACCCATAACAACAAAAACTTCACCCGGTGCCACGTCAAAGGAAACGTCTCGGACCGCAATTGTGTTTCCAGTCTTTGCGCGAAGATCCGCGCGCGAGAGGTCGGCGTCCGGTGAGCCAATAATTTTGTCTGCGTTAGAGCCAAAGATTTTCCATAAATGGCGCACGGAAATCATTGGCTCGAGGGTACTCATTGACGCTCTCCCTCTGCGAAATCGTGAAACCAGCCTGACTTGCTAGGTGAATTGTTGGTCCAAATGTGCTTTATTTCAAGGTATTCACCCAAGCCATGTGAGCCTAATTCGCGCCCAATACCCGATTGCTTGTAGCCACCCCACTCAGCTTGTGGGCGATATGGGCCGTAATCATTGACCCATACAGTTCCGTGGCGAAGTGCGCTGGCCACTCGCGCAGCCTTGAGGCTATCTCCGGTCCATAATCCCCCCGAGAGTCCAAAAATTGTGTCGTTGCCGATTGCTATCGCCTGCGCTTCTGTATCGAAAATTTCAACGGTCATCACTGGACCAAACGATTCCTCCTGAACGCAGTGCATAGATGTGTTGCACTCATCGAATACAGTCGGCAAGAAATACCACCCTCGCGCATGTTCTGGTAGTTGACTCCTTTTGCCGCCAACAAGAAGTTTGGCTCCTTCTGCAACTCCTGCCGCAACATAACTTTCAACGCCTTTGAGATGACTCTCGCTAATAAGTGGGCCGGTTTCAGCGCTGAGATCAGAAGGTCCGCCCATGCGAATTTGTCCTGCACGTCTCACAATTTCTTTTACAACGCGATCATGAATGGATCTCTCAACAATGAGTCGCGTTCCAGCCGAGCACACCTGCCCTGAATGCAAGAACGCCCCCGTTACAGCGTTGTCGATTGCGGCGTCGATATCGGCATCAGCGAAAATTATGTGTGGATTTTTGCCACCAAGTTCCAGTGCCAGTTTCTTTACTGTGGCAGCAGCTCCCACCATAATCGTCTTGCCCGTTGTTAACCCGCCTGTGAATGAAACCAAATCCACTCGAGGATCCGTGGTTAGTGCGTTACCGACAACTGATCCTGGGCCGAGTATTAGATTGGCAACCCCTGCAGGCGCTCCTGCCTCCTCAATAAGTTTAATGAGATGAATTGCGCTCTGTGGAGTTAGCTCACTGGGCTTGAGAATGAAAGAACATCCAGCTACTAGCGCTGGTGCAACTTTCCATGCAATTTGCAACAGCGGATAATTCCATGGCCCTATCAGCGAACACACTCCAATGGGTTCGTGAACGATCTGACTCGTAACGTTGGCTAAGCCAACATCAACAGTGTGATCTTGTTCTTTAAGTCCTAGTTTTGCGAAATGTCTGAACGTGGCTACTACATCTGCAACGTCATACTCGGCTTCAATGATTCGCTTGCCCGTGTCATCACTTTCTTTTTTGGCGATGATTGCAGCATCTCTCTCGAGAAGGTCGGCAATAGTTGAAACCAATGCGCTTCGCTTGCTCCAACTCCAGGAGGAAAAAACACCTGAATCAAATGAGGCTCGCGCCGCAGCTATGGCGTCGTTGACATCATCGATACTCGCCTGAGGAACACTCGCAATGAGGGCGCCATCATGAGGGCTGCGAATTTCATGCTTGCCGCCATTGGAGGAATCCCTCCATGAACCGTTGATGTAGAGCAAGGAAGTCACCTCTTTATCTAACCGTCGAGTTCGCTTTTGCGCTGAGAAACAAATTCCGTGAGCTCTGCGAGCACCTGAGAATCCATCTCTGGCAGCACATAATCCTCCAGTTTCTTCTGCCATATCTCCGCGGCACGATCACGAGTATCGCGCGAGCCCAAACGCGTCCAACGCTCGTAATTATCGCTGTTAGTCAGGAATGGGCGATAGAAGCAATCGCGGAATCGCTCCATCGTGTGTGCCGCTCCTAGGAAGTGACCACCGTGGCCAACCTCAAGGTGAGCATCAAATGCGAGAGAGGACTCATTGAATTCCAAGGGAGTGAACTCAACCATCAAGCTCTGCAAAATTTCAACATCCAAAATAAATTTGTCGTAGGAGGAAACCAATCCACCTTCTAACCAGCCAGCAGTATGCATGACCCAGTTTGTGCCCGACAAAAATGTTGGCATCATGGTCATCATTGTTTGATAAGCAGATTGCGCATCAACTGTTTGTGAGGAGTTCAGTCCCCCGCCTCCGCGAAATGGCAACTTAAAGTGGCGAGCAATCTGGCCGGTACATAGGAGCCCAATTCCAGATTCAGGCGTACCAAACTGCGGTGAACCAGATTGCATATCAATATTAGATAGGAATGAACCGAAGACAACAGGAACTCCTGGACGAACCAGCTGAGTCAGAGCAACGCCCGTGAGAGCTTCGGCAATTTGCTGAGCAAGAGTGGCAGGGATCGTTACCGGACTCATTGCCCCCATCAATAGGAATGGTGTAACAACGAGAGGCTGACCCGCAAGTGCGTATTCACGAAGTGAATCAAGCATGCGATCATCCCAGCGCAACGGTGAATTGCAGTTCACGAGTGAGATCAAGGCAGGAGTTTCTTCGATCGCAGAGCGACCTCCGTGCAAAATCTCGGCCATGCGAATCACATCTTTTGCATTCTCAGCGGTCACGACGTTGCCCATGAAGAACTTATCGGTCAATGTTGCAGCCGCAAATGCCATATCGAGGTGGCGAGAATCTAATGAGAGATCGTTTGGCTCGCATACGACTCCGCCAACGCTATCGAGGGCGTCAAAGGACTGAGAAAGCTTGCAGAAGTTCTCGAAATCCTTAAATGTCGCATCACGTCGCACATTTCCTTCTCGAACGAATGGCGGTCCGTATACGCCTCCAAAGACCATGGAGTTTCCCCCAATGTGAACACTGTTCTTAGGATTTCGTGCTCGAAGATTGAATTCGCTTGGCGCCTTGGCAACCTGCTTTAAAATCCATTCAGGATCAAATTTAACGTTCTCACCTTCAACGGTCTGTCCAGCTTCGCGAAACATTTCAACCGCCCAGGGGCTCATGAATTCAATACCGATCTCAGAAACTATTCGGCGCCAGCCTTTATCCAAGACGGCCATTGACTCTTCGCTCAAGATTTCATAACGCGGCATTTTATTTTCGAACACGGAATGAGCCTCCAATAATCCCCCTGTGGGGTGTTGACCAGGAACATCGATGAGAATACGCTATAGAGATGGAACTAGCGTTCCATATAGTGGAACACTTTGAATATGGATGGGAGGCACTGATGGCCAATCCAGAAGTGCCTGTTGGTACGCAAGCAGTTGATCGCGCCGCAACACTCCTGATCGAGATTCTCGAATCCAACACTCCTCCGCTCTTGAGTCATCTAGCGAGAAGTAATGATCTGCCAAAAAGTACGACATCTCGATTGCTTGGAGCGTTAGAGCGTCAAGGTTTAATTGCACGCGACCGATCAGGCGCTTATCTGCCCGGAAATGTCGTCACCCGTTTTGCTCGACAGAGCAATCGCGAGTTAGAACTGACAAAGCGCATGCACGAAGTTCTCGAATCACTTGCCAAGAAGACTGGCGAGACAGCGAACTTGGCCGTGCCAGGCAATGGACATGTTGAAATGATCGATCAAGTCGATGGCAAGTATCTCCTTGGCGCAACAAATTGGATTGGTGCCAATGTTCCTTATCACTGCTCCTCACTTGGAAAAGTTTTACTAGCCTACGGCGCGGTAAAAATTCCATCAGGTCGCCTAGAACGACGAGCAAAAGCAAGCATCACATCGCGCACTCGCTTGCTCTCAGAACTCGAAGATGTGCGTCGCAATGGTTTCGCTGTCATAAAGAACGAACTTGAAGAGGGTCTAGTCGCAATAGCTGCGCCTATCCGCGAAAGAGATGGCAGCGTAGTTGGTGCAATTTCAATCTCCGGTCCGACTCCACGAATACCCGATAACCAGTTCGCCACGCTTGGTGCATTAATTATTTCAGAAATTGCACTCTCACAACAGAAAGCAGGAGCAGCATGACCCACGATGAGATCATCAAAGCACTCTATGACGAAACACTTGTAGGAAATGCGCCTGCCGTACTAGAACTAACTATTGCTGGCCTTGCTGACGGAATGGGGCCGGACACAATTTTGTTTGATGCGCTCATCCCTTCTCTTGAAGAAGTTGGCGCCCGCTTTGAACGCGGAGACTTCTTTGTCCCTGAGATGCTTATCGCAGGTAAAGCAATGTCCGGCGCTCTCAACTTATTGCGCCCACTACTTGCAGAGACAGGCGCCGAATCTATCGGTACATTTTTGATGGGTACCGTAAAGGGTGATGTCCACGATATCGGCAAGAACCTCGTGAACATCATGCTCGAAGGAGCAGGATTTAATGTCATAGATATCGGAGTCCAAGTAGCACCTGAGAAATTCATCGCAGCTATACGCGAACACAAACCAGACATCGTTGGCATGTCGGCATTCTTGACCACCACAATGCCCATGTTTAAGGTAAATATTCATGAAATTACAAAGGCTGGGCTTCGCGATGAGGTCATCATCATGGTCGGTGGCGCCCCTGTCACACAAGAATATGCAGATGCTGTCGGAGCAGATGGTTTTGCCTCCGATGCATCCACTGCGGTGCGTGTCGCTAAGGACCTCATAAAGAAGCGTCGAGCACTAGCAAACGCATAATGCCAAAACTACTTCCCTTGATTGAACATGCGATCAAATCCCCCGTTTGGGACTGTCGCATGTGCGGTCAGTGCGTACTCCATTCCACAGGTATGACTTGTCCTATGACATGTCCGAAAACGCTTCGAAACGGACCGTGCGGTGGTGTCAGAGAAGATGGGCATTGCGAAGTAAAACCTGAGATGCAATGCATTTGGGTGAAAGCCTACGAACGCAAAGAATCTCTGCCATTGCCACAAAGTTGGCGCGATCACTACAACGACTTGCGACCACCGGTAGATACTCGTCTTCAAGGGACCTCATCGTGGATTAACTTGCTGACCAAACGCGACCAGCAAGTGCCCGATGGCTGGAACTCTGATGTCTAGACTTCGCACCCTTCTCGAGGAAACGAGCGATACCGTTTTTACAGCCGAGATGCCTAACGTTGATGGTGGCGGGATGGCTAGCCTAATAAAAAATGTGGAGAGACTGGCTCCGTGGTTTGATGCTGTAAACGCTACAGATAATCCAGCTGCACATGCCCACGCCTCTAATACATCAATGGCGATTGCGATGTCGATGCATGGCCTAGAACCCATTATGCAAATTGTCTGCCGCGATAAGAATCGACTAGCAATTCAAGCTGACATGGTCGGGGCAGCTTTGCACGGTATAGACAATATTTCACTACTCACGGGCGATGATGTAACTGCGGGAGATGAACCAGAATCAAAACGAGTCTTTGATCTTGATTCGGCACAAGCCATCAGCGTCGCCAACTCACTTAATCGTGGAACCTACCTTTCCGGTCGAAAGATTGCGCCCGCAACAAACTTCTACATCGGGGCCGTTGAGAATGCAGCTGCTCCTCCCTTGGACTACAGAGTCCAACGAGTACTAAAGAAATCACGGGCCGGTGCTCGCTACCTACAATTACAGATCTGTTATCACGCTGATCGGTTGGAAAAGTTTTGCGCTGGAGTGAAAGAAGTCGTGCCGGGCATGCATCTCCTTCCCACCATTGTTTTAGTTAAAGGCGCAAAGCAACTGACTTTCATGAACGATAAAGTTCCGGGTATTGATATTCCTGCCTCCATTATTCAAGAGGTGCAGGCCAGCAGCGATCCCAGTGAAGCCGCCTACCAATTAACTCTTACACAGGCTCGGCATGCACTTGCTCAACCTGCTGTGCGCGGCTTGCACGTTGCAGATTTTCGACATGATGACACTCTCGCACGATTAATGGTTGATCTCGGCAGAACCCCACACTAGAAAAACAGGAGCACCATGCACACCATATTAAGTTCGGCGACCAAGACCATCACGATGGGTCACGACCAACCATTTTGTATTATTGGTGAACGCATTAATCCGACCGGACGTAAGAAGTTTCAAGAGCAGCTGCGCGCTGGCGACCTTTCACAAATCGCCATAGATGTGGAATCACAGACCCTCGGAGGCGCTGACGTTCTCGATGTAAATATGGGTGTCCCACTGACTGATGAACCAGCTTTGCTTGCAAGTGCCATCACGATGATTCAAAAAATGAGCGACCTTCCTATTTGTATCGACTCATCCGTCATCGAGGCCCTTCAAGCGGGCCTCGAGGCCTACCAAGGTAAAGCGCTGGTGAATAGCGTTACTGGTGAAGATGATCGCATGGAACTTGTTTTGCCACTCATTAAACGTCACGGAGCGGCGATCATTGCCCTGCCAAACGATGAGACAGGTATTCCCGCTACGGCGGGTGAGCGAATGGTCATCACTGAAAAGATTGTCCGCACAGTTGAGAAATATGGAATTCCCCTTGAGGACCTCGTTATCGATCCCCTGGCAATGACAGTTGGTGCGGATCCTGAAGCAGTGAAAATTACTCTTGAGACCATTTATCTTATTCGTGAAAAATGGGGACTCAATATGACCCTCGGTGCATCCAATGTCTCCTTTGGACTTCCTTATCGCCATGCCGTTAATGCTGCATTCTTGCCAGCAGCGATGTCACATGGATTAACAAGCGCGGTCATGGATGCACGTACTCCTATGATTGTCGAAGCTGTTCGCGCGGCGGATCTACTACTTGGTCTGGATCCATGGGGCGGAAACTGGATTACTCGATTCCGCAAACTCGAGGCAGCTAAAGCTGCTGCAAACATGGAAGGCTGACATTGCAAGAACACGACGGCACGGGGAGAGTCAAGCTTTCATTTCGTTCACTTGAGACCGATGGAAGTGTTTCAAGTGAACGCGTAATCACTGTTCCGACAGGGGTGAGCGCATTTGACGCCGCCTCTTGGAACGGTATTGCCATTGACTCCACATGTGGCGGGTACGGAACATGTAAGAAATGTAAAATTCAAGTCACCTCTGGTGATGTTCCACCGGCGAAACTCGATAGTCGGGCATTCACGCAAGAAGAAATTGCTAAGGGCTGGCGCCTGGCATGTTTAGTCAGAACGGTCACTGATGTTTCCATCGATGTTCCGCCGCTGACAACCCGACCAAAAGCTGCAACCGTTGGAGTTGGGCGACAAGTTATTCTTCGCCCTGCAGTTCAAAAGCGATATGTAGAACTCCCGGAACCAACTTTGCACGATCAGCGAACAGATATTGTGCGCCTGCTCGATGCCATTGAAGACATTGAAGCGACAGTTTCTCTTGATTCAATGAGAAACCTCCCACGCGTACTGCGAGCGGCTGATTTTAAGGTAACCGCTGTCTTTATCGATCAGGCGCTCATTGATGTCGAACCAGGTGACACAACTGCTGTTCGATACGGAGTGGCCTATGACCTAGGAACTACAACAGTCGTTGCAACTCTTCTGGATCTCAACACTGGTGTCCCGCTGGCCGTGAAATCAATGCTGAATAAGCAACAACCATTTGGTGCCGATGTCATCACACGCATTAGCGCAACGATGATGGATCCGACCGCGCTCGATAGATTGCGCTCACTTGCACAGGCAACCCTTGCGGAATTAACCAAGGAAGTTTGCGAGGAAGCGGGCATCAATCCACTTCACGTATATGAAGTTGCTTTGGCTGGTAACGCCACTATGACACAATTAGTTTTAGGAATTGACCCTGAACCTCTAGGCGTTGCTCCATTTATTATGGCCAGTGCCGATTACCCAGATGTTGAAGCTATCGAACTTGGTATTTCAATTCATCCGCGAGCAAAGGCTGTAATTCTTCCCTCGCTTGGGGCATACGTTGGTGGAGACATTGTCGCTGGAGCTCTGGCCTCCGGGATGGATCGCGATAAGCGTCTACGTCTCTTCATTGATGTTGGCACCAACTGTGAGATTATTTTGGGCAACGGGGAGAAGATCCTTGCCACGGCAGCCCCAGCTGGTCCGGCTTTCGAAGCTGCTTCTATCAAATGTGGAGTGCGAGCTGCCTCTGGTGCGATCGAAACGGTAAAGATTGTCGACGGAAACCTGGTAATTGGAACTATCGAAGATACTCCTGCCATCGGAATATGTGGATCTGGCCTTGTTGATGCGTGCGCGGTGCTTGTGCAACTGGGTTTGCTCGATCACTCTGGACGTTTCGTCACCGCTGAAATTGCCGCCGAAATCTCGCCTCTGCTCGCGCCTCGCTTACTAGAGCGCGAAGGAGAACGCGTGTTTGTCCTTACATGGGGTGCAAACGTTGGTGATCCAAGTGATGCCGTCTTCCTCACTCAACGAGATGTTCGTGAACTGCAATTTGCCAAGGCTGCAATTGCAACGGGATGGGCGTTGCTGCTCGAAGAGTTTGATGTAGAAGAACGCGACATCCAGCAAGTACTTCTTGCGGGTTCTTTCGGTTCCTACCTCTCCCCTGCATCGGCTATCAAAATCGGACTCGTACCGAAACTATCGGTTCTGCGCATCGTCTCAGCTGGAAACGTTGCTGGCGAAGGCGCGAAAATGGTTCTTCTGTCAGCGCAAGAGCGTCACGGCGCATCTGCGCTTTTGGAGGAGATCGATTACGTAGAACTGTCAGATCGTGCAGACTTCAACGATAAATTCGTAACGCGGTTGTCTTTCCCATCATGAGTGTAGGGATTGTGGCTTGCGGCGCTATCGCAACGCATATTTCATCAATTGTTGATAGACACAATTTGGATGTAACTCTCTACCCACTTCCTCCCCTATTGCATAACTCTCCGAAACTCATTGCCGGCGAGGTCGATCGACTTTTAGATGAAATCAGTTCACTCCATGATCAGCGCGCCGTTGCCTATGCAGATTGCGGCACCTACGGCGTACTTGATGAGGTAATTCTTCGCCACGGAGTCAAGCGCCTTAGTGGCGATCATTGCTACGACATCTTTGCTGGACAGAGCGAAATTAAGGCGATCATGACCTCTAACCCTGGCACCTATTTCTTAACAGACTTTCTTGTGCGGTCATTTCAAAGAAGTGTAATTGTGGAATTAGGTCTTGATAAACACCCTGATTTGAGAGATGACTACTTCAAGAATTATTCAAAAATCATCTGGCTTGCTCAAAATCCAAATGATGAACTTCACGCCCTTGCCCAGAACGCTGCCGACCACATCGGCCTTGATCTAGAAGTTCGAAATGTCGGTGAAGCGGGGCTAGAAAGAGAACTGCTTAGTTTGTTGAACCGCTAAGTTCTAGATCAAGTGCCGCAAGGACAATTGGAGAAAGTCGTCCTCGGTCAACATCAGAGCGCAATCTTTCACGCATCACAGGAGTCCAGAACTGAACTAAATGGTGGGCAACGGCATGTTCTGGCGCAGCCCCCTTGGGCACATTTGCTGCGATTTGATTGGCCATGCGAATAATCGATTCTAATTGCGCATCGCCGCTCATCTGATGTTCTTGAATTTCGCCAGGGCCGCGAAGACTCGGGGCCATCTCCACTGCGGTTACTTTATATTCAGGACAGTTAGTAGCCCAATCCGAATAGTCCGTAGTAATCACGTTGGCGCCACTTTCGGGAAAATGGAAAGTTGTGTAAACAACACCAGCAGGAACTTCTGAAGTAACTCGTGCCTTCAATGTCGTCTCACCCACACGACTAGAGAGCTTTACCCATGAACCATCGGCGATTCCGCGAAGTTCGGCGTCAGATTCATGAATATCCAAGATATCTTCTGAATGCCACACAACATTTGCCGTGCGTCGGGTTTGTGCACCAACGTTGTACTGGCTCAAGATACGCCCAGTCGTTAGCAGTAGAGGAAACTTACGCGAAGCTTTCTCGTCCGTTGGAACAAATGGTGTTTCCATGAACCGACCTTCGCCTCGAACGAATTCATCTACATGCATAACAGGGGTTCCTAAAGGAGTCTTGTCGTTGCACGGCCATTGCAGGCTCCCCATGGCATCTAACTTCTCGAAGGAAACGCCAGCAAAAGTAGGGGTTGTCGCTGCAATTTCATCCATTATCTGCGCGCCGTTGTCGTAGTGCATGTCATAACCCATGGCCATTGCAAGATCACACGTGACTTCCCATTCAGTCTTGCCGGTCTTTGAAGGCATAACTGGACGTACCCGGTTGATTCGACGTTCGGCATTTGTAAATGTTCCATCTTTTTCCAAGAAAGAAGTTCCGGGAAGAAAGACGTGAGCAAATTTGGAGGTCTCGTTAAGGAAGAGGTCTTGGACGATAATCATGTCCATCGCGCGCAAGGCTGCATGCACATGAGAAATATTAGGATCAGACTGAGCAATATCTTCACCTTGTATGTACATTCCACGGAAAGTTCCGGCAAGAGCTGCATCAAACATATTTGGAATGCGCAGCCCCGGTTCGGCCTTAATTGTGCGGCCCCAGATCTTTTCAAAAATCTCTCGCGTTTTAGGGTTGGAGATGTGTCGATAGCCAGGGAGTTCATGTGGGAATGAACCCATATCGCAGGATCCTTGAACATTGTTTTGACCACGAAGTGGATTCACTCCAACACCTAGGCGGCCGATATTGCCAGTAGCCATGGCTAGGTTTGCAATACCCATAACCATTGTGGAACCTTGGCTATGTTCGGTAACGCCGAGTCCATAGTAAATCGCAGCGTTAGGCACGGTGGCATACAGCCGAGCTGCGGCACGTACTTCGGCAGCTGGTACACGTGTCGCGGCCTCAAGAGATTCTGGAGAATTCTCTGGCAAGCGAATGAAGGTCTCCCATTTCGCGAAAGATTCCAGATCACATCGAGCATTTACAAATTCACGATCGATCAAGCCTTCTTCTGCAATCACATGCGCCAGGGCGTTGATGATTGCAACATTTGTTCCAGGCATAAGTGCTAGGTGATGTGCTGCTTCAATGTGCGGAGTTCGCACCAACTCAATCCTGCGAGGATCTACAACGATAAGTTTGGCGCCCCTGCGCATGGCTTGTTTCATGCGAGCGGCAAAAACTGGGTGAGCCGCAGTTGGATTAGCACCAATAACCATGATCACATCTGCATGCTCCACGGATTCAAAGTCCTGAGTTCCTGCCGATGTTCCGAAAGTCTGGCTAAGGCCGTATCCCGTAGGTGAATGACATACCCGTGCACATGTATCAACGTTGTTATTTCCAAAGGCGGCCCGGATCATTTTCTGAACGGCGTATACCTCTTCATTTGTGCACCGGGATGATGTGATTCCACCGATACTGTCATTGCCGAATTCTGACTGAATTGCCTTCAACTTATTGGAAGCAAAAGTAATTGCCTCCTCCCACGATGCCTCACGCCAAGGATCGGTGATGGATTCACGAATGAGCGGAGAGGTAACTCGATCCGTATGAGTGGCATATCCCCACGCAAATCGGCCCTTTACGCATGAATGGCCTTCGTTAGCGCCGCCATCCTTATAGGGCACCATGCGAACTAATTCATCGCCCTTCATCTCCGCTTTAAAAGAGCAGCCCACGCCGCAATAGGCGCAGGTGGTAATGACCGTTCGGGTAGGAGTTCCAATTGTGTACAAAGTTTTTTCGGTCAGTGCACCTGTTGGGCAGGCCTGAACACACGCTCCACACGAAACACATTCGCTCTCGATGAAGGAAGTCCCTGATGATGAGACTCGAGCCTCAAAGCCGCGATTTTCGATCGTAAGGGCAAAGGTGCCTTGGACTTCATCGCATGCGCGCACGCAGCGATTGCAGACAATGCATTCGGTGGAGTCAAAGGTGAAGTAAGGATTGGACTCATCTTTTGGCAAATCAAGGTGCGTACTGCCTGAATAGCGAACCTGTTTTAAGCCCACTCGATCCGCCATGGAATGCATCTCGCACTCATCTCCTGCGGCGCAGGTCTGCGGGTGATCAGACATGTAGAGCTCCATCACGCCTTGGCGCAACCGATCTAGTCGATCACTCTTTGTAGAAATCTTCATTCCATCGGCAACAGGAGTTGTGCACGAAGACGGGGTTCCATTTCGACCATCGATTTCAACAACACAAAGCCGACACGACCCAAATGCCTTAAGTCGATCAGTTGCACATAACTTAGGTACATCGATTCCAGCTTCTAACGCTGCGCGCATGATGGAAGTATCTGCTGCTACTGAAATCTGTTGCCCGTCAATTACTACGCTGACAATCTCCTCGCGTGTACTTGCAGGAGTTCCGTAATCTGGTTCGATGAGAAGAGTCATCGCACTGCTCCAATTCTTGCGTCGAAGTCTTCGGGAAAGTGCAGCATTGCGCTTTTCACAGGGAGAGGTGTCAGGCCGCCCATCGCACATAGAGAACCATCTGTCATAACCTCACACAAGTCCAGAAGCAGACGCTTATTACCATCTACATCTACTCCATCAATTATTTTGGTAATCGTTTCAGCGCCACGTGTTGAGCCCAAACGACAAGGCGTGCATTTACCACATGATTCAAGGGCGCAGAATTCCATCGCAAATCTAGCTTGCACTGCTAAGTCAACGCTCTCATCAAAGAGAACAACTCCCCCGTGACCAAGCATTCCTCCAGCAGCTAACAAAGATTCATAATCCATAGAAATATTAAAGGAAGACACTGGAAGGTATGCACCGAGCGGGCCACCAATTTGAACGGCGCGAATTGGTTTACCCGTATATGTTCCGCCACCGAAACCATGAACCAATGAGTCCAACGTTGTGCCAAATGCCAACTCCACGATTCCGCCCTGCGCAATGTTGCCGCCGAGTTGGAATACCTGAGTGCCAACTGAACGACCGACGCCTCGTGCCTTATAGGCGTTCGCGCCCTCTGCAAGGATTGCAGGAATGGTCGCCAACGTAAGCACGTTATTGATGACTGTTGGCTTTCCAAATAGCCCCTCAATCGCTGGCAATGGAGGCTTTGAGCGTACAACGCCTCGCTTTCCTTCAATGCTCTCGAGCATCGCAGTCTCTTCACCACAGACGTATGAACCGCCGCCTTTACGAATGCGCACGTTAAAGGTGTGAGAAGTTCCTAATACTTTAGAACCAAGCCAGCCGAAATCTTGGGCAATCTCGATGGCCTTGCTCATAACCTCAATAGCATCCGGATACTCCGAACGAATATAAATAACTCCCTCAGTAGCCCCGACTGCGATTCCTGCGATCGTGAGACCTTCCAGCAACGTGAAGGGGTCGCCTTCCATCAACATGCGATCAGCAAATGTTCCGCTATCTCCCTCATCAGCGTTACAACAAATATATTTCTCATCACTACTTTGATTTAGAACGGTACGCCACTTGATGCCCGCGGGAAATCCAGCTCCGCCACGACCACGAAGTCCAGAGTCGGTAACTTGCTCAACAATTGCATCTTGAGTCATGCCAAGTGCCAAGCGCAATCCGACGAGCCCACCGTGAGATTCATAGTCAGAGATAGAAAGTGGATCGATGACTCCTACGCGTTTGAAAGTAACGCGGTCTTGACGGGCCAACCAGGAAATTTCTTCGCTCTTGCCAAGGGATAGGCGATGTTGGCCGCCGTTGAGAAAATCTGCATCAAAAAGTGACGTTACATCGCTAGCCGCTACCGGACCAAAAGCAATACGTCCGGAAGGGGTGACAACTTCTACTAGTGGCTCCAACCAGAGAGCGCCACGAGAACCATTGCGAATAATCTGGACGTCTAACCCGCGAGAGGAGGACTCATGAGCGATTGCATGTGTAACTTCGTCGGCTCCGACTGACTTGGATGCGCCATCACCAGGGATATAAACCGTGATCACAGGTGGTTCACTTCCTCGACCAATGATTCTGCGCTCACTCGACCGCGAAGCTTCCCGTTAATGCTTGCAGCGGGTGCAAGTGCGCAATTGCCTAAACAGTAAGCGTCTTTGATTTCAACCTCGGTGTTGGTAGCAAACGCATCCTTCGCATCAGTAACAACTTTGCGTGCGCCCATAGATTGGCATGCTTCTGCAACGCAGATGTGGATCTGAGTCTTAGCTGGCAGGTCAGTTCGTAAGTCGTGATAGAAAGTGAGGACACCGTGTACATCAGCGCGCGAAACATTGCACGTCTGTGCAATTAGGGCGACTGCAGCATCTGGTACATATCCAAAATGATCTTGAATTCCCTGCAGGGTTACGAGTACAGGACCTGGTTCATGCGAAGTCAGCGCTATTACCTTTAGCGCTTCCTCTGGTGACCATGCAGGCAATTGCATCAGAACAAACCCACCACTTTCCCATCGATGTAATCAATCCGCTCGCTAGATGGTACGCGAGGAAGGCCAGGCATGGTCATGATTTCTCCGCAGACCATCACAATGAATTCTGCTCCTGCAGACAGTCGAACCTCTCGGATGTTCAAGGAGTGCCCGGTAGGCGCGCCTTTGAGGGAAGGGTCAGTGGAAAAGGAGTATTGAGTCTTGGCAACACAGATTGGAAAGTGCCCGTACCCAGCATCTTGGAGTTCTTTAATTCGACCACGAACCTTCGCATCTGCAGTGACTTCGGTTGCTCCATAGACCTTGGTGGCAAGCAGTTCCACTTTTTCCCACAACGAGGCATCATCAGGATAAACAAAAGTAATCTCACTTGGTTGCTCGCATAGTTCGACAACTGCCTTTGCAAGCTCAGCGGCTCCAGCTCCACCATCTGCCCAATGCGTAGCTAAAACAACGCGGCCACCTATCGCTTCAACTTTCTTGCGAAGGAGTGCTACTTCAGCATCGGTGTCACTGGTGAAATGGTTAATAGAAACAACAACTGGTATCCCATATACATCTCGAATATTGGAAAGATGCTTCTCTAGGTTGGCCATACCGGCCTCTAACGCAACGAGGTTCTCTTCAGTGATGGTCTTAAGATCCGCTCCGCCATGGAATTTGAGAGCTCGAATGGTGGCTACGAGTACGCATGCAGATGGACGGAGCCCAGACTTGCGACACTTGATATCAATAAACTTTTCTGCACCAAGGTCTGCGCCAAATCCCGCTTCAGTTACGACGTAGTCGGCCAACTTCATCGCTGACTTAGTTGCAACAACAGAGTTGCAACCATGTGCAATATTGGCGAAAGGACCTCCATGAATAAAGGCTGGGGTGTGCTCAAGTGTCTGGACCAAGTTTGGCTGGAATGCATCCTTTAAGATCACTGTCATCGCGCCCTGCGCGTTAAGGTCACTTGCCAAAATAGGTTTCTTATCGCGATCGTAAGCGACCACGATCTTGCCAATTCGCGTCTTCAAGTCTTCGATAGAAGTCGATAGGCAGAAGATAGCCATGATCTCTGAAGCAACAACTATGTCAAAGCCATCTTCGCGTGGAAAACCATTTCCTGGTCCGCCTAGCGAAACGACTATGTCGCGAAGGGCGCGATCATTCATATCTACTACGCGCTTCCACGCGATGCGACGTACATCAATGTTTAACGTGTTGCCATGGTGAATGTGGTTATCCAACAGCGCGGCAAGAAGATTATTTGCCAAGGCGATTGCCCCAAAATCTCCTGTGAAATGGAGATTGATATCTTCCATAGGTACAACTTGTGCGTACCCGCCACCTGCTGCCCCACCCTTCATGCCAAAGACTGGCCCAAGGGAAGGCTCACGCAAACAGATCATGGCGTTCTTGCCAATGTGTCGAAGAGCGTCACCTAATCCAACGGTCGTGGTTGTCTTTCCTTCACCTGCAGGAGTTGGGCTAATAGCTGTGACAAGGATGAGTTTGCTATTGGTGCGCTCTGGCAGTGAGTCCAAATACTTTAAAGAGACTTTCGCTTTGTAGTGACCATATGGCTCAAGATTTGATGATTCAATTCCCAACATGGCGCTTATTTCACCGATTGGCTTCATTGTGGTGGCTTGAGCAATTTCTATATCGGACACTTGTCTAACCCTTCGTTGCTTTAATGGCTTGTGTAAGAGCTGGAAGTACTTTGTGAAGATCGCCGATGATTGCGTAATCTGCATACGCGAGGATTGGTGCTTCTGGATCCGTATTGATGACGACTATCGTTTTTGAGTTTTTGCATCCTGCAATATGTTGCATCGCACCACTTATCCCAGCTGCAATGTAAAGATCTGGAGCCACCTTTGTGCCAGTCTGCCCCACTTGTTCGGCGTGCGGGCGCCAACCAGAACTTGTAACAACACGCGAACACCCGACCGCGCCATCTAGGAGCGCAGCCAACTCCTCTAGCAAAGAGAAAGCCTCTGGTCCGCCAACTCCACGGCCGCCTGAAACGATTACCTTTGCATCGGTGAGTGAGGCGCCAGATTTTTCTGCTTCTCCCCCACGTCCAAGGATTCGAACCTGAAGGTCGATCGATTCTAGATTGGCCTCAAAATTGGAAACGGTAATCACGATTGGCGCGGCTTCTGCTTCAACAGCGAACGCGAGCACAGTGGCAATCAGCAATTCTGAATGCACCAAAGCTTGTTCCATCAAGTTTGCGGCCCATCGTGCACGAACAACGGTATGCGGATTTCCTAAAGTGATCTCGCTGCATTCAGCAGCCATGGGAAGATCCAATATCGTTGCAAGATGAGCGAGTTGTTCATTTCCACGTGGACTTCCTGCCGCCAAAACTGCCTGCGGTTTGATTGAGGCAACAAGTTGCGCCAAAGCACGTCCACTTGCCGCTGGTGTGTAGTCCGTGAGTTCTGGATGCATGGCAACATGCAAAACGCTGGCTCCGTATTCGCCAGCCACGCCCGACAAAGGCGCGCCATCGCTGCCAATAACCACGGCTTGAACATCGCTGGAAAGTTTTCTTGCGGCGGTAAGTGCGCGAAGTGAAAGAGGATCTAGCTCACCACGATCATGATCAACGAGTACCAAAATCATGCGAGAACTCCAATCGTACGAAGTACATCCACGAGCGCTGGAACTGCTTCTACGCCATGACCCAAAATCTGCGCACCCGCTGAATTAGAAGGAGCAACACTCAGCGAAACTTTCTCTAACCGAGGCACATGCGCCTGCGGTTTCTTATGATCTATCGGCTTCTTTCGCGCTTGAATGCGACCAGGAACGGATGGATAGCGAGGAATGTTGAGACCATCTCGAACGGTAATAATCGCTGGCAAAGTTGTTTCGTATAACTCGCGAACACTTCCGACAGCGCGCTCACATTGCGCCACACCGTTTTCGATTTTCATCGTTTTCACATTAGTCACGATGGGACGAGCTAGCGCGTGAGCTACTCGGATATGAATTTGATACCCGGCACTATCGGCAGATTCTGCGCCAAATAAGATGAGATCAAACTTTGTCTCCTCGGCGTTAATGGCATCTACAAGAGCGGCCGCAGTTGCCTGTGGATCCCAATCTTCGCCATCGGTTTCAAGCAAGATCCCTCGAGTGGCACCGATTGCCAATTGCGAACGCAATTGCTCTTCTGCCTCCGTTGGTCCAAGGGTCAAGAGTGTAAGAGTGCCTCCCATTTGTTCAACAAGTTGAACACCCGCTTCAACCGCATTTTCCTCGTGAGGGCTTATTCCAAATCCCAAGAACTCGGTATTGATGTCGCGAGAATCAGGAGTCAGCAAAAATGTGCTTCCAGCTAGTGGGACTCGCTTGAGGCAGACAAGTACATCCATTACGAAAGGATCCGTTCATTTGAAGGGTCAAATAGTGGTGCTGATCCGACGCCTGCAACGGTCACTGGATATTTCTCGCCTAAGTACTCGACAAGAAATTTGGCTCCCATAATTGCAAGGTCTGTTGGCAAATACGTCATCAAGACATGTTTGCCAATAGATGGCGCAGATCCAGCGCTGGTAACGTATGAACGACGACCATGAGAATCGACGATTGGACCACCCTCTAATGTGAGGATTGGCTCCTTGCCGAGCATGTATCGCTTTTCCCCTGTTGAAGAAGTGTGATCATCAACAGTAAGTGAGCAGAGAGTTGTGACCGGTGCTTGCGCACGATGGCGCAAGTGAGCTTCTTTGCCAATGAAATCTTGATCCTTGATTTTTGCCGTCTGCATTCCCGCCTCAACGACGTTGTACTCAGTCTCTAACTCGTTGCCATAAGCACGATAGGACTTTTCTAGACGACCCGTTGTTCCGTATACGCCAATCCCAACAGGAATCATCGCGTGAGCCTTTCCAGCTTCCCAAATAAGATCCCACAATTTCGCACCTTGATCCATAGGGATGTAAAGCTCCCAGCCAAGTTCGCCGACGTAAGAAATGCGTGAAGCAAGCACGCGTAGAGGCCCAAACTCAACCATCTTGCAGGTGCTGAACTTAAAGTTTTCGGCGGATAAATCATTCTTGGTGATTGAAGCCAAGATGTCGCGTGCTCTTGGCCCCCACACACCAATAGTTGTATAGGCAGAAGTCAGGTCGACAATTTGTGCAGAGCCGTCTTCTGGAAGTTGGTCAGAGAACCATTTCTTATCTGCCATTCCATGTGCGCCACCAGTGACGACGCGGAAATGATTGGCACCAAGTCGCATAATCGTAAGGTCAGATTTGAATCCGCCATGAATACCGAGAATTGGCGTATACACAACGCGTCCAACTGCAACATCCATCTGACGAACTGCCATCTTCTGAACCACGGCAAGTGAAGCAGGTCCCGTCACATCAAAGATCGCGAAGGCGCTGAGGTCAACAACTCCGGCGCTTTCGCGCATCTGCAGATGTTCAGCGTTGATAATCGGTGACCACCAACGAGCTTCCCATTCGGAAGTACGAGGCATTACTTTCTCGCCAAACTTTGCAACAAGGTGCTCGTTGCATGAATACCAGAATGGACGCTCCCACCCTGCTGTCTCATAGAACTCGGCGCCTAATGCTTTCTCTCGATCATAGAAAGGCGAAAGGCGAACGTTTCGATTACTCGCCCACTGCTCGTTTGGATGAACAATTCCGTACGTCTTGTTGAAGCCCTCGTGAGTACGGGCCTTTACGTGATACGTCGTCTTTTGGTGTTCGTGGAAGCGCGCGATATCTGAAGAGTGAAGATCGATCTCTGATTCTCCAAGAACCATCCACTCGGCAACGCTCTTACCTGTTCCTGGGCCTTCTTTAACCCAGACAGCTGCAACTGACCACAATCCCTTTACCTCTGGAGTTTCGCCAAGAATCGGCATTCCATCTGGAGTAAGCGAAAGAATTCCGTTAATCGCGTACTTCTCGCGAACGTTTTCATCGCCAATGATTGATGGCATCAATTCAAGTGAATGCTCATCTTGGAGATCGAAATCCACCTGAGTGAATGGAAATTCTGTTGGTGACAATGCAGCAACCGCGTTCGATGGAATATCTTCGGGTGTATAAAGAATTGGTCGGTGTGCGTATGACCCAACTTCAAGACCGGTGCCATGTTGGCGTTCGTACATATTGGTATCCATGTCACGAATGATTGGCCACTCAATGTCGCCCTTTGCGCCTGCAAAGAATGGAACAGGTCCGATGTCTTTCATCTGGTGCACAGCGGGAGTCAATGGAATAAATGCTCCTGCCATCGCAGCAAGACGCGGGCTCCAGCAACCTGTGGCAATCACTACATAATCAGCTTCTATATCCCCGTTATCTGTGCGGACACGTTTGATACGTCCATTTTCAACATCCATCCCGAGCACTTCTATATTGGCAAAACTTTGAAGGGCGCCCATTTCGATTGCTTCTTCGCGCATTAGCGTTCCAGCACGCAGCGAATCTACAACACCAACAGTTGGTGAATAGAACCCACCAAGGATTACCGTCTCGTCAATGTAGGGCACTAATTCTTTTACCTGTGCTGGCGTGAGAATGCGACCGCCTTCAATTCCCCATGATTTTCCAGAGGTGATGCGGCGGGCAAGTTCCTGCATACGCTCGGGTGTACGAGCAACTTCAATACCTCCTGATTCGGTGAAGGTGTTGCGTTCTTTGTATTGACGCACGCTATCTGCGGTAATAGCAGTCATCTCTTTAGAGTGATCTACCGGGAAAATAAAGTTTGATGCGTGCCCTGTTGATCCACCAGGGTTAGGTAGGGGTCCCTTATCGATCTGCACGATGTCGCGCCATCCAAGTCTGGCTAAGTGGTAGGCAACGCTGTTTCCGACGATGCCGGCACCAATAACTACTGCCTTCGCCTTACTTGGTAGTGCGCTCATGATTCATTCCTTCGCTTTCGTCGCCTTAGAAACTTTTTCTAATGCTTGCTTCAAAACCTTCTACATGTTCTCTCATGGCTGCTTCTGCTTCTTCAACCTTGTTATCTCGTACAGCAATCAAAAGAGCGCGATGCTCAATGACTGCCTCTGATAAATCTTCAACTCGATCGAGTGCCATAAACCAGATACGAAGGGCGTGTCCGTAATATTGCTCAAGGGACATCTCAAGAAAATGATTGTGTGTTGCTTTATAAATGTGGCGGTGAATTCTTTGATCCAGCCCAATGAGCTTTGCCATATCCGGCTCACCTTTGATCGCATCAATCTCGGCTATCAAAGCCTTAGTTATCGCCTGATCTGATGCATTGGATCTTTGAGCAGCAAGGCCGGCAGCTTGAATCTCAAGGACTGCACGCACTTCCGAAATCGCTGCAAGGTTATGGACATCAACGCTGCTCACAAACATTCCTCTGCGCGGATATACCTCGACGAGTTTTTCATTAGCCAGCGAGCGCAGCGCCTCACGAATAGGAGTGCGACCAAGGCCCAACTTATTCATCAGCTCTGCTTCATTGATGAGTGACCCCGGCTTGAGTTCCAAGGAGACGATCATCGAGCGGATCTGGTTATAAGCCTCCTGGGAGAAGGAAGGAATCCCCTGGCTATCAGGTGCTGAGAAATCAAGCAGGCTCACGGGTTGATGGTATATCAGTCCCCGTCAGATTGATACATAAGACAGCCCCGAAAAGGAGTCTCTAGCCGCCTAGCTTTGCTGATTTCGCATAAAGGAGAAGGAATCGGTCTCATCTATGTAATGGAACTTCTCCACGTAATCGACTCCGTAGATAGGGTCGGCCTTTTGAAGGAATTCACTCTCCACAAACTCATCCTGCGTAATCTGAGCGCCAGGGTGCAAATCAAGGTAGGTCCGATACATATTATCCATAGGCGTGACGTGGAGCTTCATACATTCCAGCTTCTTACTGGCAACCGGGGAGATATCCACGACTCGATTGACCAGTTGAGGCCCGCGCGCCACAAGATATTTTCGGGTGATGAATTTCGGGTGTAGCCCCATCTCTTTTAACTCTGGCAGATCCAATTGGCGCCCCGCCGTCCAGGAGGCGGTTTCCACCGCATGAGCAGTTATGTAGTGATCTGGATTTTCCTCATAATGGCCCCACGGATCAAAGGTAATGACGGTATCCACCTTCAGAAATCGAAATAAAGTGATCAGGCGATGCCTAATTTCAGTCAATTGCGAATGCTCTAGGTAGTGATTCTTGTAATCCAGACTGTATAGCTTCTCTAATTTCATGTATTCGACGACATCATCGGTCTCTTTTGCGATTCGATAGATAGTCTCGGCAAAAGAGAGATCGTAAGAATCCATCTCATCATTCGTAGTTTTTATGAAA